>CALKYE010000090.1 GCA_938003765.1 uncultured Planctomycetia bacterium
ATGACGATGCTCGCGCGTCGTGCGAGACGTGCGAATGAGCTGCGGAGCTCAGACATGGAAGGTTCCTCTCTCCAGCGCGAGGGTTCGGTTTCGCGCGCAACCGCGATCTCGCCGGGCGGGGGTCCGAACCCCGCGCGAATCCGGCAGATCGCCGCGCCTGGGACCGTACTGCGAGAGCGCGACTCGCGGGGGGACGCTCCGGAGAGAATTTGCAGCCTTCACGCAGCGCGAAATTGGCGCGGCGCGCGCGCTGGCCGCGTTGGGAGCGCCTCGGTATCCTCTTCGCCCCCATGGCTTCCACGAAGGACTACCGCGACCGCGCCCAGGGCTACTTGCGTCACCTCGAGCAGCTCAAGGTGAGTCTTTGACTACGCCAAGCACTCCAAGCGCCTGACGGAGATCGAGGCGCTCGAAAGCGAGCCGGGCTTCTGGGACAACCAGGAGAAGAGCCAGCGTCTGATCGCTGAGAAGAAGCTGGCGCGCGGCGTCGTGGACCCGGTCGGGCGCGTGACCGAGTGGCTCGAGGAGATCGAGATCAACGCCCAGATGGCCGACGAGATGGGCCTGGGCGAAGTCGAAGCTGACCTCGAGCGGCTGTGCGGCCAGATCGAGGAGGAGCTGCACAAGCTCGACTTCCGCGTGATGGTCGGCGGTCCGCAGGACCACCTCAACGCCTTCATCCAGATCACGCCCGGCGCCGGCGGCGTCGACAGTTGCGACTGGGCGGGCATGCTCCTGCGCATGTACTCGCGCTGGGCCGAGGACAAGGGCTACAAGCTCGAGGAGATCGAGCTCATCGAGGAGCCCGAGGGCGGCATCCGCGGCGCGACGATCCGCGTCATCGGTGAATACGCGTTCGGCTACCTCAAGGCCGAGCGCGGCGTGCACCGCCTCGTGCGCATCAGCCCCTTCGATGCGGCCGCGCGCCGTCAGACGAGCTTCGCGGGCGTCGACGTCACGCCCGAGCTCACCGACGACGTCGACATCGAGATCAACGAGGCGGACCTCGAGGTCGACACGATGCGTTCGGGCGGCGCCGGCGGCCAGAACGTGAACAAGGTCGAGTCCGCGGTGCGCATGCGCCACGTTCCCTCCGGCATCGTCGTGCGCTGCCAGGTGCAGCGCAGCCAGCACAAGAACCGCGAACTCGCGCTGCAGATGATCAAGGCCAAGCTGCTCCAGAAGCGCGAGGCCGAGCGCGACGCGGAGCTCGCCAAGCTCTACGGCGACAAGGGCGAGATCAGCTTCGGCAGCCAGATCCGCAGCTACGTGCTGCACCCGTACCAGATCGTCAAGGACCACCGCACCGACGTCGAGACCGGCAACACGGCCGCGGTGCTCGACGGCAAGATCGACCGCTTCATCGAGGAATACCTGCGCCGCAAGGGCAGCGCGCAGGCGGCCTCGAAGTAGTCGCTGCATCCATCCCGCGCCGCGCGGCGTAGGCCCAGGCGATGGCATCGAGAACCACCGCGCGGCGTTGGCGTTGGCTCACCTGGCTCACGGGAGGACTGGGGCTGGCGGCCCTGGTCGTTGCGACGGGTTGTGCTGGCATGAACAAGAGCGAGATCCAGAGCCGGTTGGTGGCGCTGCCCAAGAACGAGGGCATGGCGGCGCTAGGGCTCCAGCGGCGTACGGCGCAGGTCGAGCTCGAGGGCCGCGAGCGCGAGGTCGAGTACGTCTGGACGCACGCGCCAGCCGATCCGAGCCGACGGCGCTCGGACGCGCCGATCGTGTTCGTCCACGGCACGCCGGCGTGCCTGTTCAACTGGTCGATGCTGTGCTTCGACGGCGCGCAGGCCTCCGAACTCGTCGGCGCCGTCGACCTGTACGCCTTCGACGTCGTCGGTCACGGCGTTGGGACCAAGAGCGCGCCGCCCTACACCTTCCAAGCCTGCGCCGACTCCGTGCGCGGCTTCCTCGAGCTGCTCGACCTGCGCAACGTCACGCTCGTCGGCCAGTCGTACGGCGGCGAGTTCGCGTGGCGCGCGGCGCTCGACGCGCCCGACCGCGTGGCGCGCCTCGTGCTGATGGACTCGTCGGGCTACGCGCGCGCCGACGGTGAGTGGCTGCCCGAGGAGGAGAAGCTGCGCGACTGGCCCGGCGCCGGGTTCGGCTACTTGCTCAACTCGCGCGAGCGCATTCGGCCCGCGCTGCAGCACCACTTCGCGACACCGATCCGCGAGGACCAGCTCGAGGAGATGTTCCTCATGTGCGACAACGCCGACAACTGGAAGGCGATGACGCAACTGTGCCGCGACGAGAACGGGACGCGCGAGGGCGAGATCAAGTCGATCCGCCAGCCGACGCTGCTCCTGTGGGGCGAGCGCGACGTCGCGTACACCGTCGAGAAGGTCGCCAAGCGCTTCCAGCGCGACATCGCGAACTCTCGCCTCGTGCTCGCGCCGGCCGGACACTATCCGCACGAAGAGGCGGTCGAGTTCGTGCGCCGCGAATTGCTCGCCTTCCACCTCGGACGTTAGAGGTTCACGATGTTCGCGCTCACTGCGATCCTTCTTGTGACGACGACGCCGACGCTGGTGAACGAGGGCGAAGCGCCCGCGGGCAGCCCGCTGAAGTTGGAGTCGCGCTCGGCGAGCTGGAGCGAACTCCAGGCGGTGTTCCCGGAGTCGTGGATGCTGCCCGAGGCGCTGTGGGCGCCGGCTGACGATGTCGCGCGCGAGGCCACGTTGCCGTTCGCGCTCGAGCGCCTCGCAGCGGCGCGCTTCGAGACCGATCCCGCCGCGCCCGCCTGGACGCGCAGTCTGGGCGACATCGTGCAGGAGGCGCGCAAGCGCGGCGCGAACAAGGATCAGCTCGATCCGCTGCTCGCGGAGCTGAAGAGCGCCAACCCCCAGGCCCACGCGGCGTGCGCCAAGCTCGCGCGCGAAGTGCTGCTCGATGGGGGGCTGAAGTCGGCGCAGTGGAACGGCGACAAGGACAAGCACGACGACGGGCTGTACTTCGGCTCGGTGCTCTCGCTCAACAAGCCGCAGTCGGCGCCGTGGACGAGCTACAAGAACCTCGACACGGTCCACCAGGCGGCGGCGCTCGTGTACGCCGATCTCGAAGCGATCAAGACCGCGCTGAACGACTATCCGTCGATGCTCGAGGATCCGGGCACGAGCTACGAGCGGATCGGACCGAGCGCGGGCACGTTCGTGGTCGGGCGCGACGAGCAACGCGGACCGTTCGCGGGCTTGCGCATCGCGTTCCGCTCGGACCTGCCCTTTCCGTTCGGCCACTACGACTGCGACCTCGGCATCCTCGACATGCTCGACGCCAAGGGGCGCATGACCACCTACGTCTTCACGCCGAGCAAGGACTTCTACTGGTTCGCCGGCCAGGACTGGCACCACCCGATCCGCTCGAGCGACGGCGCCTTCCAAGGCATCCTGCTCGTGCGCATCGCCGGCTTCGACTTGAAGAGCGTGCCCGACGGCGACAGCGACCGCATCGCCGGCACGCGCGTCGCGCTCGGCAACTTGAAGCGGCGCGCCGAAGCCGCTTTCCGCGCCTACGGCGGGCAGCCGCGCACTCTGAGCGGCGCCGTGCCGAGCTTCGACGTGCTGGCGCGCGCCAAGTAGCGTCGATCCGCGCGCCTACTCCCAATCGCCGCCGCGGCCTACGCACACAGCGCCGTCTCGCGCGCTTGAACATATGCGTTGAGGCGCATATGAATGGGGCATGGCGAGTTCAACGGCATCGGTGAAGGCGAGTGGGGGCGTCGAGCGCGTGCTGCTCGCGCTATCCGATCCGACGCGCGTGCGCTTGATCGCGCTGCTCGGCGAGGGCGAGACGTGCGTGTGCCACCTCGTCGAAGCGCTGGCGCTACCGCAGCCGGTCGTGTCGCGGCACCTCGGTGTCCTGCGTCGCACCGGGCTCGTGGCGGCGCGCCGCGACGGTCGTTGGATGTGGTACCGACTGGTTCCCAGCGCATCGGGCCTCGCTCGCGCGCTGGTCGACGCCGTGGTCGAGCACCGCGACGAACTTCCCGGCCACGCGCGGGCGGCGCAACGGTGCGCGCGCTCGCAGGCGCGGTCGGACTGCTGTGAATGAGGCGATGAACATGCAGGCGAGTGACACGGGCGCGTTGGGCGGCGAACACGAGGTGCGCGCGAAGGTCAAGGAAGGCTATGCAGCGATCGCGAGCGCGGGCGGCAGTTGCTGCGGCCCCAAGGGCGGTTGCGGCGTGCGCGACGACTCGACCGAGCTCGCGCGGCGCATCGGCTACACCGAAGAGGAACTCGCCGCTCTGCCCGAGGGCGCGAACCTCGGGCTCTCGTGCGGCAATCCGGGCGCGTTGGCGGCGTTGCGCTCCGGCGAAGTCGTGCTCGACCTGGGCAGCGGCGCGGGCTTCGACTGCTTTGTGATCGGACCCAAGGTCGGCGCGAGCGGACGAGCGATCGGCGTCGACATGACGGGGGAGATGCTCACTCGCGCGCGCGGCAACGTCGCCGCGTACCGCGCTCGCACCGGCCTCGACAACGTCGAGTTCCGTCTGGGCGAGATCGAGCACCTGCCCGCCGCCGACGCCTCGGTCGACGTCGTGATCTCCAACTGCGTGATCAACCTCTCGCCCGACAAGCCCCAGGTCTGGCGCGAGATCGCGCGCGTGCTGCGCCCCGGCGGGCGCGTCGCCGTCAGCGACATCGCGCTGCTCAAGCCGTTGCCCGACGCCGCGCGGAGCATGGTCGAAGCGCTCGTGGGCTGCGTCGCCGGCGCCGCGCTGGTCGACGAGTCGCTCGCCTGGATGCGCGCCGCGGGCCTGACCGACGTCGGCGTGCGGCTCAAGAGCGACTACCTCGACGCGATGGAGAGCTCGAGCGATCCGCTCTACCAGCGCCTGCTCGAAGTGCTGCCCGCTGGCGCGCGCGCTTCCGACTACGTGGTGAGCGCCGAGTTCACCGCCGTGCGCCCCAAAGCGCGCACGAGCTGCTGCTGACGGACGGGCGCAGCGTGGAGTCGGACCGCGACGGTCCGTATCCTTGTGCGCGCTCGTTCCCGTTCTCTCTCGATCCCTTCATGCCCGGGTGGGCAGAGGAAGTCATGCAGCACAAGATCCAGCGCGCGCTGGTCAGCGTTTCGGACAAGACCGGCCTGGAAGGTTTCGCGCGCCAGCTCGCGCAGATGGGCGTCGAGCTGCTCTCGACGGGCGGCACGTACAAGGCCCTGCGCGATGCGGGCGTGCCCGTGCGCGAGGTGAGCGAGTACACCGGCTTCCCCGAGATGATGCACGGGCGCGTGAAGACGCTGCATCCCAAGGTGCACGGCGGGATCCTGGCGCTGCGCGAGGACCCCTCGCACGTGGCGGCGATGGAGGAGCACGGCATCTCCGGCATCGACCTGGTGGTGATCAACCTCTATCCGTTCGAGGCCACGGTCGCGAAGGAGGGCGTCTCGCGCGCGGAGGCGATCGAGCAGATCGACATCGGCGGGCCGTCGATGGTGCGCTCGGCGGCGAAGAACCACCGCTACGTCGGCGTCGTGACCGACCCGGCGGACTACGGGCGCGTGCTCGACGAGATGGAGAAGAACTCGGGCGGCCTGAGCTCGGCGTTCAAGCGCTCGCTCGCGCTCAAGGCCTTCCAGACGACGGCGCGCTACGACGCGGCGATCGCGGACTGGCTCTTCGCGCAGGAGCGCGCGGACGGACTCGTCGGCGACCCGTACCCCGAGGTCGTGGCCTTCACCGGCAAGCGCGTGATGGCGCTGCGCTACGGCGAGAACCCGCACCAGTCGGCCGCCTTCTACGCGCAGTCCAACGTGCGCGAGCCCAGCGTCGCCACGGCCGAGCTGCTCGGCGGCAAGACGCTCTCGTTCAACAACCTCGTCGACCTCGACGCGGCGCTCGCGCTCGCCAAGGAGTTCGACGAACCGTTCGCCTGCGTGATCAAGCACAACAACCCCTGCGGCGCAGCGGCGGGCGAGACGCTCGCGCTGGCGCTCGACAAGGCCTGGGCCGGCGATCCGATCTCGGCCTTCGGATCGGTGCTCGCGTTCACGCGCCCGCTCGACCTCGCCTGCGCGGAGTTCCTCGTGTCGGGCAACCGCTTCGTCGAAGCGATCATCGCGCCCGCGTTCGACGACGACGCGCTCGAGCTGCTCACGCACAAGCCCAAGTGGGGCAAGAGCGTGCGCCTGCTCGCGACCGGACCGATCGGACCGGCGACGCGCAACGCGCGCGAGCTCGAACTCAAGAAGCTCGTGGGCGGCTTCCTGCTCCAGGACCGCGACCTGCGCAGCGAGACCGAGGCCGACCTCAAGGTCGTCACCAAGGCCGCGCCCACCAAGGCGCAGATCCGCTCGCTGCTGTTCGCCGCGCGCGTGTGCAAGCACGTCAAGTCGAACTCGATCGTCGTCGCCAGCGGGACCGAAGTGCTCGGCGTCGGCGCCGGTCAGATGAGCCGCGTCGACAGCGTGCGCCTCGCGATCCACAAGGCCAGCCTGCGCGCGCGCGACTCGGTGCTCGCCTCCGACGCCTTCTTCCCGTTCCCCGACGGTGTCGAAGCCGCGATCGACGGCGGCGTGCAGGCTTTCCTGCAGCCGGGCGGTTCAGTGCGCGACGAAGAGATCATCGCCGCGTGCGACAAGCGCCACGTGGCGATGGTGTTCACGGGCTTGCGGCACTTCAGGCACTA
>CALKYE010000091.1 GCA_938003765.1 uncultured Planctomycetia bacterium
TGAGGTCGCGTTCGCTCCCAGCACGCGCGGGTGGATCCTGATGAGCAGCGAGCCATTCACGCTTCGCGTGCACTGACTTTGGACGCCATGCGCCGCGCCTGCTCGTCTCCGGCGAGCCCATCGCACGAGCGGCGGAACGCATCGGCGTGAGCCCGGCCGGGCGAGCATCAGGCGTTGCGACTTTCGAAGCCTGCGCCTAGGTTCGATCAGCGGGCGGACAACTTGATGCCACGGACTGGAGGCCAGAGTCCGACGTGATACGCAAGCTGCACCACTACAACCGTCCGTTCGAGGGCGTCGCTCCGTTCGGGACTCGATGCCTG
The DNA here is from genome assembly GCA_938003765.1 of uncultured Planctomycetia bacterium. Classification (GTDB taxonomy): domain Bacteria; phylum Planctomycetota; class UBA1135; order UBA1135; genus WYBT01. Next base: position 324 of record CALKYE010000091.1, read on the forward strand.
GAGGACAACGGCCACTTCCTGAGAAGCGGGGTGTTCACGCCCGACGAGGTTCGCGCGCTGCGAGAGGAGATCGAGGAGGTCTACCGAGTCGTGCCGCCGGACTGGCGACTGGGCAGCCCCACGCGCGCGCACGCCGAGCAGTTCCGCTATGAGATGTTCAACCGCAGCCCGCTCGCCCAGCGCGCGATCTGTCGGCGCGAGATCCTCGAGTTGATCGAACCTCTCCTGGGCGATGACTGCCACGCGATCTCGTGCACGTCGTGGCGCAATCCGCCAGGCCCAGAGCACGCGCCGCGCGGTCAGGAGTGGCACGTCGACGGAGGACCGTACCTCGCCCGCACGCCCGAGCAGGCCTGGCCAAGTTCGATTCCGTACCCGATCTTCGTCATCACGACGCACATCTACTTGGCTGACGTAGGACCCGAGGACGGCCCGACCGCGGTGCTCCCCGGCAGTCACCGCTCCGGTTGTCTCCCGCCGCAAGAGCGCATGTGGGACCTCGATCTCGACTACTGCGGGTTTCGCGGCCAATCCCACTTGGCGAGGGCCGGCGACGTCAGCTTGTTCGTGTCCGACACCTGGCACCGCCGCATGCCGCCTGGCCCCAACTGCAAGGGTCGCTTCTTCCTGCAGACCGCCTACGCTCGGCGCGAGGTCGCGCAGCGCATCCTGCCGACGGAGAAGCTGAACGCCGTGAGCGACGCGGCCCGCGCGCGCGCCAAGTCCGAGCGCGACCTTCAAGTGCTAGGCATCCACCGCCAGGTGTTCTACGACGGATGAGATTCTCGTTCCGCTCGCAACACCACGGCGCGGGGCTCGCGCTGCGCACCGGCGCGGGGCTCGCATTCTCCGCCGGACTCGCGCTGCTGGGCGCCGATCGAGTCGTCGCGCGTGCGGCCAGCGGACGTTGTTTCGAGCAGGTCGAGCAAACACCGGACGCGCCCGTCGCGCTCGTACTGGGCTGCGCCGAGAAGCTCGCGGGCGACCGCACGAACCTCTACTTCACTCGCCGCATCGCGGCGGCAGCCGAGCTGTTCCACGCCGGGAAGGTCAGCGCCCTGATCGTCAGCGGCGACAACTCGCGCAAGGAGTACGACGAGCCGACGGCGATGAAGAACGCGCTGGAGCGCGCCGGCGTTCCGCCCGAGCGCGTGTACTGCGACTTCGCGGGCCTGCGCACGCTCGATTCCGTCGTGCGGGCGCGCGAGATCTTCGGCCAGAGCCGCTTCATCGTCGTGTCGCAGCGCTTTCACAACGAGCGCGCGGTCTACCTCGCGCGCGCGCACGGGCTCGAAGCCTTCGGGTTCGACGCTCAGCCGGTCGGAGGCGGCGCGGGCCTGCGAACGCGAGCGCGCGAGTGGATCGCGCGGGTCGCCGCCGTGCTCGACGTCGCGATCGGCGCAACGCCGAAGCACCTCGGCCCTCCGGTGGAGATTGCGGCGAAATCCGCAGAAGCATGTCGATAGCGGGCCGGCGAGTTCGTCCTGGGTTCGAACGCGCCCGCTGCGGGCGCCGACGTCACAATCCCCGACACCGGAGACGACCATGCCGAACTACATGCTGATCCTTCACGACGACCCCAAGGCCTTCGGGGCGAACATCACGCCGGCGCAGATGCAGGCGGTGATCGCTGAGTACCAGGCCTGGGCGGGCAAGCTCGCCGCGCAGGAGCGCTTGCTCGGCGGCGAGAAGCTCAAGGACGAAGGCGGGCGGGTCATGACGGGTTCGGGCGGCAAGCCGCGCGTCGTCGACGGGCCCTACGCCGAAGCGAAGGAAGTGATCGGCGGCTACTTCACGATCCGCGCCGAGAGCTACGACCACGCGGTCGAGCTTTGCCTCGATCATCCGCACCTGAAGTACGGCGCGCGCATCGAGCTGCGCGAGGTCGAGCCCACGTGACCGCCGGGGGCGGCGCCGACACAAGCGCGCTGGTCGAGGACCTGTTCCGCCGCGAGTCGGGACGGCTGGTCGCTCGACTGGCGCGCATCTTCGGGTTGGAGCACCTCGAGCTCGCCGAAGACGTCGTGCAAGAGGCGCTGTTGCGCGCGCTCCACGTCTGGCGCGTCCAGGGAGCGCCGCGCGATCCGCACGCCTGGCTCGTGCGCGTCGCCAAGAACCTCGCGCTCGATCACGTGCGGCGCAACACGCGCTTGGCGCGCAAGCGCGAGGAGCTCGACGACTGGGACGAGGCCGAAGCGAGTCCGCCGAGCGACGCGGCGCGCGAGCACGACGCGCCTCGCGACGACGAGTTGGCGATGATCTTCGCTTGCTGTCACCCCGCGCTCTCGCGCGACGCGCGCGTAGCGCTCACGCTCAAGACCGTCGGCGGCTTCGGTGTGCCGGAGATCGCGCGCGCGTTCCTCGAGAGCGAAACGGCGGCGGCGCAGCGGCTCGTACGGGCCAAGGCGCGCCTGCGCGACGAGCGCATCGAACTCGACACGCCCGGCGGAGCGGAACTCGGCGCGCGGCTGGAGTCCGTGCTCGACGTCGTCTACTTCCTGCTCAACGAGGGCCTCGCCGCGCACCGCGGAGATGCGTTGATCCGCGCGGATCTCGTGCGCGAGGCGCTGCGCCTCTCGCGGCAACTCGCGCTCGGGCCGCTCACCTCGACGCCACGCGCGCACGCGCTCGCTGCGCTGGCGCACCTGCACGCTTCGCGCATCGGCGCGCGCCTCGACGAGAGCGGCGGACCGCTCTTGCTGGAGCAGCAAGACCGCTCCAAATGGGATCGAGCCCTGATCGCGCGCGGATTCGAGCACCTCCAGCGCGCGGCGACCGGCGGCGAGCTCAGCGAGCTGCACATCGAGGCCGCCATCGCCTCGCAGCACGCGATAGCGGCGACGTGGGACGATACGGACTGGAGCGCGATCCTCGGTTGGTACGACCTGTTGGCGGAGCGCAACGCCTCGCCGATCGTGCTGCTCAATCGCGCCGTCGCGCTCGCCAAGCTGCACGGCGCGAGCGCGGGCCTGCGCGAGGTCGAGGCGCTCGCCGACGCGCCCGCACTGGCCGGCTACTACCTCTTGCCGTCGATTCGCGCCGAGCTCCTGCGCCAGCTCGGCCGACGCGCCGAGGCGCAAGAGCACTTCCGCGCCGCGCTCGAGCTGTGCCAGTCGGGACCCGAACGCGCGTTTCTCGAGCGCAAGTTGCGGGAGACAGCGTCAGACCCTCACCTTCTCGACTCGCTCCCGCCCCCTCCGTAGCTCGAACCCGTAAGCTCCTCGCGTTGGCAGGGGCGTGGCGCGCTCGCCACAAGGCAGCTCGTGAACGAGACGGGTCTTCTCGGGACAGTGAGGGCGGCGACTGACAGCCTCGCGCTGCTGCTAGCACTCGCCTGCCTCGCGTGTGCGCCACGCAATCGTCAGGTGCTTCCGGCTTCGGTTGCGGCGCACTTCGAGTCCGCGAACGCTTGGGACGTGTACCAGGTCACGTGGTCCGACGGCCCCGATCGTCGGCTTGCACAGATCGCTGGCTGCAGGTTCGACGCGGCGGCGCCCAAGGTCACCGTAGACGGCGAGAAGCTCGAGGCGCTGCGAGCTGCGGTGTGGGCCGGCGTCGAGGCGAAGGCGGGCAGTCCCCCGCAGATCGCAGCTGTACTCGCTCCTGAATTCCTCGTCGTGGCCCATCTCGACGGACGTGACATGGCGCTTGCGTTCCACTTCGGAGAGGCGCCCCGCGTCGACTACTACACCGGAGATCCGCTCGAGTCCGGAATGGTGAACTCAGACTTCTCGTCACGGGGGACCTTTCTCCAGCTCTTCGCGCCGGAGAGCAGGGAGCGGACTCGATGAGGACAGAGTTGGCTCTGCCCCGCGCGATTGGGACCGGGCGCTTCCACGAGTCGAAGGGCCGTGGAGGGAAAGGCGAGACTCCGTAGCATCGCCGCATGGAGCGCGCGAACGGGCTGGGCTTGGCCTCTGGCATCGGCCTGGTCGCGTCGAGCATGGTCGGCGTCGGAGTGCTCGTGTCGGCGGGCTGGGCGGCGAGCGTGCTCGGACCGGGACAGATCCTCCTCATGTGGCTCGTCGGCGGCGTCATCGCGATGACGGGGGCGCGCGCGTACGCGGCGCTGGCCGAGTTGATCCCGCGCTCTGGCGGCGAGTACCGCTACCTGAGCGATCTCCTCCATCCGTCGATGGGCTACATGGCCGGCTGGGCTTCGCTCGTGCTCGGCTTCGCTGCGCCGGTCGCGTTCTGCGCGGCCATGGCCGACGCGTACGCAGCGACGCTCGCTCCGCTCCCGACGCACGCGGTCGGCATCGCGCTGATCGCTCTGGTCACACTCCTCGCCGCGCGCTCTCAGCGCCTGTCGCGCTGGACCCAGGACACCCTCGCGTTCGCCAAGTTCGCGCTGCTGATCGGCTTCGTCGCGGTCGGCGCGATCTACGGCGCGAGCGAGTGGCCGACGTGGCGGCCCGAGAAGGAACAGGTCGGCTTTCCGCTGAGCGACTTCCTCGCGCAGCTCTTGTACGTGGCCTTCGCCTATTCAGGCTGGAACACGGCGGCGTACGCGGCGGGCGAGTTCCGCGATCCGCGCCGCACCGTTCCGCGCGCGATGGTGCTCGCGACCGTGCTCGTCATGGCGCTGTACCTGGTCGTGAACTGGGTGTTCGTCGCGAACCTGACGCAGGAGGAGCTCTCGTCGTGGCGCGGCGCGGGCGGCGACGGCAGTCGCACAACCCTCGGCCACTTGATCGTGCTCGAGCTGATCGGCCCGCTGGGTGCGAGCGTGATGTCGGCCTTCGTGGTGCTCTCGATGCTCTCGTCGGCGAGCGCGTTCACCGTCGCCGGCCCGTTCGTGTACGCCGCGATGGCGCGCGACGGCGTGCTGCCCGAGCGCTTCGCCGGACGCGACGGCGCGCCTCCGACCGCTTCGATCCTGCTGCAGAGCGCGATCGCTCTCGTGCTGCTGCTCACGCACTCCTTCGACCTCCTGGTCGAAAACGTCGGCGCGGTGCTCACCTTCACGACCGCCCTGGCGGCGCTCGCGCTGGTTCGCGCCCGCTTCGCGCCGCCACGCGGTATCGACGGAGCGTCGATTGCCCCCATCGCCGTCGCGAGCGCAGTGGCCTACTTCGCGATGTCCGCGTACACGCTGTGGGCCGTCGCCGCGGAACGCCCCGCGAGGCTGTTGTGGATCGGGATGGTGCTGCTCGCGTCCGCCGTCGCGTACGCGTTCACCGGTCGCCGTCGCGCGCCGCGCTAGGGGTTCGTCGAAGCAGCGCTTCGAGCGCGGTTCCGATCCGGCGTGTCAGCGCAAAGGCGGCGACCCATGGGCGTCGCGCGGCGCCGCCACGAATCCAAGCGGACGCGGCGAGGACCGGCCGAGGCGACGATGGCGCGCTCGGATGCGGAAGTGCGCCGATTGACCTCCTCAATAGCCATCTAGCCAGAAGCCGTCTCAGCGGCTGAAATTTGGGTGGGAGGGGGTCGCATGGGAGAGAAGGCGCCCGAACACATATCACGCTCCGCCGCCGCGTTGGTGCTGGGCGCCATCGTCGCTTCGGCGCTGGCGCTTCGAGTTCGTGGGCTGGACTACTTGCTGCCGCACTCGACGCACCTGGACGCGACGGTCATCAAGAACCAGGTCGACGCGCTGCGCAGCGGCGTGAAGGCGAGCAGCACCGGAGCACTCGACGAGTGGTATCCGTACCTGCTCGCGCGCGTGGGCGCCCTCTTGCCCGACCCGCTCGCCACGTCGTCGACGCTCGACCTCGCGGGCCACCTCGAACGCGCGAGCGCTCCATTCCTGCAGCTGCGCTGGATCTCGATTCTCGGCGCGTTGCCGATCGTGGTCGCCACGTATTGGCTCTCGCGCAAGTTCACCGAGCGCTGGGCTGCGCTGCTCGCCGCCGCGCTCGTCGCGACGAGCCCGCTGAACATCTCGTTCGCTCAGCAGGAGCGTCCGCACGCGATCGCTGCGAGCTTCGTAACTCTCACCGTGCTCGCGGCGATGCGCTTGGCGCGTCGCCCCACGCTCGGCTCGTGCGCGTTGGTGGGATTGAGCGCCGCGCTCTCGATCGGAGCGCTGCAGAACGGCGTCGCGGTGGGTTTCCCGATCGTCGTCGCGGTCGGCTTCGCGCTCGCCGCGCCGCGAGATCGACGGCCGCGAGCTTCCATCGTCGCCGCGGGCGCGCTCATCGCGCTCGGACTCGTCGCCGTCGGTCTGCGCGTGTTCTATCCCTTCCACTTCGAGGGCGAGCGCGGCTACCTCTCGCTCAGCCAGGTCGACGGCGGCGCGAGCTTCAACATCTCCGGCCAGTCGGTGCACTCGAGCCACTTCAACGGCGCGGGCTTCGACACGCTGGCGCGCACGCTGTTCGCCTACTTGCCGCATGTCGCGCTGCTGCTCGCGCTCGGCATGGTGAGCGCGGTCTTCGGCGCGCGCGCACGCGGTCGCGCTGGGGCGCCGCTGTGGATCGCGCTCGCCTACGCCGCGCCGTACACGCTGGTGATCGGGCTGCACTCGCTGACCTGGGAGCGCTACCTGATGCCGCTCGAGCCGTTCCTGGCGACGTTCGGCGTCTGGGGACTCTCGCGCGCGCTCGCGCATCGTCCACGAGTCGCGATCCCAGCGGCGGCGCTGCTCGCCTCATTCGGCCTCGCGCTCGCGTGGCGCCTGGGAAGCGTGCGCTCCGCCGAAGACACGCACGAGCTCGCCGCGCGCTGGCTCGCCGAGCACGCGGGCGATTCGGATCCGATCCTCGCGATGCCGTACCTCGATGTGCCGTTGCTGCGGCGCGACGAGACGCTCGCGCGGCGCCCGGCTCTCACGTGGTGGTCCAGCTACCAGCTCGCGCTCGCGCCAGAGCACAAGCTGGGCGCGCGCTTCGACCTCGTGCTCCCCCAGGGGCCGAAGGCGGCCCAGGACGAGTGGGGCGACGACTCGATGGCGCACCTCGAGCGCGTCGGCGCGCGCTTCGTGCTGATGCAGCACGTGGGCGAGAACTTCCGCCACAAGCTCGCGGTGCGCACACGCGAGGCGCTCTCGCAGCACGCGCAGCTCCGCGCACGCTTCTCCCCTCTCTCCACAGACAACGGCGCGATGGCGGCGTTCGGAATTCGCCGCCATCGCGAGTCGTACTCCCGGCCCTTCTTCCGCGCGCTGTTCGAGCACGCGCGCATGGGGCCGACGATCGAGATCTACGAGTTGCCGCCGTGAGCGGCCGACCTCACTTCAGGCGCGCGAGCAGCGCCTTGTTGAGGTTCATGTACTCGGTGCGGATCCCGCCCTGCGCCTTTTCGGCCAGCGCCAGCGAAGCCTCGGCAGCAGCGGCCGCGCCCTTCTTGTCGCCCATCTTCTCGAGGATCAGACCCTTGCGGTAGATCGCCCAGAAGGCCTCGGGCTGCTCCTTGATCGCGCCCTCGATCCACTCGAGCGACTTCTTCAGGTCGATGTTGTGCTCGTAGTAGAACATCGCCGCGGCGAGGTAGGGCTTCTTGCCCTCCGCGCTCATCGCGGCCTCGATCTGCGGCTTGAGGACGCTGACGATGTCGACTTCGAGCTTCACGCCGACGCGCGTGCGCTCCCAGGCGAGGTTGAGCGTCGCCGAACCGTCGCGCAGATCGCCCAGGCCGATCTCGAACGTCTCGACGAGGTCGCCCAGCTTGGCGGGCTTGGCCGTGACGCGCACCAGGTCGTCCTTCGCGTCGTACTGGTAGGCGCCCCAGCCGCCAGTGACCTTGCTGAGGATCACGGTCCACTCGGCTTCGCCGGGGATGGTGAACAGCGCGTACTTGCCCGCGGGAACCGCAGCGCCGCCGAACTTCACGTCGGTGCTGAACGAGATCGCCGTCGCGGTGTTCGCGCCGGTGCGCCACACCTCGCCGAACGGCACCAGCTCGCCGAACACCTTGCGGCCCTTCACGCTCGGGCGGTTGTAGGTGACGACGACGTCGGTCACACCGACGCGCTGTTCCACCTTCGCGGCCGGGCTGGCGGCGGGCATCTCCAGCTTGGGCGCAGTCTGAGCCTGCGCGTGGAATGAAAGGGCCGACAGGGCGGCGACGACGAGCAACGGACGAAGCACGAGCGTGAGCATGAACGACTCCTGATGAGCGATTGGGGACTTGGCCGACAGCCCGACATGGTCGCGTGGGGCGGCGCGTGAATCCAATAACAAGCTCGCGAGCCCGTTCGCGGGACCGCGCGCTGCTCGATCTCCTCCGCCGTCAGTCCCCCCATCGACCCCGAGGTCCCGATGTGGCGCGTCGCTGGCGAGACGACGCGCGGCCGAACGGAGCAACGGGCGTGGCCGAGCGGCGTCGAGCCCACGAAGAGCGTCGGCAGGAGGCCTGCAGGCTCGAGAAAGCGAGTAGGAAGCGCGCCATGACCACGAAGCTGGTGAGAGCCCGCGCCGGTGCAGGCTCTCTTCAACGCGCGCTCGCACCACTTCGCACTCGTTCGGCGCGGACTCGACCGGCCCTCCATCCAGAGCTCTCCACGAGCAAGCCGGCTGCGCTGCTGTGCGCTGCGACCGGCGCACGTGCGCTCGGCTACCCGCTCCAGGTTCTTTGGGACGAACGCTCTGTAGCGGAGGACGTCTGACACCGAAGGCTGCGAGCCCGCCGCAGTCGGTGCGACGGGCTCGCGAGAGAGGTCAGCGCGCTCGAGCGACGCTCAATTGCAGACTTGGCCCTGCACGGCGTCGGTCAAGCTCGAGCCGAACGGGTCTTGGCCGTCGCGGGCCCAGTACTGCGCGGCGAAGGTTTGGCCGACGAGCTGCAGCGCGGGATCGATGCCGCTCGCGATCAGCGCGTTGAAGTCGAAGCTGAAGCGGCCGCCGCAAACGTCGTTCGGCAGTCCGACGCCAGCGGACTGCAGGGGCGTGCGGCGCAACGGAGTCTGCACGCACAAGAAGCCGCCTTGGAAGGGCTGGATCGCAGCCTGGTAGCCGTAGAACAGCACACCGGAGCGGTTGTTCTGGATGTTCGTGGCCGTGATCAGGCACTGCGTCGCGCCCGAGACGCTGGGCGAGGACGAGATCGCGATCGTAGGCAGGCACAGGCTCGAGTTGAGCTTGGCCGTGCAGTAGGTGCTGGGCGCGGCGCCGCCGAGGCAGTCGCACTCGTCGGGCCGGCCGTTGAGGTTGAGGTCGGGCGACGAGCCGCTGCCGATGTCGCACGAGTCGATCCGCGCGTTGCCGTTGCAGTCGAGCGCGGGGTCGAGCTGGATCTCGACCGCGTCGACAGCCGAGTCGGCGTCGCAGTCTGCGCCCCACAGGAACGCCACGGACTTGCCGAGCACCCTGTGATGACCCATCACGAGCGTCCCGTCCGCGCTGACGCCCAGCGCCTCCGACGGCTGGCCGAGGGAGTCGAGGATTTGCAGCCCGGTGCTCGCCGTCCAGCGGAAGGCGCGATGCGGCGAGCTGATCCCCAGCGTGCCGACGACCACGTCTCCATTCGCCGACACCGCGTGCGCGTACGAACCGTCGTCGCCGGGAAGCACGCCGAGGTCCTGCATGCCGCCCGCGAGCGTCCAGCGGAACGCGTGGAGTGCGCCCGAGCTCGTGGTCGAGGCGCCGACGACGACCGATCCATCGGCCGAGATGCCGCGCGCCTGGGTCGTGCCGCCACCGAGCGAGCCGAGGCTGATGACCGCGCCGGTCGATGAGCGGTAGACAAGCGTGTCCGAGATCAGCACGTCGCCGTCCGCCGAGAGCCCGCGGACGTAGCCGGGAACGCCCAACACCGCGCCGAGGTTCTCGACGCCTTCGGCAGTCCAGCGGTAGGGCGTGTTGGCGCCTTGGAAAGGTCTGTACACGCCGGCCGCGACCTCGCCATCCGCGGACACGCAGAACGCCGGCCCAGGCAAGATGTCGACCGGTTGACCTGCGCGCCAGCGGTAACCCACCAAGCTCGGAGAACTGCCGCCCACGATCGTCGAGCCGTCCGCGGAGACAGCGCGCGCTCCGTTACTGCCAGTCACCGGCAGCCCGTCCAGCGAAGTGGCGCCCTCGCGCGCGGTCCAGCGGATCGGAGTGATGACGGTGACGGCCAAGAGCTCGCCGACGACCACGCGGCCGTCATCGGAGATGTCCCACGCTATCGAGCCCACCTGCGGCGCGGGCCCGATGTCGAGCACGCCGCCGTTCAGTTGAGCTGCTGCGGGCGCGCCTGAGCCTGCGATGGCGCCGAGGCACGAGAGAACACACAGAGAGATGCGGTTGATTTCCATGGGCTTTGAATGCGCCTGGAACGGGGCCCGCCTGGATTCCGCGGCCGAGCGGGCCTGCCTCACGCGCCGCGCCGCGGTCCGAGGAGCGATTCCGCCTGCCAACCCTCGAAAACCTGCGCCGTCGCGTGTCGCTCGAAATAGTAGCGGGTGAGCAAAAAGCAACCGCCTGAGCAGCGCGCGTTGCGCGCGGCAGTTCGACCGAAAGACACTGTGAAGCCCGGCCAGCGGCGCAGACTGCGTCACTTGTCGCTGCCGCCCGGGTTCAGCGCGCGGACTTCTGCGAGGATCACTCCATGCCCAACGCCCAGCTCACCGCCCTCGGACTCGCCGCCTCGCTGGCCCTCGCGCTCGGGGCCGCGCCGCCGCAGAAGGGCGCGCTGGTCTGGTCGCCGCGCTGGGAGGACGCGTTCGCAGCGGCCACGGCCGAGAAGAAGATCGTGTTCCTCGCGATCAACATGGACGGCGAGGCCGCCAACGAACGTCTGGCGACGAAGGTGTACTCCGATCCGCAGGTGGTGGCCGCGTCGAAGCTCACCGTGAACCTGATCGCGTCGCGCTTCGAGCACGCCGCCGAGGGCAAGCCCTGCGCGCGCTTCGGCGGTCTCACCTGCACGGAGCACCGACGCATCGAGGGCGCAGCGCGCGATTCTGTGCTCAAGAGCGACTCAGCGGGCTTCACCGTCGCTCCGCAGCACATCTTCCTCTCGTCCGATGGCGCGGTGTTGCTCTCGGTGCCGTACGAAGTGAGCGCGCAGGAGCTGGTGTGGTGCTTCCACGAAGCGCTCGCCGCCGTCGACCCGGCCGCCGCGAAGCAGATTCAAGCCAGCGGGCGCGCGCCGCGTCGACTGATCAAGGGCGGCGTGTTCGATCCCAGCGTGATTCCCGGCGCGAACCTCGCGCCGCCGACGCGCGAGGAAGTGCTCGCGATCGTGAAGGAGATGAAGGCCAGCCTGTGGAGCGCCAATCGCCTGCAGAGCATCCAGCGCCTGCTCCTCTCGTCGGAGCCCGAAGCGATCGAACAGATCGAGAGCGAGCTCAGGAACGACTTCTTCGGACGGCGCGGCTGGGTCCAGGGCGATCCGACCAATCCCGACGGCGGCCGCGGCGCCGACTACAAGGACCGTCTGATGCACGCGATCGGCGTGCTCTCGCCGCACGCGTATTCGAAGTTGGTGGTTGAGTTCCTCGATCACGACGACGACAAGCTGCGGCACGAGGCGATCGTCGCGCTCGAGCAACTTGCGGCGCCCGATTCGGTCAGCGCGATCACGCGCGCGATCGGAAAGGAAAAGGATCCGGTGCGGCGCAAGGATCTGTACCGCGCGCTGGGGAGCGCGGGCGCCAACGACGAGAAGGCGCGCAAGACGTTGCTCAAGGCGCTCACGAGCGAGAAGGACGCGCTCGTGCGACGCAACGCGCTGTTCGCGCTCGGCTGGTTCCCGCCGAACCCCGAGAGCGACAAGGCGCTGGCCGAAGCGTTGCGCAAGGGCGCGGCCGAAGAGCGCAGCGCGGCGGCTCTGGCGACCGCGCTGAGCCGGCACGACGCTTGGATCGAGACTGTGAAGCAGGCCGAGGCTGCAGAAGAAAATCCCGAGGTCAAGGAGTGCCTGACGGCGGCCTCGGGCGTGCTCGGAGGCGCGGGGATCACCACGCTGCGCGCTTGCGTGCGGCGCGTTTGCGAGGACGAACTCGAGCGCGAGAAGCTGTTCGGCGTCGCACAGGGCCAGTAGAGGCGCTCCGCGTCGGCGCGGAGCGAATTGAGCGGACTTCGACCACTACCCAAGACGGCGGGTCGGTGGATACTTAGCGGGTTGGCGCTGCGCCCTGCGGCGCCGCGCCGCCGGAAAGATCTTCAGGGACCCCCATGCGCTTCGCGTCGTTATCGCTGAGCGGCTGCGCGCTGCTCGCATCGCTCGCCGCGGCCCAGGACAAGGCGGCCACGCGCGCCGAGCTGTTCGACTTGGACGCCGAGTACGTCTCCGCTCGCACGCAGGGACTCGGCGCAGCAGAACTGCAGCCGCTGCTCCAACGCCGCAGCGAGTTGCGCGAGAGGCTCGGCGGCGGCGATCCCGCGCTCGAGGCGCGCGCGTCGGGGGTGCTCCCCAATTCACTCGAGCTGAGCGGCAGCTCGACCGCCAGCGCGACGCCACGCGCGGCCACGCCGCTGCCGCCCGGTTCGACGGGCGCGCCCGTGTCGTTCCCGCGAACTCCGAACCTCGCCATCGTCGACGGCGGACTGGTGACCGACGCGCAGACCGTGAGCGGCCTGGGCTCGTACCTGTGGGACGTCGATCTCTACGTCGACATCAGCCACACCTGGTGCGGCGACATCGAGCTGTTCCTCATCGCTCCCTCGGGCAAGCGCGTGACGATCGTCACCGACGTCGGCGAGGGCATGGTCGACATCTTCCGCGGCACGCTGTTCGACGACTCGCCCGATGCGCCGGCCTGGGCCTACCCGCACTTCAGCGGTTTCGCGTCGCCCGCGCTCAATCCCGAGGGCGCGCTGCACTGGCTCGCGGGCGAGGACCCCAACGGGACCTGGACGCTCCAGGTGCGCGACGACGCGTTCGACGACGTCGGCGTGCTCCACCAGTGGAGGCTCGACATCACGGCGCTGTCGACGCCGCCGACGCTCGGCGAGACCCCCGTCGTGTTCAGCCAGACGACGGCCGCGCCCATCCCCGACTTCACGCCCGTTTCGAGCACGCTCTCGGTGACGGGCATGGGCGACGTCACCGCCGAGGTGCGCCTGTTCGTGAACTTCACGCACACCTGGAACTCGGACGTGCAGTTCGATCTGGTGAGCCCCAGCGGACGGCGCGCGCGCATCAGCACCTTCAACGGCGGCTCGTTCGACAACGTGTTCGCCGGGACGAGCTTCTTCGACGTGATGGGCCGCCTGGCGCCGACGCCGAACCCGCTCTTCGACCAACCCATCGACGGCTACCCGTTTGCCAACAACGTCGCCGCCGTGCAGGTGCAGCCCGAGGGCTCGCTGACCTCGTTCCTCGGCGAAGACCCGAACGGCCTGTGGCGCCTCGAACTGATCGACACCGTCGGCGGCTTCAGCGGCACGCTCACGCGCTGGGACCTGTCGATCTCGACGTACCCGCCGTTCGCGCCGCCGCCGGTTCCGTTCTGCCCGCCCGTGGGCCCCAGCGCCGGCGGCTGCACTCCGACGATCAGCGCGACCGCCAATCCGGTCGTGAACCACTCGAACGTGTGCGTCATCACCGCCTCCAACGTCGACGGAGAGCGCAGCGGCATCCTGTTCTACGGCGCGAGCGGCCCGACGCTGAAGAACTGGTGCGCCGCGGGCGGCGGGAACAGCAAGCTGTGCATCGACGCTCCGTCGCAGCGCACGGGCGCGCAGAACTCCGGCGGAACGGCCGGGCAGTGCGACGGAACCCTCGTGCTCGACTGGAATCTCTACCAGCTCAACCACCCCTCCGCGCTGGGCAACCCCTGGCTGGCGGGCTCTCAGGCGCACGTTCAAGGCTGGTTCCGCTCGCCGGCCGATTGCAAGACAACGTTCCTCACGCAGGCGATCGAGTTCACGTATCAGCCCTGAGCACGGCTCCACTCTTGACCGTTCGTGCGTCGACGAACTAGCGTGCTCCCGCCCATGTCCCGCCTCACCCGCACGATTCGAGCGCTGATCCTCGCGCTCGTGCTGCCCGCGCTGCTCGTTCCGAGCGGCTGGTCGGCGCGCCTGTGCCTGTGCGGTTGGAGCGCTATCGAGCAGGCGGACGCGTGCTGCGAAACGCCCCGAGCCGAGGCCGAGAGCGCCGACGAGGGCTTCGAGTCGTGCTGCGCGAGCAAGCGCGGCGATGAGCGCGCGCCGATCGCGACCGAGCGTTCGGGCTGCGCCCAGGACAAGAGCGGCTGCGGCGATTGCTGTCGGCTGGTCGAGTCCGACTCGGTCGACCTGGTGTTCGCCAATCCCGTGCAGGTGGCCCTGCCGACCGCTGAACTCGCAGGCGAGGTCGTTTCGACCGCAGAGTTCGAGCCGCGCACGCTGAGCCGCATCGCGCGCGCTTGCACGCACTCGCTCGCGCCGCCACGGGCGAGCACTCCGCTTCCGCTGCGAATCTAGAGCGCGCTCCGCTTTGGCGTGCGGCCGGCGGGAGCACAGAGGCTCTGCGACGGTCGCTTGGACGAGCAATTCGGTCCTTCGTCGCGGAGTCGTCATGTCCTCCATCCTCGGGTGGCGCAAGTCCCGCCCCCTGCGCGCAAATCGCGCGTCGTCATGGACTCTGGTGTTCCTCACAGCGAGCGCTTGTTCCTCGCCTGCGCGCCTCGCCGTCAGCGATGGCGCGTTGATCGCCGCCGCCTCGGCGCGCAACAGCGTCGAAGACGTCGAGCGCGCGCTCGAGCTCGCCGACTTGGGAGCGCTCGCGGTTCCGATCCCGGCCGCGCCGAGCGAAGTTCGACCTGACCAGGCGGAGTTCTGGCACGCCGCGGCCTACGCCTGGAACCCGGAGCTGCGCGCCCTGCGGCGGCGCGTGCGCGAGCTGCGTGAAGCGACTCGTTCCGCGGGTCGGCCCGGGTCGCTCATGGGGCAGGGCATGTTCCTCGACGGCGAGAATCTCACCGACGAGTACGAGCTCCAGATCATGGCCGACGTGTTCGGTCTGCTCGGCGTGGGCCCCTCCGAAGCCGCGCGCGAACTGGCGCGAGCGCAGAGCCGCGCGGCGCTGGCGCAACTCGAAGCGCGCGTGTGGTCGCTGCGCTTCGACGTCGATCGCGCGCGTGTCGAACTCGCGGCCGCCCGCTCGCTCGAGTCGGCGATGACGAGCTTGTACGCCGAGGCGGTCCAGATGCTGCCGCGCATCCAGATCCTCGCCCGGCGCGGCTGGATCGGCGCCGGCATGGCGGAAGGCGCGGTGGGCGCGCTGCACATGGTCGAGCACCGCCAGACCATGGCGCGCGCCGACGTGGCGCGCATGCAGGCCGAGCTCGCGGAGCTGTGCGGTCTCGAGATGTCCCATCCCGCCCTCGACGAGCTGGCCGGCGGCGCGATCGATCGCTTCAGGCCCGACGAGGTCGAGCTGATCGAGCCCACGGCCGAACAACTGCTCGACAGCCTTCCGCGGCTGCGCGCGATGAAGCTCGAGCTCGCGATGGCCGAGGCCGAGCTGCAGCGCGAGGCGCGCGAACGCTGGCCGATGCTGCGCGTCGGACCGCGCCTCATGTCGATGCCGGCGCAGTCCTTCATCGGACCGATGTTCGGCATCGACATCCCGTTCCCCGGCGCGCTCGAAGGACGCATCGCCGCTGCGCGCGAGCGACGCGACGGCGCTCTGGAGGCGCTGGAGAGCGAAGTGGTCATGGCGCGCAGTCGTATCGAGCGAGCGGCGCGCTTGTGGGATCAGCTCCTGCTCCAGCGCGACGAGCACGCGCCCGACGCGGACAGCTCGGTGGCGCGCATGCTCGACGCCGCGCGCGCGGAGTTCATGGTCGACCCGGCCATGCTCGAACGCTGGTCGCGCGCCCTCACCGAGCGCATGAACAGCCTGACCGGGCTGGTGCGCGCGCGCGCCGATCTGGTGCGCGTCTGGCTCGACTGGGAAGAAGCCTGTGGACCGCGGCAGGAGGAACGACTGTGAGCCAGGTTCAAGCCGACATCGACCTCTCCGCTCTGTCGCGCACCACGCCGACACTGCCGCCTCCCAAGCGCAGCAAGCTGCGCTACCTCGTTCCCCTGGCGATCTTGGGCGCGTTCCTCGCGGTCCTCGCTTCGACGCTCGGAGAGTTGTGGCGCGGCGCCGTCGACGTGACCGTCGTGCGCCCGCAGGTCGTCGACGCGTCGAGCACCGCAACGGCGGGAACGCCGCTGTTCCAGGCCGCAGGCTGGATCGAGCCCGATCCGTTCCCGATCGAAGTGACCGCGCTCGCGCCCGGCGTCGTCAGCGAGATGCTCGTCCAGCAGTCCGACGTCGTCGAGAAGGACCAGGTCGTCGCGCGCTTGATCGCGCGAGATGCGCAGCTCGCGTGCGACAACGCCGAAGCGATGCTGGAGCAGTCCAAGGCCGAGGTCGCGCGCGCCGAAGCGGAGCTGACGGCCGCGCAGACGAACTTCGACGCCGCGCTCGCGGTGACCGAGGGCGCGTCCAAGGCGCGCGCGAAGCTCGAGGGCAAGCTCGCCGAAGCGCGGCACCGCGAACAGTCGGTCGCCGGCGGGGAAGCGCAGGTGCGCGCCGCCGAGTCCGAGCTGGGCCTGCAGCGCGAACTCGCGGCCGCCGGAGCGACGGGACCGCGTCAGGTCGAGCTCGCCGAGGCGATGCTGGCCGAACGCGAGGCCGCGCTCGAGGTCATGCGCGCTGACGCAGCCCTGGCCCAGGCCGAGGCGCGGATGGCGCAGGCCGAGGAGGAGCGCGCGCGACGCGAGCTCGAGCTGCGCATCGAGGATCGCCAGCGGCTCGACACGGCGCGGGCGATGCTCGCCGCGGCGCGCGCGAACGAAGCGGCGGTGCGCGTGACGTGCGACGAGGCGCAACTGCGTCTGGAGCGCATGGAAGTGAAGTCGCCCGCGCGCGGCGTCGTGCTCGAGCGCCTGGCCAACGCGGGGACCGCGCTCGAAGGAGAGCGCGCGGTGGTCTGCACGCTCTACGACCCCGAGTCGATGCGCGTGCGCGTCGACGTGCCGCAGGGCGAGGTCTCGAAGGTCGGCGTGGGCATGCGCGTCGAGGTGCTCTCCGACTCGCGCAACGGCAAGCCCTACCGCGGCGAGGTGATTCGCCTGGTGCACAAGGCCGACATCCAGAAGGTCACGTTGCAGGTCCACGTGCGTCTCGAGGACGCCGACGAACTGCTGCGACCCGAGATGCTCGTGCAGGCGCGCTTCCTGGCGCGCGGCGGCTCACAGGCCGCGACGGGAACGAGCATCGTGCTCGTGCCCGCGCGATTGATCGAGAACGGCAGCGTGTGGGTCGTGGACGGCGCGAAGCGAACGGCGGTCAAGCGCGCGGTCGAGCGCGGCGCCACGCGAGGCGACCTCGTCGAAGTGCTCTCGGGCGTCAACGCTTCGGACAAGCTGATCGATCAGGGACGCGGACAGTTGACGGACGGAGCGCGGCTGAACGTCCGCGGGGAGTAGACCATGGCCTTCATCGAACTGCGCAACGTCACCAAGACCTACACCAAGGGCGAGCACGTCGTCACGCCGCTGGCGGACGTCTCGCTCGACATCGAGCAGGGCGAGTTCTGCGTGCTGCTGGGACCTTCGGGCTCCGGCAAGACCACGCTGATGAACCTGATCGCTGCGATCGACCGGGCCGATCGCGGCGAACTGCGCGTCGCCGGCGCCGACCTGATGAGCATGGGCTCGGGCGCGCTCGCCGACTGGCGCGCGCAGCACGTGGGCTACATCTTCCAGCAGTCGAACCTCGTGCCCGTGCTCACGGCGTACGAGAACGTCGAGCTGCCGCTGTGGCTCATGCCGCTGTCCGCCGCGGAGCGCCACACGCGCGTGAGCCTCGCGCTCGCGGCCGTGGGCCTGACCGATCGCGCCGAGCACTTGCCCAAGCAGCTCTCGGGCGGTCAGGAGCAACGCGTCGCGATCGCGCGCGCGATCGTCGCCGACCCGCCGCTGCTCGTCGCCGACGAACCGACCGGCAACCTCGACCACGACTCCGCGAACGGCGTGCTCACGTTGCTCGATCGACTCAACCGCGAGCGCGGCAAGACGGTCGTGATGGTCACGCACGACCCGCGCGCGGCGGAGCACGGCACGCGGCGCTTCACGCTCGACAAGGGCGTGCTCAGCGAACTCACGGCGGGGGCGGCGCGATGAAGCTCACCAAGCTCACGCTGAAGAACCTGCGGCGCAGACCGATGCGCACGGCGCTCACGCTCGCGGGCGTGGCCTGCGCCATGTTGTTGCTCGTGCTGGTCGAGAGCCTGAGCGGCGGACTCGATCGCGCGCTGAGCGGCTCGGAAGCGGCGCGCACGCTGATCGTGTACCGGCTCAACCGCTACTGCCCGCAGACCTCGTTCCTGCCGGAGTACTACGGGGCGCAGATCTCCAAGCTCGACGGCGTCGAGAGCGTGCTGCCGGTCAAGATCTACCTCAACAACTGCCGCGCGAGCCTCGACATCGTCTCGTTCAACGGCGTGCCGGCGAAGGACCTCGCGACGTCGCGCGAGA
>CALKYE010000092.1 GCA_938003765.1 uncultured Planctomycetia bacterium
CCGACGCGCCCCGCGGCATTCGGCCACGCTGAGCTGTTGCGCGCATCGGGCCGCTCCAAGCGCTAGAACAGCGCCATGGACAAACAGCAGTTCGTCAAGCTCTCCGACGCGTGCCTCGCGCGCGTCGCCGATTGGCTCGAGCCCTTCGACCCCGACGAGGTCGACTACTCGACCACGGACGGCGTGGTGACGCTCTCGTTCGCCGACGGCGTGCGCTACGTGCTCAATCGGCAGTCGGCCACGAACCAGATGTGGTTCGCCGCCGGCGCGCGCGCGTGGCACTACAACTTCGACGCAGAGCGCCAGGCCTGGTTCGACGACCGCGACGGGCACGCGCTCTACGAGCGCATCGCGCAGGTCGTGTCCGAGAAGTTGAAGCGCCCGGTGGCCGCGCCATGAGCCAGCAACTCACGTTGCACCGCCTCGAGGGCTTCTACTGGGTCGCCAAGACCGGCGGCTACGCCAAGGCCGCGCGCGCCTTCCCCTACCCGATCACGCAGCCCGCGGTTCACCAGCAGGTCTCGAAGCTCGAGGCCGAAGTCGGCGTGAAGCTCTTCGAGCGCGTCGGCAAGGACCAGATGCAGCTCACCGCCGCCGGCCAGCGCCTGTACCGCTTCGTCGGCCCGTTCTTCGATTCGCTGCCCAGCGTCGTGCGCGCCGTGCAATCGGGCGACTACGGCGGCAGCCTCGTGATCCACGCGGCGCCGATGTTCGTCAAGCACATGATGCCGCGCTGGATCCAGCGCCTCACCAAGGCGCGCAAGGACCTGCGCGTCGAGCTCGTCGAAGCGATGACGACCAACGTCGCCAAGCTGCGCGACGGCTCGGCGGATCTGCTCGTCGACTACCTGCCGCAGTGGCCCGACGACGTCGCCACGCTGCGCGTCGGGACGCTGCGCGCGTTCGTCGTGCTGCCCTCCAAGCATCCGCTCGCGCGCAAGTCGCGCATCTCACTCGCGCAGCTCCGCGCCGAGACCTTCATCAGCTACCCGCCGGGCGGCGTCGCGCACGAGATGCAATTGCGCGCCCTCGAAGAACACGACGTGAAGCCGCGCGCGATGCTCTCCGCGGGCTCCGCCGAGTCGATCCTCGCCTTCGTCGAAGCCGAGCTCGGCTTCTCGCTCCTGCCCTGGCTCGACGCCGACGGCCCCAAGCGCCCCGGCGTCACGGCGACACCGCTGTGGTCCCCCGCCGTCGAGTTCCCGGTGATGGCCGCCTGGCGCAAGGACACGCCGGAGAACCCGCTGCTCGACGCAGCGCTCGAGACGGCGCCCAAGCCGTAGCGACCTCGATCTCGCTGCTCGCCGCGCAACGCAACGCTGCGAGCGCCGCCTCAGTGATCGCAGCCCGGGAACTCCGGCCAGAGCTTGGGCGCGCCGTGCTCGTTCACGATGAGGTGCTTGGTGTCGGGCGGCAGGATGCGCAGCGTCTTGAGGAACTCGATGATCGAGTTGCGGCCGTAGTCGTCGAGGCTGGCCCAAGCGGCGCGCGAGGCGGCGGCTTCACCAGCGTGGGCCTCGATCGCCTGGCGCATGGTCGTGAACTGACCGTGGTGGAAGTACGGAGGCTCGTTGGCCGCGCCCCACAGCTTCTTGGTGAGGAAGCGCGAGTTGCCGGCGGTGAATTGCGGCGTTCCCGGCGTGGCGTGCATGTCGAGCGCTTCGCGATTGGGATCGCCGGGGCCCGAGGTGATGTCGTGCAGCTTGAAGTCGGTGAACGCGTGCACGTGCACGACGCCGTTCTTGGGGCGCAGGCGCGGACGCGGCAGTTGGGGCGAGCTCAGATCGAGCGAGAACGCGCCGTACTGCGCGACGTAGGCGTCGCCCGGACGCAGGTTGCCGAGCGGATTGAAGGGGTTGGGCTCGCTGAACACCCAGCCTTCCTGATTCAGCGGCAAGCACGGGACGTGGCACTGCGCGCAGCCGATCGAGGCGAACAGGTGCTCGCCGTTGAGCACGGCCTGCTCCACAGCGGGATCGTCAGGGATCACGCGACCCGGCGCGGCCATCGCCGCCTGGAACGCAGTGATCGCCGTCACGTCGCCGACACTCATCTCCTGCGCGTAGCCGTCGCCGTCGAAGTCGCTGAGCCCGAAGCGCTCCACCGTCTGAATGCCGTGGTGGTGGTTCATGGCGTTGTTCGAGAACTGGCGCAGTGAGATCACGGCGCCGGCCTGGTGGAACGGTCGCACGATCAGATTGGGCGGCGACGCGCCGCCGTTGGTCGCGACGCTCGGCGGCGGCAAGCCGATGACCGTCGAGGTGTCCCACACCCCGCTCGAGTTCCGCCGCAGCTCGCCGAACGAAATCCCCTTCGAGAGCAGGTGCACGGCGCCGCCGGTGGCGGGAATCGAGTCGCGGCGCGCCTGCAACTCCGCGGTGATCTGCCGCGCGAGCATCTCGATGTAGCCCGAGCCGGCCATGCCGAGCGTCGCGCGCGAGTTGCCGATCTGCTGCAACGTCACGGGTTGCCCGGTCTCGTCGGCGCAGCCGCGCACGGGCGCCAGGTCCGCGTTGTCGAAGGTCGCGAAGTCGAAGCGCTGTCCGAGCACGAACACGTTGGCCACGATGTCGCCGCCGCCGCCGACCAGGCCGTCGGGCGCGTTGTGGCAGCCGTAGCACGAGTTCGCGTCGGGACCGGACACGCGATTGAAGCTGCGCATTCCGATCAGCGGCGAGTTCGGATCGCTGAGCGCTCCGCCCGTGCCGTCGGTGAGCGGGCGTCCCGCTCCCTCCTGCGTCGTCCAGTTCGCCTTGAACAGGTTGCGGCCGTGCTGGAGCAGCGCCTTCGTCGTCAGCGCGAACTCTTGTCCGGGGGCGAGGTGCTGGCTCACCGCCGTCTCCTCCCCCAGAGATTGCGCCGCGGCGAATTGCGCGAGGAGCAGCGACGCGAGCGCGGTGGACACCGAAACCGGAACGACAGGGCGACAGGCGTGCGACATGGTTGACTCCGTTTTGCGGCGACGCGCGGCTGCGTCACGCGCGCCGCGGTCTCGACTCAACCCTAAACGGGCGGCCCGAATCCGGCAGCCCGCTCGCCCGCTTCCTTGTGCGCCCGCCGCTCGAGCGGGACAGCGTCAGTTCTTTTTCTTCTTCCCGCCCAGCAAATCCTGCAGCCCGCCTTTGAGCGCGTCCTCGGCGGCCTTCTCGGCGGCGTCCTTCAGCACCTTCTTGGTGAAGTCGTCGGCGAGTCGGAACTTGGGGCTCTTCCACGTGCCCTTGAGTTGCAGCGGCACGAGCATCTTCGGGTCGAGGTACTGACGGAACTTGTCGAGCTCCGCGTTGACCTTGGCGCCGAGCGCTTCGAGCGGCACATCGGTCGCGAGGTCGAACTCGAGCTTGGCGAGGTCGAACGAACCTTTGAAGGCCAGTTCCTTGCCGCCGAACGAGAGCGGCAGACGGTCATAGCTCACCACGCCGTTGCGGATCGGCAGCGAGAGCTTGCCGAGCTTCGCGGCGCCCTGCGTCTTGCCCGACAGGCCGAGCGGCGCGAGCGTGCTCGACAGTCCGGGCAGCAGGTCGTACACGATGTCGCCGAGCTCGAGCTCCACCAGCGCGTTGAGCTTGGACAGATCGCCGTCGAGCGGGAGCTGGAAGTCGCGCACGCTCAACCCCACGGGCGCCGCGCCCTGCGGCTTGCTCGCGTTCACGCACAGCGGCACGAGCTTGCCCACGATGCGCTCGCTGAACAGCGGCGAGAGCGGGAGCTGAGCCTGAATGCCGCCCGCGTCGGACGAGCTGAGCAGCATGCCTTCGAGGCCCGCCTCGACCTTCACGTTCGCGCTGGAGGAGCTCATCTCCGCGCGCAGCGGATCGCCCGGAGCGCTCGGCCACGCGCCGGCGAGCTTGAAGTTCATCGTCGGCCCGAGCACGTCGACCAGCAGTCCGTTCTGCGCGGCGAGCGCGTCGATCAACGCGGTCGGAAGGCCCGCGACGTCGCCGGAGAGCTTGAGCGCAGCGGCCTCGGGCGGGCCGGCCTCCGTGGAGAGTCCGTCGACGAACGCGCCCACGTCGGCGCTCGTGGCGCTGAGCACGATCTGGCTCGCGCTGGCGCCGGCGATGGCGCCGTTGAGATCGAAGCGCGCAGGCTTGCCCGCATCGAGCGCGGCGGTCAGCGTGAGTTGCTGAACCTCGATCGGGATCGCGGCGCCCCCTCCGACGGCCGGCTGCGAGAGCGTGAGTCCGGGAACCTCGACGCGCAGCGCCGCGCTCGTCCCGCGCAGCGTCTGTCCGAGTGAGATCGGCGCCGCGCCCTCCGCGCCCATCCAGGCGTCGAGCGGCAGCGCCACGCCGCCCGCGCGCACGCGGAACACGGGCGCGGCGTCGGCGAACGACAGCTTCGTCCCGGCGGGCAGACTCGCGGCCGTGTAGCGATCGACGAGCGCCTGACTGAGGCGCACATCGAGCGACATCGGGCGCGCAGAGTCGATCGTCAGTCGCGACTCGCGCAGCGCGAGAGCGAGGTCGAGATCGAGCTTCGACGCGCCGAGCTTCGCCGTCAGCGCAGCGTCCGAGATTCCCACCGAGCCGCGCGCCGGCTCGAGCGCGACCTCCGCCGCGAGGCGCTCTCCGAGCAGCTCGAGCACCGTGTCCGCGTGCGGCGCCGGAACGAACTCGCGCAGCAGCGCGAGTCCGGCGAGGTCGAGCTTGGCGCTCAAGGACGGCAGCGCGCCCGCCGGGCGCTCGGTCTGGACGCCGAACGGATCGACCACGCTCGCGTCGACGTTCGCGCTGAGCGCCTGCGCGCCGCTCCCGAGCGTCGCGCGCGCAGCGATCTTCGCCGGCTGCCCGGTCGCGAGCTCGACGGTCGTGGCGAGCTTCACCGCGCCCCTGGGCAATTTCGCCAAGCTCTCCGCCGCAGCGGGCGCGAGCACGGCCATCAGTGAGCTGGGCAAGGATGAGAGTTCGATCTCGAGCTGCGTCGGCGACAGCGCTCCGCCGGCCATCACGCCCAGCGCTTGCGCCGCGTCGGGACACTCGACGGTCAGCTTGACGTCGGCGGACTCCTGGGCGTGTTCCGCAGCGCCGACGCGCGTGGTCACGTTCAGTCGCAGCGGCGTCTTGCCACCTTCGGGGGCCAGCGTCGCACGCAGCGCGAGTGCGCCGAGCTCGACGGCGCCGCCGGTGGAGAAGTCCCCACTCGCGCGCCAACCGTTCGCATCGGCGCTGAGGTTCGCGCGCGTCGCGCCGAGCGCGACCGCCGCGACGTCTCCTCCGCTGTTGGCGGCCTCGAGCACGCGCTGGAGTTCGACGCGCAGTCCGTCGAGCTTCACCCGCACACTGGGCGCGCCGACAGCGGTCAACGCAACGTTCGGCGGAAGGCTCGCGCCGAGGAAGCGCTGCAACGCCTCCGTCTTGGGGTTGAGCGCGAGCTCGAACACGGCCGGCGTGCGGCCGCCGAGCACTCCGTCGGCGAGTTCGCCCGTGAAGTTCACCTGTCCATCGGAGCCCGCGAGGTTCAATTCGATGGCGCCTACGTTCAACGTGCCCGCGCCCTTGGCGCGCACGCCGAACGTCTCGCCGAACGCGAGAGCCGCGAGCCCTGGTTGCCGCGCGAGCGTGTCGACCAGCGCGCTGGGGATCGACTCGAGCTGCGCGTCGAGCTCGAAGCGCGCCGCGGGGTTGAGCGCGGCGCCTTGGAACAGGTCGGACACCGACGCGTGCGCTGCGAGCGCTCCGCTGGCGGCGCCGGAGAGCGCGCCCTGCGCATCGAGCTTCAGCGGCTGTCCCGGCTGCGCGGTGACGAGGAGCTTCAAGTTGTCGATCGCGAACGGCTGGCCGGCCGCGCGCGTGGTCGCGTCGCTCCACGACAGGCGTTCCACCACGACGTCGAACTCGAGCTCGAGCCGCCGCAGCATGTCGCCCAGATCGGTCGAGCTCGAATCGCTCTCGCTCGAGCGCTTGCGCTTCGCCGCGCCCGGCCGCTCAGCGAGCGCGCGGTCGAGATTGGTCACTCCGGCGTCGTCGGCGACGAGCTCGGCGCTCGCGCGCACGGCGATGCGCCCCAGACGAGCGCCGCCGCTGCGCGCGAGGTCGAGCAGCGAGGGAAGGTCGGCGCTCACCGAAGCGATCAGCGCGCCCTGCGGATCGAACAGGCGCGCCTCGCGCAGCGCCTGGCGTCCGGTCCAACCCAAGTCGACTCCATCCACCTCGAGTCGACCTTGGCGCTCTTCGTTGAAACCGGCCACGGCAGCGCTCGCGACGACGCCGCCGAGCATGCCCGGCGCGAGCGCGACGAGCGCGAGGAACAACGTGAGCAGCAGTGCGACGACGAGCGGCCAGCGACGTCGACGGACCGGCGGAACGGACGCGGGCGAATCGGAGTGAGTCATGGGGCGCATGGCGAGCCGTCGAACGGCTCGCGTGAGCGCAGCGCCGTCGCGCCGGCTCAGTTCAGGTTCGGATCGGGCGGCTCGTCAGCCATGGCGCGAAACCGCGGGCCGAGCGCGCGCACGACCTCGCGCCAGACGGCGGAGGGTTGAGTCGCGAACACACTCTCGATGTCGAGGGGCGCGGGCAGCCACGAGAACTCGGAGAGTTCGTACTCGAGCTGCCCGGGGCCCCACCCGGAGTATCCCATCAAGAGCCGCACATTCTTCTCTGCTTCGGCCGGATGTTCGTCGAGGTAGCGCGCGAGCTGATCCAGATCGCCGCCGATCCACAATCCGGGCGCGAGTTCCTCGCCGCCCTGGACGTGCTCGGGCGCGCGGTGGAGCACCTGCAGCGACTCGAGACCGACCGGTCCGCCGACGTACATGCGCGCCGAACTGCGCGCGAGGCCGACGTGCGCGGCGAGCACGTCGCTGGCGAGCACGTCGCTCGGTCGATTGACCACCAGTCCGTACGCGCCCTCCTCGTCGTGGCGGCAGATCAGCACCACGGTGTGGGTGAAATTCGGATCGAGCAGATCCGGTCCGGCGGCCAGGAAGCTGCCGGGCGCGACCAACCATTCGGCGCTCATGGAGCGCCAAAATCTAACGCTGGAAGCCAGCGCACTCCATGCGCGGCTGCTGCGGGTAGCGCGGGAAGCGCTCGTCGGACTTCGAGCGCTCGCACAACAGGAACACCGAGCCCTTGGCGGAGGTGATGCGTCGCACGTGATGACAGTGCGGACATAGTCCCTCGCGCGCTTGCGTGCGCGGCGCGGGCGAACTCAGCGGCGACGGCTCCTCGTTCACGGGCGACGCTCGAAGGTGAACACGCACTCGACGTGCGGCGTGTGCGGGAACAGGTCGACGGGGCGAGCTCTCAGCGCGCGCCAGCCGCCCAGGGCGAGTTGCGCCGCATCGCGTGCGGCCGACTGCGGATTGCACGAGACGTAGACCAGACGTCGCGCGCGAGCCGCGGCGAGCACGGCCAGAGCCTTGGGATGCACTCCAGCGCGCGGCGGATCGACGAGCAGCGCGTCGAACTGACTGGCGTCGCTCGCGCCCAGCCACTGGGCCGCGTCGCCGCACTCGAAGCGCGCGTTGGAGACGCCGTTGAGCTCCGCGTTGCGGCGCGCGTCGAGCACGGCGCGCTCGCTCAACTCCACGCCGAGCACTTCGCCCGCGCAGCGCGCGAGCGGCAGCGAGAACGCGCCGGCCCCGCAGTACAGATCGAGAACGCGCTCGCCGCGCGTCACGGACAGCTCTTCGAGCGCGCACTCGACGAGTCGCTCCGCCTGCTCGGTGTTGGTCTGGAAGAACGCGCTGGCCGAGATCTCGAACCACAGCCCCGCGAGACGCTCGCGCAAGCGGCCTGCGCCGAGCCAGAGGATCTCCTGCTCGCCGCCGGCGACGGACGAGACGCGCTCGCTCACGCACTGCACGAGGGTCGTGATCGCCGGTTGCGCTTCGAGCAGCGCGCGAACGTACGGCTCGATCAACTCGGGCGCAGCGCTGGAGGTGGTGAGCTGGACCAGCACCTCGCCCGTCGCGCGGCTCGTCCGCAGCACCAGGTGACGCAACAGACCGACGTGGGCGCGATCGTCCCACGCGCTCAAGCGCTGCTCGAGCGCCAGGCGTCGCGCGTCGCGCAGGATTCCGTCCGCCGCGTCGAACTGGATCGGACAGGCTTCGATCGAGAGCACCTTGGAGTGCTGCTCGCGCGGGTGCAGCCCGAGCGCGAAGCTCGCGTCGACGCCCTCGGGCTCGTCCGGCGCGATCCAGCGGCGCGCGCTGAAGCTGAAGTCCATCTTGTTGCGGTAGCGCCACGGCGTTGCGCACGGCGCGACTTGGCGCAGCTCGTCCAACGCGACGCCCGCGATCTGAAAGTGCCTGGCGATCCACTCGCGCTTGGTCGCGAGCTGCGAGGCGTACTCGACGTGCTGGTAGCGACAGCCGCCGCACACGCCGAAGTGCGCGCAGCGCGGCTCGACCCGCTGAGCGCTGCGGCGCAGGAGCTCGACCAGGCGCAGCTCGAGTTCGTTGCGACGGCGGCGGATCACGCTGGCGCGAACGCGGTCACCCGGCGCAGCGCCCTCGACGAAGGCCTTGAAGCGCCCCGACGCGTGCTCGACCCAGCCGCAGGTGCGGCCGCGCGCGTCGATGGCCTCCAGGTCGACCTCGAGCAGGTCGCCGTAGCGCGGCTTGGTGAGCTGCATCGCGACGCTAGACGCCCTGCGTCGCGCTCTCGATCACTTCGCGCAACTTGCGCGCGAGATCGTTCGGCGCGAACGGCTTGCGCAGCAGCGGCGCGCCGGACGAGTGCGAGCTCGAACCCGGGGCGTACCCCGAGACGAACAGCACGGGCAGACCCGGCCGCCGCTCGCGCAACGCTGCGGCCAGGGCCGCGCCGCCCAGACGCGGCATCATCACGTCGGTGACGACGACGTCGATCTCGGCGAGCCGCTCGCGCGAGACCTCGAGCGCCTCGGCGCCGTCGCGCGCCTCGATCACGCGGTAGCCGCGCGCGGTCAAGCACTCGACGGCGATCTCGCGCACCGCGGCGTCGTCCTCCACCACCAGCACGCACTCGTTGGCCGAGCGCAACTCGTCGCGCTCCGCGTCGACGGGCTCGGGTTCGGCGTGAGCGCGAGGCAGCAGCACCTTCACCGTCGTGCCCGCGCCGGGCGCGCTCGCCAAGCTGATCTTGCCGCCGTTCTGGCCGATGATCCCGTAGCAGGTCGCCAGCCCCATCCCCACGCCGGCGCCCGCGCTCTTGGTCGTGAAGAACGGCTCGAACACGCGGCGGCGCGTCGGCTCGTCCATGCCGAGCCCTTCGTCGCGCACCGACAGCTCGACCCACTCCGCGCGCGAGGAGGCGTCGTCGGGATCGTTCGCGACGTTGCGCGTGGAGATCGCGACCACGCCGCCCTCGGGCAGCGCGTCGCGCGCGTTGACGACGAGGTTCATCAGCACCGAGTAGAACTGCGCCGGGTCGATGCGCGCGCGCCACAGCTCGGGCGCGAGCTCGACCGCGAGCTCCACGCGCTCGCCGATCACGCGCGAGAGGAAGCCGAGCATCTCCTCCACGAGCGCGTTGAGGCTCACCACGCGCGGCTCGACGCGCTCCTCGCGCGCGAAGGCCAGCAGTTGGCGCGTCAGCCCGGCGGCGCGCTCGCCGGCGAGCTGAATGCGTCGGAAGTGCCCGGCCAAAGGGCTCTGCCCCGCCTGCGCGGCGCCCAGCTCCGCATAGCTGAGGATCGCCGTCAGCAGGTTGTTGAAGTCGTGGCTCACGCCGCCGGCCAGTCGCCCGATGCTCTCGAGCTTCTGCGTCTGCAGCGCGCGCTCCTCGGCGCGGCGCAGCTCGGTCACGTCGCGCGCGATCACCAGGGCGCGGTCCTCCGCGAACAGCTCGACGCGGTACTCGAAGCGCTGTTGGGCGCCGCCGGGCAGGTCGATCAGCAGCTCGCGGCGCACGGAGGCGCGCGTGGAAAAGGCCTCGTCGAGCAGCGCGCGGAAGCGCGCGCCGACGGGCGCCGGCAGCACGTCGTCCATGCGGCGGCCCAGGAACTCCTCGGGCGGGAGCAGCAGGAGCTCGGGCGACGGCGCGTGGCAGTCGTGGAAGACGCCGCTCGAGTCGACCACGAAGATCAGGTCGGGGAACGAGCCCAGCAGCGCGCGGCTGCGAGCCTCGCTCGCGCGCAACGCCTGCTCCGCGCGCTGGCGTTCCAGCTCGGCGCCGGCGCGTCCCGCGAAGACATCCAGAACGCTCAGCGTGGAAGCGGCGTCCGGAATCGCACCGTCGAACAGGAGCGAGAGCACGCCCGAGGGCTGACTCGAGCTCGACCACAGCCGCACGCCGAGGTAGCTGCCCGCGCCGAGTTCGCGCACCGCGAAGTGCTCGGGGAAGCGCTCGGCCAGCGTTCCGTCGCAGATCAGGCGCCCCCAGCTCAGCGTCGACTCGCACGGGGCGCCGCGCAACTCCAGCCGCAGTCCGCGTTCGGTCCTTCCCGCTCGGTGCAGCGCGAGGACGAAGAGCGCCGCAGGGTCGTCCGCGCGCAGCTCGGCGACGAACGCCGCCGACGCGCCCAGCGCGACACCGAGCTCGCGCACGAGCGCTTCGATGAACTCGCTCCCGGTCTTGGAGGCCGTCGCCGCGCTCACGTCGCGCAATGCGCGCTCGGCGCGACGACGGTGCGTGACGTCGTTGAACTCCCACAGGTGTCCGCGAAGGGCGTCGGCCTCGAACAGCGGCGTGTAGCTGCGCTCCATCACGCGCCCGTCGCGCAGTCGCACCTCCTCCGCCAGTTGGGCCTCGCGTGTCGCAACCAGGTCTTCGATGCGCGCCGCCGCTGCGTCCGCGTCACGGAACTCGTGCTTCAGCGCATCGAGCGCGCGGCGGCAATCGACGCCGATCAGCGAGCGCGCCGAGTCGACGCCGAAGGCCGCGCACAGCGCGCGGTTGGCGAACTGGATGCGGCGCTCGTGATCTTCGTACAGCACGCCGGCCGAGAGCTCGTCGAGCAGCCCCGCGAAGCGCTCGTGGAGTTGCGCGAGTTGCTCCTGCTGGAGCTTGAGGTGCGTGACGTCGAGCATCAGCCCGCGCAGGGCCACGGGAACGCCGTCGCGCCGCACCAATCGCACGTGGTCGAGGATCCACACCGTGCGCCCGCTGGCGGACAGCATGCGGTACTCGAACTGGTGGTCGCGCTGCGCCTCGATCGAGTCCACGCAGAACCCGTGGGCCCGCTCGACGTCGTCGGGATGCAGGTGCGCCGCCCAGAAGCCCGGCTGCAGCCAGTCCTGCTCGCTGAATCCCAGGAGCGCAGCTTCGCCGCCTTGAACTCGAACGTAGCGGTCGAGCGCGAGGTCGTACTCGTAGGTCAGCGCGCCCAGGTTCCCGACCAGTTCGAGAAGCACCGACTCGTCGAGCGCGCTGGCGTCCTGTCGGGGTGTCGAATCCATGCTCGGTCCGGCCCGAGCATATACCGCAACCGGCTCAGCGTGAGCGCAGCGGTTCCGAGTAGATCTCGAGCCACTCGCGGGTGGCGTAGTCGCTGATCGTGAAGCCCAGCAGGATCACCAGGAACACGAAGCCGATCGCCGCCGCCAGCCAGACGACTTTCGACGACCAACGCACATGCATGAAATACAGCACGACCAGACTGGCCTTGGCGCAAGCGATGCCGAGCGCGACGGGCGTGTTCCACGCTCCGAGGTCGCGGCCTGCGACCCACACCGTGAGCCACGTTCCGACGAGCAGGGCCGCGAACACGGCGAAGTACAGGCCCAGACCGACGGCGTGATCGGAGTGCGAGGCCGCGCCGTTAGGCGAGTTGGACTCGTGGTGCGCGTTGCTCACTGGTGCCGCCCCAAGAGGTAGAGCAGGGGGAAGAGGAAGATCCACACCAGGTCGACGAAGTGCCAGTACAGGCCCGCCATCTCGACTGCGTTGCGGCCCGGCTGATCGAAGCGCCCGCGCGCCGCGAGGACGCTCAGCCAGATGAGCACTCCGGCGCCGATCACCATGTGGAAGGCGTGCAGGCCGGTCATCGAGAAGTACAGCGCGAAGAACAACTGCTCGGAGCCGCCGGGCTGGCCTTCGAACATGAAGTTCGGGCCGGGGATCAGGTGGTGCTCCCACTTGTGGTGGTACTCGACGTACTTCACGCCGAGGAACACCGCGCCGAGCACGACCGTCGCCAACAGCCAGCCGACGATCTGCCACTTGCGGCGCAGCTGCGCGGCGTGCACGGCGAGCACCATGGTGAAGCTCGAACCGATCAGCACCGCGGTGTTCATTCCGCCCAGCACCGGATCGAGTTGGTTGCTCGCGTTGGCGAACGCCTCGGGGTATGAGCTGCGGTAGACGGCGTAGGCGGCGAACAGACCGCCGAAGAACAGCACCTCGGTGACGAGGAACGCCCACATGCCGAGCGTGTGCGCCTCGCGCTGCTGCTCGAGGTCTTCGAAGTGATGTGCGAGCGCCCCGCCGTGCGCGCCGTGCGACTCAGACATAGCTGGCCTCGGTGCGAGCGTCGCCCGCGGGCAGATCGTCCGCGTACGCGTAGGCCTCCTGCGTCACGACCGGAGTCGCGTCGAAGTTGAAAGTCGGAGGCGGAGTCGGCGCCTTCTCCCACTCCAGTCCCTTCGCGCCCCACGGGTTCTGCACGGCGGCCGGTCCGTAGCGCAGCGACCAGACCAGGTACACCATCGGGAGCAGGTAGCCGATCCCGAGGATCGAGGCGCCGGCGCTGGAGAGCACGTTGAGCACCCCGAACTCTTCGGGGTACGCGTGGTAGCGCCGCGGCATGCCCAGGTAGCCGAGCAGGAACTGCGGGAAGAAGGTCAGGTTGAAGCCGATGAACACCACGACGGCCGAGAACTTGCCCAGCGCCTCGGGGTACATGCGCCCGAACATCTTCGGCCACCAGTAGTGCAGGCCGCCGAGGAACGCCATCACCGCACCGCCCACCATGATGTAGTGGAAGTGCGCGACGACGAAGTACGTGTCGTGCACGTGCACGTCGAGGCCCAGGCAGGCGAGGAACAGTCCGGTCAGTCCGCCGATGGTGAACAGGCCCAGGAAGCCGAGCACGTACATCATCGGCGTCGAGAGCTGCACCGAGCCCTTGTAGAGCGTCGCGGCCCAGTTGAAGACCTTCACCGCGCTGGGGATGGCGACCAGGAAGCTCAGCACGCTGAACACCACGCCGGCGTACACCGACTGTCCGCTGAGGAACATGTGGTGGCCCCACACCAGGAAGCCGAGCACTGCGATCGCCAGCGAGCTGAACGCGACGAACGAGTAGCCGAAGATGCGCTTGCGCGAGAAGGCGGCGACCAGCTCACTGATCACGCCCATCGCGGGCAGGATCATGATGTAGACGGCCGGGTGGCTGTAGAACCAGAACAGGTGCTGGAACAGCACCGGGTCGCCGCCGAGCTTGGGGTCGAAGATCCCGATGTGGAACAGCCGCTCGAGCGCGAGCAGCAGGATCGTGATCGCGAGCACCGGCGTTCCGAGCACCATGATCAAGCTGGTGGCGTAGTGCGCCCACACGAACAGCGGCATGCGGAACCAGGTCATGCCCGGCGCGCGCATCTTGTGCACCGTGACGA
>CALKYE010000093.1 GCA_938003765.1 uncultured Planctomycetia bacterium
TCGCCGTCGGTGACGACCACGTCGCCGAGCTTGCCCGGCGCGAGGCTGCCGAGCTCCTGTTCGAGCCCGAGCGTGCGCGCCGCGTAGATCGTGATCGAGCGCAGCGCCTCCTCGCGCGGCAGACCGAAGGCCGCCGCCATGGACGCGTGGAACACGACGTTGCGGATGTTCTCGTCGCCGCCCGAGCTGATCGCGAAGGGCACGCCCGCGCGGTGCAGAACAGCCGGGTTGGCGTACATCGCGTCGTACGGATCGAAGTCGCTGTTCGGCAGGAGCAGCGTGCCTTCGACCACGACCGGCAACTTGCTCTCGGCGAGCTGCTCAGCGACCTTCCAGCCTTCGGTCACCCCGAACAGCACGGCGTCGAGCTTCTCGTCCTGCACGAACTTGATGGCGTGCAAGATCGTCTGCGCGTTGCTCGCGCGCACGGCCACGCGCTTGCGGCCCAGCGCGAAGGGCGCGAGCGCCTCGAGCCGCGGGTCGTACAGCGGCGCCAGCGCAGGGTCGTTGGCCGAAGCGTCGAGCACGCGCTGGTACTCGCGCGCCTCCGCCAGCAGCTTCGAGAGCTCCTTGACGGCCTCGGGCGTCTTCTTCTCCTTCGCGGTGTTCGACGTCGTCGGGAAGGCGAGGTGCAGCATGTCGCGGTCGACGTGCAGCAGCTCCTCCCACGTGTCGCCGGTC
This sequence comes from uncultured Planctomycetia bacterium, assembly GCA_938003765.1. Taxonomy (GTDB): domain Bacteria; phylum Planctomycetota; class UBA1135; order UBA1135; genus WYBT01. Next base: position 682 of record CALKYE010000093.1, read on the forward strand.
AGTCGGATCACGCACGACTGACCGCGCAGGGGGCCGCCGCTCTGCGGGGCCGACTGCGCGCGCGTCACGCCGTTGAAGCGCGTCACGCCGATGTGAGCGGAGTCCGCCGCGAGGCTCGCCGAAGCGCGCACGTCGGGCTGATTGCCGCCGATCTCGCGCTCGTCGCGCGTCGCCTGCACCGAGCCGATCTCGTACAGACCCAGGTTCGTGCCGAGCGCGATGACGCCGGGCCAGACGTGCTTCCCGCTCGCGTCGACGACGCGCGCGCCGCCGGGGATCGCGACGCCCGCGCCCAGCGCGAGGATGCGTCCGCCGCTCATCACCAGCACGCCGTTCTCGATGTCGGGCCCGGTGATGGGGTGCAGCGTGCCCCCCACGATCGCAACCGCATCGCCGCCCGTCGCGGGCAGCGCGCCGGCTTCCTTGCGCGGCTCCTCGATCGCCGTCACCGGCGCCGGTCGGGTTTCGAGCTCGAAGGCGTCGCGGCGTTGGAACACCACCTCGCCGTCGATCATGGTCCACTCGACGCGCGCGTAGCACGAGAGCGGATCGTGCGTGTGCAGCACGAGATCGGCGTCCTTGCCGACTTCGATCGAGCCCGTGTGCTTGTCGATGTCGAGCTGCTTCGCCGGGTTGAGCGTCACCAGGGCCAGCGCGCGCACCGGATCGAGCCCGCCGTAGCGGATCGACTTCGCCGCGTCGGTGTACAGGTGGCGCATCAGCTCGTCCGAGTCGGAATTGACGCTCGTCACCGCGCCGGCTTGATCGAGCAGCGTCGCGTTGAAGGGCACCGCGTCGTAGGCCTCGACCTTGTAGGCCCACCAGTCGCTGAACGTCGACGGCCCGGCGCCGTGCTTGGCGATCTCGTGCGCGACCTTGTAGCCCTCGAGCACGTGCTGCAGCGTCTTGACGCGGAAGCCGTACTGCTCCGCGGTGCGCAGCAGCATCACGATCTCGTCCGCGCGGTAGCAGTGCGAGTGCACGTCGATCTGCGAGCCGAGGATTCCGACCAGCGCGTCGAGTCGCACGTCCTTGCGCGGCGGCGCAGGGTCCTCGCCGCGCTTGCGGGCGGCCTCGAACTCGTTCCACTCGCGCTCGTACTCGCGGGCGCGCGTGAACGCGCGGTGGAACAGCGTCTCGACGCCCATGCGCGTGGCCGGGAAGCGCGAGTTGTTGCCGCTGCCGTTCGAGCGCTTGACGTTCTCGCCCAGCGCGAACTTCACGCCCTCCTTCGCGCCCTGGAACACGAGCTCTTCGTTGGGCTTGCCGTAGCGCAGCTTGATGACCTCGTGCCGGCCGCCGATCGTGTTCGCCGAGCCGTGCAGCAGTCGCGCGGTCGTCACGCCGCCGGCGGCCGCGCGGTAGAGGTTCACGTCCTCGCAGTCGAGCGCGTCGGAGATGTCGCACTCCGCCGTGATCGAGTGCGAACCCTCGTTGACGCCGCGCGAGATCGCGGTGTGCGCGTGGCAGTCGATCACACCGGGCGCGAGGTGCTTGCCGGCGCCGTCGATCTCCAGCGTGCCGACCGGCGCGCTCACCTTGCCGATCGCGGCGATCTTGCCGTCCTTGACGTAGACGTCGCCGAGCTGGCGCGCGCCGACGGCGGAGTGGATCACGACATTGCGGATCACGCACGAGCCGCCGGTGGAGAGCGCGGGCTTGCGGTGCGCTTCGAGCTCGACCGGGTGCTCCGACGCGCGCGCCGCGCCGCACAAGCTGCTCGCCGCGAGCAGCACCGAGAGGAATCGCTCAGGGGTGTTCATCGCTGCAGCCTCCGTTCGTGGCGTCGACGTGTTCTTCGTGTTGACCGGGCTTGCGCGTCGCGCTCGCCTCGCTGACGTTCTCACCCCACGGACCCGTGGTCGTCACCGAGCCGGCGAAGCTGCCGCCCGCGAGCTCGACCTTCCACGACGAGTCGACCTCGGTGTCGCCGATCGAGAACGAGCCCTTGAGCGTGAGCGTCTTGCCGCTGACGTGGCCCGTGACCTCGATCACTCGTTCGCCGCCGCCGCCGGGCATCGCGGTCGTGTACGTGCCGGTGACCGCGCCATCGGCGGCCATCTTCACTTCGAGCGTGCCCGGCCGAGAGCCTTGATCGCTCTTGAGCTCGACCGCCCACGTTCCACTCGCGTCGACGCCGTCGTCGGGCTTGCCCTCGGGCTTGGCGTCCGCCTTGATCTCGAACTCGTTCGGGAAACCGTCGACGAACAGCCAGCCGAGCTTGGCGTCCTTGGTCAGCGGGTGCGCCGTCCACAGGCCGAAGCTCGCGTCGAGTCCGCTCTTGATCGCGCCCAGGTGCGCGCCGGCGCCGAACAGTTGCGCGGGGTTCGAAGTGAGCGCCGCGAGCGCGACGTCCTGCGGCAGACCCTTCTCCACCAGCGTGCGAACACGCTTGAGGAGATCAGCGGCGCCGCCGTCCGCGGAGCCGAAGCTGAACTCGACGCCCGCCTTGTGCAGCGCGATGGCGCCGTCGCGATTCTCCTCCCACAGGCGCCGCTTCTCCTTGCGGACCTCGAGCGGCTCCTCGTAGCTCCAGCGCGCGTCCTCGTCCTTCTTGTCGTCCTTCTTCTTCTCCGCCTTCGCGTCGTCGGGCTTCTTGGCCTCGGCCTTGTCGGCCTCGCCCGGCGCCGCCGGCGCCTCGCCTTCCTTGGCGGCTTCCTTCGGCGCGTCCTTGGCGCCTTCCTTCTTGCCCGCGCCCTTCTTGTCCTTCTCGTTCGGGTCCTTGGGCTCGTCGCCCCACTGGAGCGTCAGCACCAGCGGAATCGCGCGCTCCTTGAGCGTCTGCGCGACTTTGTGCGCCTCGCGTCCGCCGACGATGCCGATCGACAGGCCGAGCTCATCGGCGATTCGGATCCAGCGCAGGATGTCCTGCGCCGACTGCGCTTCGCACATCAGGCGCTGCGACTTGGCCGCCAGGCGCGCGCCAGCTTCGAGGTCGGCGTCGAAGGCCGGCCGCGGTCCGCTGTTGCCGGCTTCGTAGCGACGGCCGAGCAACGCGTGACGCTGCGCGTCGAAGAAGAACTGCCGCAACTGCGCGTGGTAGCCCATCAGCGTGCCGGGATAGCCGCCGCCCGAGGCGCGCCACGCGCCGTGCGCAAGTACGTCAGCGGCGAGGATCGTGTCCCGCGGCGCGGCCTCGCGCGTGGTGGCGAGCGCGCTCGTGCCGGCGAGCAACTGTCCGCTCGGCGCGCTGAGCAGAGCTCCAAAGCCCGCCTCGCGCAGTCCCTTGCCCTTGTCCTTGGGCAGCGCAAAGGTCTGCGCGACGCTGAACGCCGGCTGCACGCCCTTGCGGTTCGCGTCGCGCATGTCGACCAGAACGTCGGCGGCCTCCGAGCGCGGCGCGTCCTTGTCCGCGACGGGCTCGGGCGCCGTGACGCCCGTTTGCGTGAACGCGTCGATGAAGGCCGGCACGGCGAGCATGCCCTTGCCGTCTACGACCCGCGCGGCGGCGGGAGGCGCTTCTTCGGCCTTCGCGATGCGCTCGATGCGGCCGTCGCGCAGCACCAGGTGCACGCGCGGCGCGTCGGCGCGATCCTCGAGGCGCACATCCTTGACGACGTAGGGTTGGGGACGCGGCGGGGCCTGTTGGGCCAGCGCCGGCGCGACGGCCAGGGCCGCGGCGGCCATGGCGGAGGCCGCGCGGCCGAGCGAAGCGATCATGCGCGCTCCTGCATGCTGTCGGGGGACTCGGTGGAACGCCGCGGACGTGAGCGTCCGAGACGATGGGCCTCGCATTCTGCCCGCACGCCGCGCGATTTCACACACG
>CALKYE010000094.1 GCA_938003765.1 uncultured Planctomycetia bacterium
TCGCTCAACGCGCTCGAGTCGGTGCGCGAGTTCCGCCTGTCGCCGACCGGGGACTGACGCATCGGATGAGCGGGGCGCTCGTCCACGGACGCCCTCCGTCGCGCAAACGACCGGCCCGGGCGTGAGCGGGCGCGCGCCGCCGCAGCGACGCGCTCCTCGAACACACTCGGGCGAGAGGAACGCTCACCGACGTCGCGCGGCGCTCAGGCAGCTTCCGACGCTTCGGCCCAAACCACGGCCGATGTCCGCGTCCGCGCGCTCGAAGCGAGGCTCATCGCTACTGCGTGCGACGGGCCCGGCAGCGCCCTGGTCACGGCCTCCAGGTGAACTCGATCGCGTCGGTCAGGCCCGTGGTCGAGGGTGACTGAGGGTCGCGGTACCAGTACTGGGCGGTGATCACGTCGCCGACCCCGGCGCCGGCTGCGGTGACCAGCGCGTTCGTGAAGTCGAAGGTGAAGACGCCCGAGCAGTCGAGCCCGCTCGAGCTCCCGCCCGACGACTGCGGCGGCGTGCGGCGCGTTGGCGGCTGCACGCACAGGAACCCGCCTTGGAACGGGATCGCCGCGCGCTGCGCGCCGTAGATCAGAAAGCCCGTGCGCTGGTTGATGATGTTGCTCGCGTTGATCGTGAAGTCGTCGATCGACGCGCTCGCATCGCCGGAGAAGCCGATCGCGGGCGTGCAACCCAGGCTGTTCGTCTTGGCGGTGCAGTAGATCACCGGCTCGGGAACCGGTTCGCGCGAGAAGGCCTCGACGGCGAAGCTCGGGACGGACTGGGCGCGGATGCTGAGCCGATCGAGTTGCGAGCTCGCAGGGTTCGGCACGACGGCGAGGAAGCGCGCTTCGTCGATCTGGAACGCGCCCACGTTCGGCAGCACCGCCAGCACTGGGTTCTCCCAGTTGATCCAGAAGCACGGATACGGGATCGGCCACAGGATGCGCTTGCCGCAGCCTGTGGGCCACGGCGCAAAGCGCAGCAGGTTCGTCTGCACGCTGAAGACCTCATCGCGAACCAGTGCGCCGGCGAGGTAGAGCTGGACGCGCACGTCGACGCCCGGGCCGTAGTCCGACTCGACCACGAGCTGCGTCGCGGCCTTGATCACGCGCAGCGAGCCCAGGTCCTGATTCGCCAGGCCATTCACGACTCCGAGCGAGCCGAACTCGAGGCGGGCGCCGACCGGGAGCGAGCCGGGCAGCGGCAGTCCGTCGAGTTCGAACGACGCCGCCTGCGAGCGACGCGCGTCGATCACGAGCCCGTCGTCGCCGCTCGAGCCGATGTTGGAGGCGGCCACTGCGCCGCTGGCGGTGGGCGCGATCAGGGCCGAGCCCAAGCCGATCACCTCGCGGCCGAACGGCGCCACAATTCCCTGCGTGCGGATCAGCACGTCCGGGCTGTTCGCCATGGTGAACGTCACGCGGCCGTTGGTCATCACGCCGATGACGGGCTCGCTGACGATCGAGATGGAGTTCGCCGTGAAGCTGCCCGCGTATCCGGGCAGGTCGACCTGCACGGGCAGATTGAGCGTGCTCCAGTTGTGCTTGTAGGTCATGCAGACCTCGAGCACGAGGATGGGATCGCCCTGCGATGTGTAGCCGACGACGTGCTCCACGACGTGCCAGTCGTAGAAGTGCGGGGCCGATCCAATCGTCGGAGGATGCACGCGCCCCACGAGCGGACCGGGCACGTCGTTCCAGCGCCCGACCTCCACGCCGTCGAGCCGGAGCACGACGTCTTTGAGTGAGCTCGCCGCGAACGGGAACTGCGCGGAGAGTTCGAGCAGTCCGCCGACGAAGTGCGACTCGGTGGATGCAACCAACTGATCTGAAACACCGTTGAACGTGCAGAACACGTCGCCGTTCTTGACGATGTCGTTGTTGAAGCCGTTGAGCACGTCGAACTCGACGAACAGCCCGCTCAAAGGCGAGCCGAGCTCGGCGCCGCGCTGGATCGTGAACCCGCTGAGCCCGCTCCCCGAGAGATTGCCGACGCGCAGCCAGCCCGTCGGCCCGTCGAGCGCCAAGCTCGCCTGGCCCAGGGGCGACACCGGCAAACCCGAGTAGTTCAGCGTTTGCGCCGCGGCGCTGCTCGTGAACGAAGCGATCGACCACAGACACAAGAGCAGTTCGAATTTCATCGCGTCTCGACCTCTTCCGTCGTCTCGACGGGTTGCGTGCGAGCACGCGGACGGGTCACGACGACCGTCGTCGCGCCGCCGCGTTGCATGGGCACACACGCAGGACTGCGCGCGACCACAAAGCGGCGCGTCGCCGCGATCTCGAGCCCGGGAAGCTCGGGATCAACCGGGCGAGGTCAGGCCCAGTTCGCGCGTGAGCCACGCGCGCGCGAAGCGCCAGTCCGTGCTCACCGTCACGCCGGACACGCCGAGCTGCTCGGCGGTCTCCTCGATCGTCAACCCGCCGAAGACGCGCAGCTCGACGACGCGCGCCTTGCGAACGTCGACTCCGGCGAGGCGCTCGAGCGCTTCATCCAGGGCGAGCACGTCCAACGCCGTTTCCGCGCCGGTGTCGAGCAGATCCGTGCTCACGGTCGCCTCGCGTCGATCGCGCTTCTGCGCCTGGTTGCGGCGCGCCCGATCGATGAGCACCTGGCGCATCGCCGTCGCCGCCACCGCCATGAAGTGCGCTCGGTCGCGGTATTCGCCGCCGTGCGCGAGCTTGATGTAGGCCTCGTGGACCAGCGCCGTCGGCTGCAGCGAGTCGCTGGTTCGCGACCCGGAGAGCGCGCTGGCCGCCAGCCGGCGCAGTTCCTCGTAGATCGGCGCGATGTCAGGCGTGGTCATTGGGTGGCTTACGGCGCGACGCGCTTTGCGCTCTGCGCGAGTCCTGCGTTTGTGATCGCGGCCCGTGTCGCTGGGACGCGGCAGCCTACCCCAGGAGATTCGCATGAGACTCGCACTCGGTTTGCTTTCGACCCTCGCCACATCGGTCGGCGCGCACGCGCAAGAACTTCGCCCTTGGACGCGCGACATCGGCGGAGCGGCCGTCGGCGCCGCAGTCGCTGTCGAGGGGCTCTTCGGACTGGTGGGCGCGCCCGGCGAGCCCGTAGCGGGGGCCGACGATTGCGGCGTCGTTCACTTCCTGACCCGGGCCAGCATGGACGAGGACTGGATCATCCACCCGACGCCGATCCTCCCGCCGCCGCCGGCTGCGCTGGCGTATGCGCGTTTCGGTGAAGCGCTCGCGACCGATGGCGAGTGGATCGCAGTCGGCGCTCCATTCGTCGATACGCCCGGCGCCGACGACGCTGGCGCCGCGTTTCTCTATCGGAGGTCCTCGACGGGCGTGGACTTCGTGACGCGCTTGATGCCCGCGTTGCCCGAGGCGGAGGACGATCACTTCGGCGCCGCTGTCGATGTCGCGGGCGCGCTCGCCATCGTCGGCATTCCCTTCGATGACAACGGAGGCGACAACGCCGGCCGCGCGACGGTCTACACGCTCTCTGGCGCGGGCTCAGGTTCGGCGATCGAGCAAGACATGCTGCTGCCGCCGGACCTGACCAGCGGCGATGGCTTGGGCGCCGCCGTCGCGGTGGGGGATGGCTGGCTGTTGGTTGGCGCGCCGGGGCAGGAGGGAGGCGGCGCGGTCTACGTTTACGAGCTGGTGGTCGGCTCCGGCTGGCTGCCGACGGCCAAGCTGCCGGTTGTCGGACTGACGTCCAGCGCGGAATTCGGCTTCGCGATCGACGTGCACGGCGCACGCGCGCTGGTCGGCGCGCCGGGGATGGAAGCCGCCTTCGTGTTCGAGCGCTCCGGCGCCGGCGCATGGACGCTGCTGGACCAGCTCGACAGCGTGAGCTGCAACTACTCGCGCTTCGGGGCGGCCGTCTCTCTGGATCCCGAGCGCGCGGCGATCGGCGCGCCCAAGGACTCGGCGGTGGTCGTGTTCCACCTCAACACGCCGACGACCTGGAAGGCTTCAGAACGCTTCCAGATGGAACTCTCCATCGAATTCGGGGCGTCGGTTGCGTTGAGCGACGAACGCCTGCTCGCGGGCGCGCCGAGCGCCAGTGAGCCCGCGCCCTACTGCGGGATGGTGCAGCTCATCGACAACTGGTTCTTCTTGCGCGGATACGGGTACGGCTCCTGCGGCGCCTGTCCGTGCGGCAACGATGCTCCCTATCGCGGCTGTCGGAACTCCACCACCGTCGGCGCGACGCTGCGCGCCGAGGGGAGCGCGAGCATCTCTCTCGATGCGCTCGTGCTGCGGACCAGCGACCTGCCGGTTGGACGCTCCTGCCGCGTGATCATGGGAGACGGCGCGATGTGGACGCCGGTTGGATCCGGACGGCGCGCGGTGAAGCTCGGCTCCGAGGGCTTTGCTCGACTGGGCCTGGGGGTATCCGACGGAGCCGGGGAGTTCGCGTACGGGCCGTCGATCGGCGCGAGTTCGAGCAGTTTCGCGGCGCTCGCGAGCGTCGGAGAGTCCTGGAATTTTCAGACCTGGTACCGCGACCCGATCTCGCCGTGCGGCCCGACCAAGCCGGTGAACTTCAGCAACGCCGTGGCGGTGACGTTCGCGCCGTGACGGCGCCGCGCTTCGCGCGAGTCGCATGCTCCCGCGCGCTGGGCGATCGAGCTCTCCCAGCGCGCGGACTGCGCGGCGCAGCACGACTCGAGGCGCTCGCGCGCGGTGTTCGAAGCGACTCTCGGCAGCGCGCTCGCGATGATGCACGAGCAGCTTGAGCGGGGCGCACAGCGCGTCGTCTCGTGTCGTGTCGTGTCGGTCGGCTGAGTCGCTCTGGCGCCGGAACTCACCGGGGTTGTTCGAACCGTGAGGAGCGCGCCGAGTCGGAGAGGGGCGACGCGTCCACTCGGCGCACCGATAGCCGCGTCAGCGCGACATCGCCGCCGGCCTCGGCGCATCCGACGCGGAATCACCGCGCTCCGCCGACGCGTTGCTACCTTGGCCAGCGAACTCCCGTGGACCCCGCACGCTTCCAGCGACTGGGCGCGTTGTTCGCACGCGCGGCCGAACTCGACACGAGTCAGCAGCGCGCGTTCCTGGAACGCGAATGCGCGGACGATGCCGAACTCGTCGCAGAGTGCCTCGAACTGCTCGCGCAGCCGTCCGCGCTCAGCCACAGTCGCCTCCAGCGCGAGATCGCCGCCGGGCTCGAGCGCTCTTCCGAACCGCGCGACGCGTGGTCGACGCCGGACTCGATCGCCGGTTACCACATCCGCTCGCGCCTGGGCGCCGGCGGAATGGGAGTGGTGTACATCGCCGAACAGGCGCAACCGCGACGACTCGTCGCGATCAAGGTGCTCCGCGCGGGTTCGGAGTCCGAGGCGTTGTTGCGCCGCCTCGAGCGCGAGGCCCACGCGCTCGCTCGCCTGAACCATCCGTGCATCGCGCGCGTGATCGAGTCGGGCCGGCTGCAGCAGGGAGGCGAGCAGCGCGGGTTCCTGGTCCTCGAGTACGTCGAGGGCCGCTCGCTGCTCGAGCACGTGCGTGAGAGCGGGGCCGACGCGCGTCAGCGCGTGCGCTTGATGGCGCGCATCTGCAACGCCGTTCATCACGCGCACGAACGCGGAGTGATCCACCGCGACCTGAAGCCCCAGAACGTGATCGTCGGTCTCGACGGCGTTCCGAAGGTGCTGGACTTCGGTGTCGCCCGCGTGCAGGACAGCTCGCTCACCACCGTCGAGACGCACGCAGGCGCAGTGGTAGGGACGCTCGGGTACATGAGCCCGGAGCAGGCCGCCGGACAGTCGCAGTCCGTCGACGCGCGCAGCGACGTCTATTCGCTCGGCGTGATGCTGTACGAGCTCTTGGCCGAGCGTCTGCCGATCGACCTGCGCGGCAAGTCCACGCCGGCGGCCTTGCGCGCGATCGCCGATGACGAGCCCACGCCCTTGCGCGTCTGGAAGCCGGAGCTCGACACCGACCTGGAGACGATCGTCGCGAAGGCGCTCGAGAAGCAACCCGAGCGACGTTACGTGTCGGCGCTCGAACTCGAGCAGGAGCTCGAACGCTACCTTGCGGACCAGCCGATCCAGGCGCGGCCGCCGAGCACCGTCTATCGGCTGCGCAAGTTCGCGCGTCGCAATCCGGCGCTGGCCGGCGCGATCGCGATCGCGATGACGGGCCTGCTCGCCGGTCTGGCGGTCGCGTGGGTGGGCTACGCGCGCGCGGTGGACGCCGCAGAGCTGGCGACGAGTCAGCAGCGCGAGCTCGAGCGCGAACTGGCGCGCCGCGCTCGCGCGTTCGAGTTCGTGAAGTCTCTGGCGTCGCTGTCGCGCGAGCGAGAGGAACTCGACCCGAACGTGAGCTTCAGGGCGCTGCTCGACGACGCGCGCGAGCGCTTGCGCGCGGACTTCTCGGATGACCTGCTGCTGCGCGCCGAGCTCGCCGACGCGCTCGGAGCTTCGTACCACACGCTCGGGCTGAGCCAGTCGGCCCACGAACTGCTCGAGTCGACCTGGCTCGACACGCAGCAGGTTCACGGCATCGATCACCCGCGCACGCGCGAAGCGCTGCTGCGGTTTGCGATCGCCGCCGATCGATTGCCGGACCTGTACGGCGTGCAACGCCTGCGCGAGGACGCTCTCGCGGCGCGCCGAGCCGGCGACCTGCAGCGCCAAGCCTGGAGCGAGCATCAGGCGCTGGTGTGCCTGCTGAAGGAGGGCTGCTGGAACGATGTGCTCGTCCAGTCCGAGGCGTGCTTGCGCGAGCTCGAGCGCGCGCCAGATCAAGAGTTGATGCGTGCGCGCGTCACGCGCGAGCAGGCCTACGCGCTCCAGCAGTCGGGCCGCGTGGCGGAGGCATACCAGGCCTTCCGCGCGGCGGAGAGCTTGTACCTGCGCGCCGGCGCCGCGAACGAGGCCGCCGACCTCGGAGAGCCGCTCGGCAACGCGCTGCTCGCGCTCGGGCGGCCCACCGACGCTGTTTCGTTGCTCGAGCGCGCGTACGAGCAGAACCTGGCGAAGTTCGGCCCGTTCTCGCACAGCGTGCTCACGGCCGCGATCAGCCTGGCCCGCGCCTGTCGCCCGCTGCAGCCCGATCGAACGCGCGAGCTGTGCGAGTCGGTGTTGGACCATGCGAACGAGGTCGGACTGCACAACGTGCTGGCCGTCGCAGCAGCGCAGGACCTCGCAGAGGTCCTGGTCCTGGTGTTCGACGAGCCCCAGCGCGCGCTCGAACGGCTGCGCGAGGTGGAGGCGGCTCTGCAGGCGAACCCGGCGGCTCCCGCGCAGCGGCTTGCGGTGACGCGGACGTTCATCGCGCTCGCACTCGCGGAACTCGGCGAACTCGACGCGGCGTTCGAGGTGCGCGAGCAAGCGCACGAGCCGCTCGTCAACTCGCTCGGGCCGGCGCACCGCGCGGTGCACATGAACCGAGCGCGCACGGCGCTGGTGTGCGTGCGACGCGGCGACGACTCCGCGCTCGCGCCGCTGCGCGAAGAGCTCGAAGCCACTCTGAACGGGCTCGACGTTCACACGCACCGTCCGTGGGTCGAGGCGGCCCTCGGCGCCGTGCTGCACGCGCAGTCGCAGACCGAGCGCGCGAGAGAGCTCCTGTCGCGCGCCGTGCCCGCGTTGCAGAGCTGTCCCTTCCGCGCCGGGCCGCGGGAGTTGATGCACCTGGAGTCGTTGCTCGAGCAGAGCTCGCGCTGAGAGGCTCGCGCCGCTGCGCGTTGGGTTCGTTCGGGTTCCGCCCAAGCAATCGCCGCGAGTCGGCGGGATTCGGAAGCGCCCACTGTTGGCGGCGACGCTGCGTGGCTGCGTTGCTCGCGACACCATGGCCAGCCCGGAGTCGATCCAGGCCGGGAGTCTCTGGTCTCCGACAGCAGAACCGATTGGGACGAGAGCGCTCTCCAACGCGGCGCCACGCAGCGAGTTCGCGTCTAGCGCCGCGTCGCGCGCGCGCCGGAGACGACGGTGAGCCAGCTCGTCGCGCCG
>CALKYE010000095.1 GCA_938003765.1 uncultured Planctomycetia bacterium
CGGCGCCTCGAGCCCGCTCGTCGGCATCGGCGAGGTCGAGCTGTACGAGGAGTGACGCGCTCGCGTTCGCAGCGAAGAGCGGGCGCGGCGGCGCCGCCCGGCGGCACGCAGTGGCTCGCCGGGCGAAGGGACGATGTTCGCGCGCCGGCCTACGGGCCCAGCGTCACCCACCAAGCGTCAGTGAGGAGCGTCGCCGGCGTGAAGCTCGGTTCGCGCAGCCAGCCCTGGAAGCACATCGACTGGCCGGCGGTCAGCGGCGTGAGCAGCGCGCCGGGATGCTGCGCGGCCCAGGCGAGGACGTCGACTGAAAGCGAGCCGTTGCACGCGCCAGCAGAGCCGCCACTGTTCGCGAGGTCCATGCGTTGGCGCGGAGCGCTCACGCACATCTTGCTGGGGTGTCCGGGTGCGAACGGAGTGTTGGCGTAGGACGCGCCGTAGAAGAAGAGGCCCGAGCGTTGGCCGTCGACTGCGTTGACACGAATCGTGTAGCCCGCGGGCTGGGCCGCGCTGGGCGCGCCGAACGCGAAGATCTCGCCGCCGCAGCCATTGGCCGAAGTCGTCGGCCTGCAGTACGAGCCTGCATCGAGGACCCACAACTCGCGGCGGAAAACGTCGGCGGCGCCGTTGGTGTCTCCACTGGCCAGGTTGGAGGCTGTGCTGCCGAACACGAACGCGGTGACATCGGCCTGCGCTGCAGCGAAGCGTGTCGGGACGCTCAGTTGCGCGCCGCTCGCGTCGACCGATGCGCGCCACGTGCGCTTCGTCAGCACGTCGCGCACGAACAAGTCGGCGACGCCGTTGGTGTCGCCCGGGACGAATCGGTCCGACGTGCTCGTGAACGCAACGCGCCGGCCGTCGTCCGACACGCCGACGCACACGCTGAGCGGAACGGCGACCGGCGGGCCGCTGAGGCGCATGTCGATGCGCTCGTCCGAACCGGTCTGAACGTCGCGCAGCCACATCTCGGACTCGCCACTCGCGCCGGCGATGTTGTAGGCGACATAGCGGCCGTCGGCGGAGATCCCGCTCGTGACCGCGTCCGCGGTCTGGAGCAGCGTCACATGTCCGTTGGGTACGAACGGAACGGGGGAACGTACGAGTGCGGACGCGCTCCAACTTGTCCCGCCGGACTGTCCGTATCCGCCGCCGCTCCATGCGGCCCACGCGCCCGAGCGCGCGAGATAGAAGCCTCCCAGCCAGAAGAAGTCGCCAGAGCCATTGTTGTCTTGTCCGGACACATCGAAAACCAGCGCGCCTGTCGTTCGATCCCACACACGCAGATAGGTGGTCTTCCAGCTCGGATTCTGTTGCGTGTAGACGACGGCCACGTAGCGTCCGTCGGCGCTCATCTGTGGCGGAGTGGTGATCTCGAACCCATCCCAGAACGCGGTTTCTGTGGGTGTCAACTCAACGGTCGTTCCCGCAACTCGGTCGCGCACGAACAGGTCGGGCGCGAACGGGTCGGGGTCGACGGGCAGCAAGGTGCTCGAGACGAAGGCCACGTAGCGGCCGTCGTCGGAGATCGCCGCTCCGAGTGCTTCGCCGGCGCCTTGGAGGCCTGCGCCCCACACGCTCACGAGCTCCGTCGTCTGGGTCGCGCGATCGAGCACGAAGACGTCGCGCACGGCGCCGTTGGTGTCGACGGGCGTCAGATCGGTCGCGGCGCTCGTGTACGCGATGAAGCGACCGTCCGCGCTGGTGGCGAGCGCATCGGTGATCGGTTGCCACGGAGACGCGGGGGTGGCGGGCCCGCTCGGTCCGTTCGCCGACGCGCCTGTGACGCCGCGGCTGAGCAGCTCGATCGTCTGAGCCTGAACGGCGGATGCCAACGCGAACGCGACGGCGAGCGGCGCGAGCGCACGAGAAGCGTGACAATGCATCACGGCTTTATCTCCCCAGCAGGGTCCCGGCTATTCGATTCACGCGTAGCGGTCGACTCACCGGAAGTCGACCGCGCGCTCTCCGCCGGAACCAGGGTCACCCGGTGCTCGCGTCCCGTCAATCGAGCCGTCCTAGATTCCGTCGTCGCGAACTCCACACGGCGGGCGCCAAGCTCCGGCGCTACGGCGCGAGCGTCACTTGCACCGCGCGGCTGAGCGCCGTGGTCTTCGCGCTCGCGGGGTCGCGGAACCAGCCTTGCGCCCAGAACGCGTCGCCCGGCGCGAAGGGCTCGCCGAGCACGAGGCCGGGCGCGGCGACGAAGGCGAGCCAGTCCAGCGTGAGCGAGCCATCGCACGCGCCGCTCGTTCCTCCGGACGACTGCGCGCCGGTGCGCTGCGTCGGCGCGCGAACACACAACGTGCTGCTCGCGCCCCACGGCGCCTCGGCCGCGCCGTTCACTCCGTAGAACACCAGGCCCAGCTTCTGTCCCTCGACGTTCGAGACGTGCAACTGCAATCCGGAGGCGGCGGTCGCGCTCAAGTTGCCGATGGCCTGCATCTGCGCGACGCAGCCTGCGGAACTGACGCTGGCCGGGCAGTAGGTGTGCGGAGCGATCGGCGACGGCCGCCAGATCTCGATCCGTCCCGAGCCGGCGCCCGCGCTTCCTTCGTAGCCCGCGACGCTCACCGCGAACTCTGGAGTCGAGTCGCCGTCGGTGTCGAGCCCGCCGGCGATGAAGCGGCCGAACAGGTGTCCGCTGGACTCGCCTTCGAGGCGGAACAGCTCGCGCCCGTCGCGAATCGAGTAGGCGAACACGCGGCCGAAGTACGCGCCTGCGCCGGGTGTCCAGGTCGACGATGAAATCAGGATGTCGCCCCAGCCGTCGCCGTCGATGTCGCCGGCGCCTCGCGCGTGCCAACCGAAGTGGTCGCTGGGCTCGGCTGGCGTGAAGCGCCGTGCGACGACCAGTTCATTGGCGAGGTAGACCTCGGTGTACGTCGCGCTGCCGTGCGCAGTGGCCGAGAGGTCCGAGCGCGAGTCGCCGTCGACATCGCCCAAGTTGGAGAGGTGGTAGCCGAGCAGGTCGCCTGGAGCTCCGACGACTTCGTTGATGAACGTGAACGGACCCAGGTCGCGGATCTCGACGCGGCCGCAGGCCTGGAACCCGATCGTGTGGAACGGCGCGCCGATGGCCAGGACCGGCTCGCCGTTTCCGTCCCAGTTGTCGAGGCGCGCCAGCCCGTGGCCGTAGCGCGAGATCATGGTGTTGGGCCCGAAGCGTCCCCAGATCACCAGCGCGGTCGCGCCCGAGTAGATCTCCACGCGCCCGCGTCCTCCGCCGTAACGCGGAATGCCGACGGCGAGGTCGGGCGCGCCGTCTCCGTCCACGTCGAGCACGTTGGCGAGCGCCTCGCCGAAGCCATCCGAGGACGAGAAGTCCGAGATCCGGCTGCGGATCAGCGCGCCGTTGACGCCCGAGAGCCAATTGAGTCGCCGCGCGACGATCGCGCCCACGGGCGTCTCGTCGAGCACGACGATGTCGCTCACGCCGTCTCCATTCACATCGCCCGCGTCGCACACGCTCGTGCCCAAGCGTTGCGCGGCGACGGCGCCCTGTCGGCTCCAGATCAGGCTGCCGTCGACACCGCTGAGCGCGTAGACCTTGCCGACCGCGTCGCCGGCCGCTGAGTCGAAGCCGGGCGCGAGCGCGATCAAGTCACGCCGGCCGTCGCCGTCGAGGTCGTCCACGGACTCCATGAACTGGCCGAGGCTGAGCCCCGCCTGCTCGGCGTCGACGGCGTACACCTGCGTCTGGGCGGTGAGCGCGACGTGGCAGAGCGCGGTCGTGGCGAGAATGCGCAGCGTGAGGTCTCTCATGGTGGTGTCTGTCCTTCGCTTTTCGGGGGTTCCGCCCGCCGGATAGCGACTCCACAGACGCCGACGACTCCGCAATCGGTTCGCGATCTCGTCCGAAATGACCGGACTGCCACGCCAGCGCGAGCGTCTCGCGCCGCGCGCGTCCTCAGCGCGCCGCGGACTTCGCGCGCAAATCGAGCCACATCGCGATCGGGCCGATCACCGCGAGCGAGGCAATGGCGGGGATCGTCGCCACCGGCGCTGCCCAGGCCATCCCGAGGTCGTTGGCGATGCGCAACCCGCACTCGCCCAGCGCGATCAGCGCGACCACGAGCATTCGCCCCTTGGTCGAGCTCACCGTCGTGCGCGGGTCGGTGAGCATGAAGAACATCAGGAACTGGTACATCGGGCCGGTGACCGGCGCCATCTCGGTGAGCCAGCTCTTGTCCATCAGCACGGCGCGCAGCCCCGACAGCGCGACGAAGCACGCGAGGTACGTGAGCGTGATGTGCAGCAGCTTGGCGCGCGACACGACCACCAGTCCGATGGCCCAGATGACCGCGACGGTCCACAGCTCGTTGCCCCACTCGTGGCTGAGCACCGCGATCGAGCGCGGCGCGAGCAGCACCATCGCCGTGATGGCGAAGTTGGTGGGGTTCCACAGGTGCCGGCCGCGGTAGGTGAGCACGTACTTCGACGTGATCGATATGGCCGCGCCGAGCGCGAAGGGCCACCACAGCCCGGCGGCGGGCTTGATCAGGATCACGATCGAGTTCCCGGCGATGTAGGCCGAGAGCACGCTGGGCCACACGCCGCGCAACGAGCGCGAGAGCAGCGCTTCGCACGCCATCGCCGTGCCGAGCGTGAGCGGCAGCACCCACAGGCCGGGCAGGATGTGAAAGCGCAGCTCGCCGATGACGAGGATCACCGTCACCAGCGCGCTGACCATGCGCTGCGGCGTGAGGATCGGCGACTTCTTGACCTGCGGCGCAGGCGCGAGCGCGGCGGCGGTGCTCGTCATGGGCGGGGCTCCTCGATGCGGTGGCGACGTCGCACCGCGAGGTCGATGATGCGCTCGCCCGGGCCGAGCGTGGCGGCGTTCTTGCCCGCCGATTGCGGCCAGAGCGTCTCCACGAGGCCGTTGGGCCAGCGCACAACGGCCTTCTCGACCGCTTCCGCTGCGCCCAGGCCGAAGTGGAGCACGGGCTCGTTCTGCGAGCAGAACCCGTTGCCCGCGAGCACGACCTGGCGTTGCTGCTTGCCGTCGAAGTGCAGCGTGAGCTCGGCGCCGATCGCGCTGCGGTTCGAGACGACGCCGCGCAGTTCGAACTGCACCCAGTTGCGCGCCGCATCGACCTCGCCCGAGTAGATCATCAACGGGCCGGACTGGTTGGCGACGATCACGTCGAGTGCGCCGCGCTGGAACAGGTCGGCGAAGGCCACCGCGCGCCCGTCGTAGAGGTCGTCGACGCCGACTTCCGCCGCCACGTCCTCGAACTTGCAGTTCCCGCAGCCGAGCAGGAGGCGCGAGCGCTCGTAGCCCGACAGCGAGCGGTCCTCCATCGGCTCCCACTTGGTCGCGTCCTCGAACACGCCGCCGGCGCCGCCCGCGACCTTCGACATGCCGTACCAGTAGTCGCGCTCGCGGCTGGCCGACACGAAGCCGTTCGTCACGAACAGATCGAGCAGCCCGTCGTTGTCGAGGTCGCCGAACTGCGCGCCCCAGGCCCAGCCGCAGTCGACCACTTCGCGCGCGCGCACCGACGAGGTGTCCTCGGTGACGTTGACCATCAGGCCGCGCTCGGCGAGCAGGTTCTGGCGCAGGTTGTTGCCCTGGAACAGGAAGCGCTCCTTGGAGATGTTCGTCACGAACACGCCCAGCGCCCCGCGGTTCTCGAAGTCGCCGAGCGTCACGCTCATCCCGCTCTTGCTCGACTCCTCGAGGCCGATGCCGCTCATGCGCTCGAAGCGTTGTCCCTCGACGTTCCGCAGCAACTCCTCCGGTCCGTAGTCGTTGGCGAGGTACAGGTCGCTCCAGCCGTCGCCGTCGAGGTCCGCCGCGGCCACGGCGAGCGTCCAGCGCGTGCTGTTCGTGCCGGTGCGCTCGGTCACGTCCTCGAACGTGCCGTCGCCCTTGTTGCGCAGCAGCACGTTGTCGCCGCCGTTGGCCGCGAACTCGAAGCTCGACTGCATGATGCGCGTCGAGCGCAGGTTCCACATGTCGATGTCGGCGCGGAAGTAGCCCGCGATGTACAGGTCGACGAAGCCGTCGCGGTCGTAGTCGATCCACGTCGCGCCGTTCGAGTTCATCCAGCGCCGCACGCCCGAGCGCGCGCTCACGTCCTCGAACGCGCCGTCGCCCTTGTTGCGCAGCAGCGCCTGCTGGCCCCAGCGGTAGAGGAAGCAGTCGATGTGTCCGTCGTTGTCGTAGTCGGCCCACACCGTGCCCATCGACACGCCCTCGCCGGGAACGTTGAGCTGCGCGAGACCCGCCTGAGCGGCGACGTTCTCGAAGCGCCCGTCCCCGCGGTTGCGGAAGAGCGCATTGGGCTCGCCGAAGCGGCTGGTGGTGGCGTACAGGTCGCTCCAGCCGTCGCCGTCGAAGTCGACCACGGCCACCGCGGCGCCCATGGCCGACACGTGCGGTGCGATGTTGTCGATCTTGGGGTCCAGCGTCGTGGCGACGTGTTGGAACTCGACGCCGACCTCGCGCGCCACGTCGCGCAGCTTCAGCGCCACCGCGCCCGACTGCGACTGGGGCGGCGGGGCGTCCGCGGCCCGGTCGAGGCGCCAGACGGCGACCAGCATGGCGGCGAAGCCCAGCGCGACGGCGCCGCGGATCGGGGTGGGGGAGCTCATGATCGGGCGCGCGCGCCGCGAACCCGGATGGGTGATCCTATCTCCGCCGCCCCGCGGTCCGGGACACGCAGCTCGGCGAAGCACGCTCGCGAGCGTCGCCTCACGCCAACTCGCGGCGGCATCCGCCTCCGGATCACGAATCGGGGAGTCGTGGGCCGCGCGGCGACGCCGTGTCGCGCTGCGAACGCGCCCGGCCGCCCGGGTCCAAGAAAAAGACTCCTTCCTCGCCCGTCGACGTCCCCTCTTGCGGATTAGGAACCAGGGGGGCGAGGGGCGCGGGCGGATTTCATGGAGCGCACGCGCGACTCGACCCCCTGTACGTCGCGACGGGACCCGCCGATTCTCCTGAGGTCGGCGGGTCCTTTTCTTTGGCGCGCTGCGGCGCGCGGGCCGTTCGCTGCGAGCTCGCCGACTCACCTGAGCCGGCAACTGCCGCTCAGGAGCTCGCTGGCCGGGAACGGGAGCACGTTTCGCGCGGCGGAGTCGGAGGCGAGCGTGGGCGGCGCGAAGCCCGCGGCGGCGAGGGGGCGCGCGAGGTCCCGATCGAGCCGGCATCCGCAGGCCCAGAGGCGGTGCGGCGGCGTGAGCGCGCGTTGCACGGCGAGCTCGACACCGCGCGGCGAGCGCACGTGCTCGGCGAGCAGCAGCACGCCCTCGGGACGGAGCACGCGCGCGAACTCGCACAACGCGCGGTCGGGCGCATCGACGGAGCACAGCACGAACGTGCACACGAGCGTGTCGACGCTCGCGCTCTCGAGCGGCAGGGCCTGCGCGTCGCCGCGCACGAGCTCGAGTTCGCGGCCGTTCGCGCGCTCGAGCACGCGCGGGTCGAAGCGCTCCTCGCGCTGGACGACGCGCAGGCGGCGGACGTGCGCGGGGTAGTGCGGGAGGTTCAGGCCCGTGCCGATCCCCACCTCGACCACCTCGCCGCGCGCGCCCGAAAGCAGCGCGCGCCGCAGCGCCTCGACTCGAGGGCGCCGCAGCGCGCGATCCATCAGCGGATTGAAGAGATGCTGCTCGTACCAGCTCGTCATGGCCGCCCGTGCGGCCCATGATCGCGCGTCACGGACAGATCGTGAAGCGCAGCGCGCTGGAGAGCGCGGTGGTCTTCGGACCTGGCGGGTCGCGGAAGAAGGCCTGCGCCCAGATGTCCTGGCCGGCGCTGAAGGGCTGGCCGAGCGCGCTGGGGTTGGCGTTCGAGAAAGCGTTCCAGTCGAGCGTCATCACGCCGTCGCACGCTCCGAACGTTCCGCCGGTGGTCTGCGTCGCGGTGCGTTGCGTCGGCGCCTTCACGCACAGGAAGTGCGAGCTCTGACCCCACGGCGAAGCGATCGCTCCGTTGACGCCGTAGAACAAGTGCCCGCTGCGCGCGCCCTCGAGCTGCGTCGCGTTGAGCACGAGGTTCGTGGCCTGCGACGCGCTCGCGCGGCCGTCGGCGCCGAGCGTCGGCGTGCAGCCGCTCGAGCTCGTGCCGCCCGAGCAGTAGCTCTCGCTCGCGCAGGTGCGGCCCCAACGCGCGATGTTCATCGACACGACGTCGCCCGCGCTGCGGAATACGCCGCCGACCCACAGCGACTGGCCCAGCCCGGTTCCGTCGTCGAGCACGGCGATCTCATTCACCCTGCCGTCGACGCCGCCAGCGAACGGCGCCCAGCCGACGCCATTCCAGCGCGCGAGGCCGCGCTGCGTGAACGTGGCGCCGAAGCGCAGGTCTCCACCTGCGAGCAGCAGCGGTCCGCTGCCGTCGTCGAACACCTCCAGCGCGTACACCTGACCGATCAGTCCGTCGCCGACGGGCTGCCAGCTCACGCCGTCCCAACGCGCGATGCGCCCGGCCGGAGTGGGGGGCGCGGAACTGAACGCGCCGCCGGCGTAGAGCTTGGCGCCGGAGCCGTCGTCGTGGACGGCCAGCGCGAACACGCCCGAGTTGAACCCGTTGCCGACCGGATGCCACGCCGCGCCGTCGTAGCGTGCGATCCCGTACACCGGCTGACCGCCCGCCTGAGTGAAGGCGCCGGCGGCGTAGAGCTGCTCACCGCCGCCCTGGCCGTCGTCGTGGAAGGCCAGCGCGTACACCGAGCCATTCGGCGCGAACGGTCCGACCGAGCTCCAGTTCTGACCGTCCCAGCGCGCGATGTTGCGCGCCGACAGTCCGTTGACCGAATGGAAGTTGCCGCCGACGTACAGCACGGGGCCAGCGCCGTCGTCGTGCACGAGCTGGGTGTGAATGAACTCCGCACCGCCAGTGACGGCAGCCAAGGCCGACACCTGCGAACCGTTCCACGCGAAGTGGAGCGTCTGCGGCTGTGTGAACTCGCCGGCTGTGTACATCAGCTCGCCGCCGCCGAAGTCGACGACGCCGAGCGTGTCGATGCCTCCGTCGACCGCGGGAGCGTTGCCGCTCCACTCGACGCCGGACCAACGCGCCAAGTACGAGCGGTTCGCGCCCGGAGCGTCGATGAAGCTGCCGCCGACGTAGAGCCCGCCGCCGAACTTCGTCAGCGCTGACACGGGCCTGTCCAGACCGGCGCCGTCGCCCAGGCTGTCGAAGCCCGCATCGCTCCAGCTCACGACGTAGTGGGCGGAGGTCGTGTCGACGCGCTGGAAGGCGCCGCCGACGAACAGGCGCGGGCCCTGGCCGAGATCGCCGGTCGCCGCAGCGTTCGCGCCGGGTCCCGGGAAGCCGCTGATGAGGCCCGTCGCGCCGATGTTCTGCCACTGCGAGCCGTTCCACATCGCCAGTCCGGCGCTGGTCGCGGCGCCGAGTGATGCGAAGGCGCCGACCGCGACGAGCCGCGGACCGTTGGAAGTGCTCGCGATCGCGAGATCGTTCACGTCGCCGCCGACGGTCGCGCCGATCTGTTCCCACGCGCCGTTGCGATAGCGTGCGACGCCTTGAAGCGGCGGCGAGCTGGTTCCGGCTGCGTACAGCGCCGGGCCCGAGCCGTCGTCGAAGACCATCAGCCGCGAAGTGACTCCGTCGATCGCGCCGCCGACGGCGCTCCAGTTCGAGCCATCCCACACGAGCACCGAGGCGAATGCGCTCGACGTCACCGGCTGGAGCAGTTGTCCAGCGACGTAGAGCTTCTCGCCGCTCCCGTCGTCGAACGCCGCGATGTCGAACACGCGGCCTTCGAGGTCGGTTCCGATGCTGGACCACTGGGATCCATCCCAGCGCGTGAGCGCGCTGAACGGTGTTCCGGTGGGCGCAAAGATCCTCTGGCCGACGTACAGCGCCGTTGCGCCGCCGTAGTTCACGGTCCGCAGCGCGGTGACCTCGAGCGGATTGAAGTTGACCGAGCTGTCGAGGGACTCCCAGCCCATGCTCGTGTGGCGGGCGATCGAGCGCGCCGTGACTCCGTCGATGGCGGAGAAATACCCGGCGGCGTAGAGCTGCGCGCCGGCGCCAGCGTCGAAGGACTCGACCAGCGCGACGTGGGAGGCGATCGAGAGCTCGGACGGGAAGGGCGACGCGCTGGACGCGACCCGTCGCCACGAGCCGCCGTTCCACGCGGCGACGACGACGTCGTTCACCTCGCCGGCCGCCAGCAAGCGTCCGCACACGTGCAGCGCGGGCCCCGATCCGTCGTCGAGCACGACGGCGTCGCTCGGCGACGAGGCCAAGCCTCGCGGGGCGAAGTCCGTCGCCCACTCTTGCGGACTTGCGTTGGCGCCGACCGCCAGGGCGAGCAGGGGAAACGCGAAACAACCAGTCAGAGCGCGCATGTTGATCTCCTCCCAAGATGGAAAGGGAGTTCTGGATCGACGACCCGCCCGGCGTCTTCCAGCTCTCTCCCTTCTACGCGCAGATCGCGGATCGGTCAACGCGAACGGGCGGACGACCGCAATTCGGCGCCGCGGCGCGCGCTCACATGCTCGCGACGCGCGCCGCCGCGCGCTGCTTGAACGCGCGGCTCCACAGGAGCTTGCGCAGTCGCCACACGCCCTGCAGGTCCTCCACCGCGGTCTTGACGATCTTCACGCGGCTGTCGTCGTCGTCGATCCAGCGCACCGGCACGTCCGCGATGCGGTAGCCCAGGCGCTCGCCGAGCACGAGCAGCTCGGTGTCGAAGAACCAATTGCCGTCTTCGACGAGCGGCAGGATCTCGTTCACCGCGCGCCGCGAGATCGCTTTGAAGCCGCACTGCGCGTCCGTGAAGTCGACGCACAGCGCGAGCTTGAGGATCAGGTTGTAGCAGCGCGAAATCACCTCGCGCTTGAGGCCGCGCTTGATCTGCGAGTCAGGGTGCAGCCGCGATCCCGTCGCCAGGTCGCAGCCACCCTCGTGGATCGCGCGGCACAGCTTCTCGAGCGCGCTCAGCTCGGTCGACAGGTCGACGTCGGTGTAGGCGACGATGTCGGCGTCGCACTCGCTCCAGGCCTTCTTCAGCGCGCGCCCGCGACCGCGCTGCGGAATCGTGAAGTAGCCGACGTCGGGGTGGCGCGCTGCGAGTTGCGCCGCGAGCTCCGCAGTCCCGTCGCTCGAACCGTTGTCCGCCACGAACACCTCCCAGCGGTACGGGAAGTTCTTTCCCAGGAACTCGCGGCAGGTGTTGACGCTCCACTCGAGCTGCTTGACCTCGTTCAGGCAGGGAATGACGAGGCGAACTTTGGGGGAGGGCTGCGGCATGGACGGCGCGCGCGGAGTCTATCCCGCTGTGCGCGCGCGTGCGGCGGCGCGCTCGCCGACGCGCCAGATGCCCCAGCACAAAAGCGCGGTGGCGACCATCAGCGCCGTGGGCAGCGCGGGGCCGGCGAGCCAGCTCACGTGCGGCCTGGTCTGCGCGAGCACCGTCAGCCAGGGAAGCTGCGGTCCCTCGTCGAACAGTCGCAGCCACGACGAGGGAACCGCGGTCTGGGTGAGGAGCACCGTCCAGTAGCCGTCGAGCTGCGGCGCGAGGACGCCGAGCTGGGACGCTGCGTGGCGCAACTCGTTCTCGGTGTCGCTCACCTCGCGCATCATCGAGAGCACGAGCGCGTGCGCGACCACCGCGATCGTCAGCGCGCGGAGCCAGCGACGATCGAGTCGCGCGAGGTGATCGCCAGCCGCGAGGAACAGCAGCGGCACGACCGGCAGCAGGTAGCGGAAGCCCGTGTTGAACTGCAGCAGCGAGTACACGTTCATCGCGCAGAACAGCATGAACGCGAGGCTGTAGGCCCAGACCCAGCGGCGCTCGCGGAGCGGCAGCAGCAGAGCTTCGCTGCGCAGTGAACGGGAAGGCAGGAACGCGAACGCGAGCAGCGGAGCGAAGGGCAGCAGGCCCCAACTCGGGCTGAGGAGGTTCTTGAGGAACACCTCGGGCGACGGCAACGCGATCCCGCGCGCGCCCTCGTGCACGTACTCGTTCTGGTCCGGCATCACGAACTGGCCCGGAGTGAACGGATCGCCGTACATGGCCCACTGCGTGCCGAGCAGGAACGCGATCGGAGGCAGCGCGGCGATCACCGGCGCTACCGCGTCGCCGAGCGCGCGCGCGAGCCCGACCTGTCGCGCGCGCTCGACCACGAAGTACAGCGCGAGCATCCCGGCCAGCACGACTCCGGCGTAGTCCAGCGCGATGCACATGCCGCACAGCGCGCCGGCCCAGGCTCGACGGGAGAGCTTGGGGGCTTGCGACTCGAGCTCGCGCCACAGGAGCACGAACGCGCCGAAGGCCGCGGCCATCAGGAACACGTTGTGGTTGAGGTGCGCCGAGCGATAGAAGACCGGCGTCGCGAAGGCGAACAGGAGCGCGAGCCACGCCGCGCGGCCGCGCTCGACGCCGCGCCGCAGCAGAGTCGAGTACATCAGCACCACCAGCGCCGCGCACAGCGGGGCCATGAGGAAGGCCGAGGTGATGGCGGTCGCCGCGCCGAAGCGCAGCTCGAGTCCGGCCTCCTTGACCTTGCGGAACATCGCGCGCCGCAGCGGGTACTTCGTGTCGTACGTCGCGTCGACGCCCGGCGCCCGGGCGAGCTCGCGCTTGGAGTGCTCCTCCAGCGCGTCCAGCAGCGGATCGAACACCAGCAGCGACGGCACGGCGATCAGCGAGCCGAGCAGGTTGTTGCCGGTGTACACGTGCCCGTCCGTGTGCCGGAACAGGTCGGCGTGCATGCCGTAGTACCGATCGCAGACCCAGTCGCCGCGCTCGATCAGCGCGAAGGCCGGGTAGTGCTCGCGCACCACGTTGGTGGCGAAGAACGCGCTGTAGACGATCCAGCAGATCAGGAACAGGCGCGTCGGGACGCTGGCGAGGAATCTCACAGGGGGGCTTTTCGGCGCGGAAGCGTAGCGACTTGCTCGATCGACCGACGTCGGCCGTTCACTTCACCGCGAGCGGCCCCTGTCGAGTCCGCGCGCGAGAAGCGTGGGACTTGCCGCCCATCCTCGCCATCTGTCCCGCCCCCTTTCCCGAGATCCACTCATGCTTCCGCCGCTTCAGGACTCCCCCCGACTCGGCGAGTACGCGCGACCGCTCATCGCGCTGCTCTTGGTCGGCGGCTTCGCCGCCTGGTTCCTCGCACCCAACTACAACTCCGCGCGGCCCCAGGGAGAGCGGGTCGCTCTGGCGCCGACGCGATCGCCAGACGTCGAAGGGTTGCTCACTGAAGACCCGTTGGCGCTGGTGGCGCGAGCTCTGGACGCACGTCGGGGCGAGACCGCGATGGATCGCGTGATCCGTACGCGTGCGGAGTCGCGCGCGTTTCGCGACGCCTTGGAATGCGACGCTGGTTCGAGGCTCCTCCTGTGTGTCTGGATCCCAGGCGGCGCATGGCCCGAAGACGGTGAGCGTCGGATCCGCGCGCGACACGCCGTGGTGCAAGCGCTCACGGAGCGACACTACGAGGTCGAGCTCACGCGCAAGCTGGCGCTCGTGTCCGTCAGCGCGCAGGCCGCACACGACGACAACCCTTGGCTGGTTGGCTACGACCACTTCGAGCGGTCGCAGACGCCGACGAGTTCCCCAAACGGCGCGAGCCAGGCGGCGCCGAAGTCGATCGTCGTGCTGTGGATCGACGAGTCACGACTGGCTGACGAGCCGCTTCTGCGCGTCGAGGGCTTGCTCGAAGAGCTGCTGGCGCTCGCACCGCAGTCGCCTTGGCCCATCGAGGTGCTGCAGTTGGGGCCGAGTTCTTCAGGCGTGCTCGAGCGCCTCGTCAAGTGCCAGCCCGCGGCGAAGAAGCTGAAGATGTGGTCACCGTACGCCACGAAGCCGCTCGAGTCTGACACCAAGGACAAACTCGAATGTCGATTGGAGTTCACTCCGACGATTGGAGATGACACCGCCATCGCGCGCCTGCTCGTCGATGAGCTCCGCGAGAGGATCCCAGCGCTCTCGCAGCGAGAGGAGCTCCTGGTGCAGCCCTCGTCGGGCGGCCTCAACCCTCTCGTATGGGTCGCCGCCAGGCTGCAAAGCGTGCGCGCGTGGACGCACAGGACCTTCTCCGACGTCCGACCCGTGCGTGTCGCGGTGATCGCCGAACAGGACAGCGCGTACGGCCGGCAGTGGATCGACTTGCTCACCCGACGAGCGAAGCAGCTGGACGCGCCACTCGAGTTTGACCCGATCGGCTACATCGGCGTGATCGATGGTGGGCGGACTCACTCTGGCCAGCGCGGCGTTGCGTCCGCGAGCACGTCAATCAAGGTCGATGAGCGCTCCGCGTCGAGCGCCACGCCGATCGACGAGCGCTATCCGCAAGGCGCAACGCAGATCGACTACCTCAGCAGGCTCGAGAGCCAGCTCGCGACGCAGCGATTCGACGCAGTGGGTGTCTTCGGCAGCGACTTCTACGACACCATGCTGGTGTTGCAGGCGCTTCGACCGCGCTTCCCAGACATCCTGTTCTTCACCGTGGACCTCGATGCGCGCTTCCTGCACGGCGCCCACTTGCCATACACGCGCAATCTGATCGTGGCGTCGCACCTCGGGTTGGGCGGCGAACGTTCGGCGACGAGCGTGAGCGCGCCGAACCCGGAGGGTCCGCGCTTTCGCCCCAGCTTCCGCGACATCTACGAGCACTCGCTCTATCGAGCCGTGCTTCGCGTAGGAGGCTCGAACGCGCCGCCGTCGCCGACGCCACGCCTGTTCGAGATTGCGATTCGCGGTCCTGTCGAGCTCAACTGTCCACCGAACTCCACGGACGCCATCTCCGAGGCGGCGCCCGAGTCGTTGCGCGCTCCGGGCCGCGTCTGGAGGCGGCTCTCCAGCTGGTACGAGAGCTCGAGGAGCCTCAACGCAGCACCGAGCGTCGCGCCGTCGGGAAGCTCCAACGACGCTCCCACGAATCCGTCGAGTGAGGAGCAACCGCCGGAAGCAAGCGTCGCTGCCATCGGCGCGGATGTGGCCGAGTTCCGTTTGAGCTGGCTTCCTGCGGCGCTCGCGCTTGTCGGCGTTTGGTACGTCGCCGTGTCGATCGCGTTGCGGCCCGCGCGAAGTCGATCCAACTCGCTCGCGGCAGCGTACTCGCGCTACCACTTCTGGCTTCTGATGCCGCCTGCTGTCGCGACGGTGTCGGTCGCCGTTCTCGTCGCGATCGAGGACGCCGCCCGGTACGTGCCGATGGAGCCCATCGGCTGGTTCGACGGCGTAAGCGTTTGGCCCTCCATCTTCGCGCGAGTGGGCGCGTCGGCGTTCTGCATCTGGGCCTGCCTCCGAGTTCGGCGCGCTCTGCTCCAGCTCCACGCCGAGGTCCGACTCAAGCACATGCTGTTCCTCTACGCGCCGCTGGAAAGCGAGCGGTGTCCGTCGCTGGAGGCGCTTCTGAACTCAGATGGGCCAGTGAGACTGGATGTGCTGTGGGAGAGCTGCGGACGTTGGTTGAAGGATCCGGCGCGGTTCGCGGCGCGGGTGGCGCTGAGGGGCTTCTTGATCGCCGGCGCCTTCTGGATCTTCGACGCGCTGCAGGACACGAGCCCCCCAGTGCGAGGCGTGTTCGCATACCTCGCTGAGCGCGTGACGTGGGCGATCGCCACCTGGAGCTTCGCCTCGCTCGTGTTCGCCCAGGTCTTCGCCGCGAGTTTCGCGCGGAAGCTCGGCGTGTTGGGCGCCCAGCCCAAACGCCTGCAGATCTCCGCGCCGACGGCGCGCGCGACCGCCCCGCTCGGCATGGAGCGCTCGAATCGCCTGCGCGTCCCCACGCTGATTGTCGTCGAGGTCCTTGAAGCCGTCGACCGACTGACGTGGATGCCCGCGCTGGCAGTCGCGATGTTTGTCTTGGTGCGCGCTCCGATCCTCGACGCGTGGGCGTGGTCCCCGGCGTTGCTCGCGGGCATGGCTTACCTGTACGTCTTGGCTGTGCTCGCGACTTGGCGAACTCGAAACGCGGCGCACCGCACTCGCCGCAATGCGCTCGAACTCGTCGACAAGGCGCGCCGCAAGCTGGTGACGAACTCGGGGGCCCTCAAGCGATTCGAACTGCTGGCCCAGCAGTTGGAGGGCCTGAACACTGGCGCGTTCGCACCCGTCTGGCAGCATCCGCTAGTGACTTCAGCCGTCTACCCGCTGGTCACGTACGCAGCCACCGCCAGTTCCGCGGGATCGTGGCTGCAGACCGCGCTGCGAGCGTTCGCTTGAGCGCGAGTTCGCGCGCTGTGCTCGCGTTGAGCTGAGCTACTCTGCGAACGCGCTCGAACCCGCCGGGCGCTCGCATTGCCAACGAGGAGCACGCCATGACTCGCAAGGAAACTCTGTGGAACAAGATCTCGTCGCCCAGCGTGCTGCTCGTGCTGACGGCGCTCTTCACGGGGCTGTTCATCGCGCCGAGCTTCGATTCCGCTCGGCCGCGCACCGCGGCGCTCGCGTGGGATCCGGTGAACGTCGTCGGCAAGGCCGATGGGCTGATCACGTTCGATCCGCTCGAGCAGGCGTACGGCAAGCTGGGAAACGCGCAGCCGTGGATCGATGGGAGTGATGATCAGCGCGCCCGCTTCTCGGTCGATGCGCTCGCGGCCGGGCTGGCGCGTGGGGCGGCGGCGGATGGACGTTGGCTCGTCCTGCTCGAGTCGGTGCGCGGCGGATCGCTCAGCGAGGACCACGAGCGGCGCCTGCGAGGCCGCTACGCGACGGCGGCTGCGCTCGTTCGCGAAGGCCTCTACCCGCGCCAGTCCAAGCGCCTGAACCTGTGCTGGTTCTCGCCCGCGGAGGCCGTGCAGTTCGCCGACCCCGACCGGGGCGGCGTGCTCGTGCCCTACGAGTTCTTCGACGCTGCCGCGGGCCACTCGGCTTCGTACGCGCGCGTGTGCGTGTGCTGGATCGACGAAGCTGCGATCGAGCGCGATCCGATGCGCTTCGGCCTGGCCTTCGAACGCGCGCTCGACAGCGCTCTGCTGAGCGCGCAAGCGGCTCGCAGCCGCGTCGATCTGTGCTGGCTCGGTCCGACGACGTCGGGACGCTTGAGAGAGCTCGTCTCGAGCTTCAAGGCGCTCGATCCGTCCGCCCGCGCCGCGTCGCGGCTGAAGATCGCAACGCCCTACGCCACTTCGCCGAAAGTGGCGCTGCCCGGGGAGAGCGCGCCGGATGCGAACGAGCTCGCAGACGCGTCGTGGACGGGTCCGGGCCTCTCGATCCGGCGCGCAGTCAACACCGACCTCGTGCTGGCGCGCCTGCTGACCGCCGAACTCCTCGCCCGCGTGCCCGCGCTGCTGCCGATGAACGAGCCGCTGGACTCGACGCGCGAGCTCGCCAGCCCGGCGTGGCTGCGCCTCGTCGCCGCACCTGTGCGAGCACTCGGCTTCATTCCGCGCAGGCCGAGCAACAGGCCGGTTCGGGTCGCCCTGATCACCGAGCAGGACTCGACCTACGGTCAGTCCTGGCTCGACAACATGCAGACAGCGCGACGCGAGCTGAGCGGCACGGCGGAAGCCCCGCGTCATCCGCAGCTCGCGGCTCTCGAGTTCACGGTGTTCCCGGTGTTCGGCTGGGTCGACGCGCTCGTGCGTGAGAACAAGGACAACGCCGCTGCGACCACCGTGTCGCGCGACTACCCGGCGGAGGCGCACCAGCTCGACTACCTGGGGCGGCTGCGCGACGAGATCGCGGTCGAGGGGCGCTTCGACGCCATCGGCGTGTTCGTGACCGAGGAGTACGACACGATGATGATCCTCGAGGCGCTGCGGCCGCAGTTCCCCGGGGCCACGTTCTTCACGACCGATCTCGACGCGCGCTACCTGCATCCGCGCCACGCTCCGTTCACGCGCAACCTCGTGGTCGCGTCGCACTTCGGGCTGACGCCGGCGGGCGACGACTCTGACGCAGCGGCGAGCGTTCGCCACGCCTCGCCTCAGTTCCGCGACGGCTACCAGACGGGCGTCTACACCGCGGTGCGCGCGCTGGCGCGAAAGAGCGAGCCGCAGCCGCCGCAGACCGCGGGGATCTACGAGATCGGTCGCACGCGCATCGTCGAGCTGAACAGCGCCTCCCGCGCCGACAGCACGGAGCCCGTGGTGCAGGCGCGCGCCGACGAGCGCACCCAGCTCGAGAACTTCGCCAGCGAGCTGCGCGGCTGGCTCGCCGGGGCCGAAGTGAGCGCGGCGCCTCGCGTCGACGACGTTGACGCGGCGCCAGCGAGCGCGGGGGAGGCTCGGCCCTCGACGTTCATCTACGTCTGGGCCGCCGCCAGCATCGCGGGGCTGTTGCTCGCGCTGCTCGTCTTCGCGGTGCGGCCGCGCCGCCTCGATTCCCGCCGCCGACGCTCCGACGCGCGCGTCGCCTTGGCGTTCCTCTCGGTGGTCGCTCCAGCGCTGGGTCTGTTGCTGCTGCTCGGCGTGCTCGCCGACGCCGAAGCGCGCTACGTCGCTGAGCCGCTCTACCTGTTCCAGGGCGTGAGCTCGTGGCCGACGTTCGGCCTGCGCGCGGTGACCGCGGTCGTGTGCGTGGTCGCGCTGATCTCGATCGAGCTCCGCCTGCGCCGGTACGGCTCGGCGGTCGAGATGGAGCGGGGTGTCGCCGGCGCCAAGGCCGTCAGCGCGCTGTGGGTCGTGGACTGGAGCGCCTTCGAGGCTTGGCGCGCCGCGTTCGCCGAGACTCGTGGTCAGCGACTCGGCGCGCGCCTCCGCGCAGCTCTTCGCGCGGCTGTCGAAGACGTGCGCGGCGGGAGCGGGCGCGACGCGCAGGCCGGGGCGGACGCTTCGTCGAGCGCGCGCGACATCGACGAGCTGTGGGCCTTCCTGTGTCGCTCCGTGCGCCGCCCGGCCTGGACCACGCTGCACGTGCTGCTCGTCGCGCTGGTGCTGTACTTCGCCATCGCGCCGTTCTTCATCCTCGCTCCGCCGCCGCCGAGCCCCGTGCGCGGCGAGCTCGCCTACCTGCTCGACCGGCTCACGCTGTTCGCCTCGGTGTTCCTGTTCCTGATGTTGATGGTGCGCGTGATGGAGGTCTCGTTCTTCGCCTGTCGCGCCATCGGCCGGGTCGTGGATCCCAAGGCGATCACCTTGAGAGACCGCGACGGCGACGTCGTCACCTCCGGGCGCGAGCGACTCGAACTCGCCAAGCGCATCGCCTCGGCCGTCGAACCGCTCGTGTGGGGGCCGATGGCCGCGCTCGGGCTGATGATCGGCTCGCGCGCCTCCGTGTTCGACGCGTGGCCCTGGCCCAGCGTGCTCATGACCGTGTTCGCGTTGTTCTTCACCATGCTCGTGCTCGCGATCCTCGGCATGCGTCGCCAGTGCGAGCGCGCGCGCACGAGCGTGCTGGGTTCGCTGGATCACGCGCGCGAGCGCTGCGCCTACGACGAGGCCGCCAGTCGCCGGCTCGCGGCCTTGCGCGACGAGATCGAGGCGCTGTCCGGCGGCGCGTTCTCGCCGCTCCTTCAGCATCCGCTGCTGCGCGCGTTGGCGCTCCCGCTCGCTGCGTTCGGCGCCAACCTGGCCTTCGAACGCAACCTGCTCGAGCGGCTGCTCGGCTCGCTCTGACGAGCAGCGTTCCCGGCCCGGACGAGCGCTCGCGCGACCGCTACACTCCGCGGCGTGGACGAATCCGTGATTCGAGGCGCGTGGCTCGCGCTTTCGCTCCCGTGCGGGTTGGTGCTGTTCACCCTGGCGGCGTACCACGCTCAGGTGCGCGTCGCTTTCGGAGTGGTCTTGCTGGTCGCGCTGGCCGCGCTCTACCTGCTCGACGTGCAAGCAGGCCCGGCGGTTGGCTATCACCACTATCGGCTGTTCGACGAGCAGGGCGAGTTCCAACAGCCGATGGCGTTCGCCGTGGCCAGCACTGCGATCGGGCTGGTGGCGCACACCGGGTTCAAGCTCCACGGCGCCGGTGAATTCCGACGCGTGGTCCGCGAGGTGCTCGGCGGTTGGCGACTGTTCGCGTTCGCGGCGCTCGTCGTGGCGACGTCCGCGAAGATCTCTCGACCGCTGGAGCGCAGCCTCGCGGAGTTCGGGATGGTCGGCCTGGCGCACCTCGCGGGGCTCGCGCTCGTCGCAGCGCTTGCGTTCGAGCTCACGCCTGTAGCCCTCGCGCGCCTGCAGTCCGGGTGGGCGCGCGTCTTCGGTCCAGCGGGCGACGACACGCCGGCGCCCGGCGGCGCGGATCGCTTCGCCTGGACGCTCGCCATCGCGAGCACGCTCGTCGCGGCGCTGCTCAACGTCCTCGTCTACGAGCGCATGCCGCACGTCCCCGACGAGGTCGTGTACCTCTTCCACGCGCGCTATCTCGCCGCGGGCGAGCTGTTCCTCGCGCCGCCGCCCGTCCCGGCGGCGTTCGATCTCGACCTGATGCTGCTCGACCAGGGCAAGTGGTACTGCCCCGTGCCGCTCGGCTGGCCGCTGGTGCTGGCGCTCGGCGCGTGGGTGGGCGCTCCCTCGCTGGTGAACCCGCTGCTCGGCGGCGCGACGGTGCTCGTGGTGTACGCGCTGCTGCGCGAGCTCACCTCGCGCCGCAACGCGCGCATCGCCATCGCGCTGCTCAGCCTCTCGCCGTGGTTCGTGTTCCTCAACATGAGCTACATGACGCATCCGCTGACCCTGCTCGCTGCGAGTTGCGCAGCCCTCGGCGTCGCTCGCGCGCGCCGCACCGGGAGCATCGCGAGCTGCGTCGGCGCGGGACTGGCGATCGGCGTGGCGTCGCTGGTGCGGCCGCTCGACGGACTCTTGCTCGCGCTGCTCCTGGGTCTGTGGTCGATCGGACTGGGCGGAGCGCGACTGCGCTGGGCTTCGATCGCCGCGCTCGTCGCGAGCACGGCGCTGAGCGGGCTCGCGGTGCTGCCGTACAACCGCGCGCTCACCGGCGAGCCGCTGCGCTTTCCGATCCAACGCTACGTCGACGTCGTCTACGGCCCGGGCAAGAACGACATGGGCTTCGGCCCCGACAAGGGCCTGGGCTGGGGCGGACTCGATCCGTGGCCGGGGCACACGCTCTGGGAAGGCCTCGTCACCGCGCAGTTCAACCTGTTCAGCGTGAACGCCGAGCTGTTCGGCTGGTGCACGGGTTCGCTCGCGCTGGTGTGGCTGTGGTTGCTCGCGACGCGCTGGGGAAAGACCGATCGCGCGATGGCGTGCGTGGTCGTCGCGATCGTCGGCTCGAGCTTGCTCTACTGGTTCAACGGCGGCCCTGACTTCGGCGCGCGCTACTGGCACCTGATCCTCGTGCCGCTTCTGTGGGCGAGCGTGCGCGGCTTGAACGAGCTCGAGCGCCGCCTCGACGATCCGGCGCGCGCGCACGCGGCCCTGGCGCTGCTCGCGCTGCTGTCGCTGACGACTTGGATGCCCTGGCGCGCGCTCGACAAGTACTGGGGCTATCGCGGCGTGCGCGGGACGGCGCGCGACGTCGTCGCTGACGCGAACCTCGAGCGCGAGCTGGTGCTCGTGCGCGGCGAGCGACACCCGGATCTCGCGGCGCTGGCGTGGCTCAACCCGTCGCGCTGGGACGCGGACGCGCCGATCTTCGCCTGGGCGCGCGACGGCGAGACCAGCGCCGAGCTGCTCCACGAGTTCTCCGACCGCGCGGTCCGCATCGTCGGCCGGCGCACCGATGACGCGAGCGAGTTCGAGATCTCCCCGTCGCTGACCGCGCGCGCGGCTTGGGAGACGCTGATCGAGCGCGCGGATCCGGGCTGGCGCGGCGCGCTGACGCCGCTGTTCGACGAGCAGGACCGCTGCACCGCCCTCGAGGTGACGCGGTGAGCGTGCTCGACCTGTACCGCGACAAGCGCGCGCTCGTGCTGGGCGGCGGCGGCTTCATCGGGCAGTGGGTGGCGGCCAAGCTCAACGTGCGCGGCGCGGATGTGGCGGTAGCGGCGCGCGACGCGCTCTCGGCGACGCGCCTGTTGCGTGCGCACGGCGTCGTGTGCGACGTGCGCTCCGCCGATCTGGCGCGCAGCGGCGAAGCGACGCGGCTCGTGCGCGTGTTCCGGCCGCAGATCGTGTTCAACCTCGCCGGTTACGGCGTCGACCGCGGCGAGCGCGACGAGCTCGCGATGCAGCAGCTCAACTGCGAGCTCGTGGCGGAACTGGCCGCCGCCGTCGAGAGCGACGCGCACTGGCGCGGCCAGGCGCTGGTGCACGTCGGCAGCGCGCTCGAGTTCGGAGAAGTCGGCGGCGACCTCGCTGATCCCTGGCGCTGCGCGCCGACGACCAGTTACGGCCAGACCAAGCTCGAGGGCGCGCGCGCGCTGGCTCAGATCAGCCGGCGCCGCGGAGTGCGCGCGGTGTGCGCGCGACTGTTCACCGTCTACGGACCGGGCGAGCACCCCGGGCGCCTGCTGCCGAGCTTGATCGAGGCCGCGCAGGGCTCCGGTCCGCTGGCGCTGAGCGCCGGGCTCCAGCAACGCGACTTCACGTACGTCGAGGACGTCGCCGAGGGCCTGCTGCGCATCGGCGCGCTGAGCGATCCGATCGAGGCGCGCGCGCTGAACCTCGCGACCGGCCGCCTCACCAGCGTGCGCGAGTTCGTCGAGATCGCGGCGCAGCTCGTGGGCTTGCCGCGGGCGCGGCTGGACTTCGGCGCGCTGCCGACGCGCGCGGAGGAGATGCGCCACGGCGCGGTGGCGATCGGAGTCCTGCGCGCGCTGTGCGACTGGGCGCCGAGCGCGTCGATCGCCGAGGGCGTGCGGCGCACGCTGGTGTTCCGTCAGCGACGCGCGCGGTAGGGCGCTCGTGCGGATCGCTTCGGGCGAGCGCGAAAGCGCGGGCGACTCGACCTCAATCGAATGCGCCGAGCCAATGGCGCCGTGGCGCGCTGTACCGCAGGATCTGCGCGCGGCTCCCGGCTGCAGCGCAACATGAACACCCAGTCGGATCCGCCGCACTCGACCCCCTCCGAGCTCTGGCCCGTCGCCGTCGTCGGCGCAGGCGCAGCGGGGCTCCTCGCGGCTCTGTTCGCGGGGCGCGCGGGCGCGCAGGTGCTCCTGTGCGAGACGCGCCCCAAGCCCGGGGCCAAGATCCG
This sequence comes from uncultured Planctomycetia bacterium, assembly GCA_938003765.1. Lineage (GTDB taxonomy): Bacteria > Planctomycetota > UBA1135 > UBA1135 > WYBT01. The sequence continues at coordinate 22,962 of CALKYE010000095.1, forward strand.
CGTGAGCGGCGGGGGACGCTGCAACGTGCTGCCGTCGCAGTCGGAGCTCGACGACTTCTTCACCCACGGCTCGCGCAACGCGCTGCGCAACCTGTTCGCGTCGTGGCCGCTGGCGCAGGTGCGCGAGTTCTTCGAGCGCGACCTGGGTGTCGCGTTGAAGGTCGAGGAGACCGGCAAGGTGTTTCCGGTCAGCGACGACCCGCGCGAGATCGTCGACGGGTTGCTCAACGCCTGCGCCGCCGCGGGCGTTCGACTGCGCGCCGGAGAGCGAGTCGTCGCCGTGCGCCGCGTCGACGGGCCCGCGGCCGCGCGCTTCGAGCTCGAGTTCGACGGCGGCGCCGTCGTTCGCGCGCGCAGCGTGATCCTCGCCACCGGAGGGTTGTCGCTCCCCAAGACCGGCAGCGACGGCTTCGGCTTCGAGGTCGCACGCAACCTCGGCCTGCGCGTCGAGGCGACCTACCCGGCGCTCGTGCCGCTCCTCGCCGCCGATGCGGGCTGGGGTGAGCTGGCGGGCGTCTCGCTGCGCGTCGAACTTCGCGCACGCGCCGGGGACAAGCTGCTCGGATCGAGCGCGGGCGACTTCCTGTTCACGCACCGCGGGTTCAGCGGGCCCGCAGCGCTCGACATCTCGCGCTTCCTGGCGGCGCCGAACTCCGAGTCGGTGCGCTTGGAAGCAGCGTGGCTGACGTTCGACGCGGCGGAGTGGGAGCGGCGCCTGTCCGGCGGCGGAGTGCGCGCCGTGGGCGGAGCGTTGCGCGAGCTGTTGCCCCGCCGGCTCGTCACGCGGCTCACCGAGCTCGCCTCCGTTCCGGTCGAGCGCCGTCTGGCCGAGCTCACGCGCGAGGAGCGCAAGCGCCTCGTGAACGCGCTCGCGGCGTGTCCGCTCGCGATCGCGGGTGACGAGGGCTACCGCACGGCCGAGGTGACCGCGGGCGGCGTGGCGCTCGACGAGGTCGCGACCAAGACGCTCGAGTCGCGCACGATTGCGGGTCTGTACTTCGCGGGCGAAGTGCTCGACGTCGTCGGCCGCATCGGCGGCTTCAACTTCCTGTGGGCCTGGGTCAGCGGACGCAAGGCCGGAATGGCAGCGGCGTCAGCGGTGCTGTCCGCCGACGCCGCCCACTAAAGCGCTCAGACGCCCGCGCCGCTTACTTGCGGCGCACGTCGCCGGTTTCCTGCCCGAGCTCGGCGTAGGCCTTCCACAGCTCCTCGACGTGCGTGAAGACGTCCTTGCCCTCGAGCCCGAAGAGCTCCTCGCCCTTCGCGCGCCAGTCGTGCATGAAGGTCGAGGGCGTGCGCGCGTGGTTGCACGCCGCGCGCAGGAACTGCTGACCCTCCTTGCTGCTCTTTTTGGCCAGGAAGTCGATCAGGCTCCAGCACTTGGCGAGGTCCGCGTCGTTGAACTCCGCGGTCTTCTTGAGGGCCAGCTTGTCGATCTTGGGGCCCTTCTCGAGCGCCAGGGCATTGAAGTAGTCGCGCATGCCGAGCTGCACGGTCTTCTCGCCTTCCTTGGGCTGCTCGCGCTTGGTCGAGCTGCGACCGGCGACCGGCTCTGTGAACGCGACGCACGTCACCGTGTTGCTGCCGAGCCACTCGAGCGACACGAACAGCCCCATGCCCTCGCCAATCCAATCCTGCGAGATGTCGAGGCGGTGCTTGTCGAAGTGGCACGCGGCGAGGTCGTGGCCGATCTGGTGCGCGACCATGCCTTCGAGACTCGCGTCGTCGCTCGCGCGCCAGTAGTGCACGTATTGCGGCGCGATCGTCCGCGACATTCCCGTGCCAGCGCTCTTGAGGCGCTCGTCTTTGCGCGGACCCCAGTTCTGACGGTAGTACTCGACCCAGTAGCGCTCCTGCTTCGTCACGTCGTCGAAGCCGAAGAACCACTCGGAGAAGATGTAGTCGGGAATGTGGTCCTCGTAGGCCGAGTCGAGGTAGGGATCGACGAACTCGACGCGGAAGCCGTCGATGATCTCCTCCGCCAGGATCAGCAGGTTCTTGACGCGGTCGTCGTCGATGCCTTCGCGGTAGATGATCCGCGCGTGCAGGCTCTCCTGCATCTTGAACTTGTCGGCGCCGTTCGAGATCGCCTTCGAGGCCTCGATCAGGTCCGGCATGACCTCGACGGACTTCGGTGAGGCGAGCGCGGCGGCCTTGCGATCGCGCACGGCGTCCACGGTGGCCAGCTTGCGCTGCTTGGCGATCTCCTTGGCGAGTTTGTCGGCGGCGCCGGGGAAGAGCGTGGCGCGCAGCCACGACTCGAGCCGCTCCATGTTCATCAACGCGCGCTGGTGCGCGCCCATCCACTCGGGCCCGCCCTTGGGCTTGGCGTCGCGCTCGGCGAGCAGCGCGTCGATCTCGCGCTTGCGGTCCGCGTAATCGCCCGCGAACGTCGCGAGCGTTCCGTCCTTGACGATGATCGACGCTCCCGCGACATCATCGGCGGGGATCGTGAGCACCTTCTTGCGGTTGCGGACGATCTTCTCGGTCCCGTCCTTCTCGCGCTCGATCTTGTACGACACGTTCAACGGGTCGTTCGCGTCGGCGAGCATCACGTTGTACGGCTCGCGACCGCCGCCCGCGGCGCCCATGCCGGGCACGCCGCCGCTCCCGGAAGCTTCCTTGAACTGCTCGCCGACCACCATCAGCTCGCCGCTTCGCTGAACCAGATGGTCCTTGTAGCGGTTGGCGACTTTCGCGCTGGTGAAGCGGATCGCGATGATGTCGGCGGCCGCGGGGGAGGAGAAGGCCGCGAGGGCGGTGATGGCGATGAGTTGGGTGAGAAGGCGCATGAGACTCGGCTGCGAGCGAGGCCAGCGCGGAAGGTCGCCCATCGTAGGCCGCGCGCCTGCGCAGCGCGAACGCGCGCCGCCCTGAACGTACGAGCGGCGGTATGCTCGATGGAGTCGGGCGCATTTTCTTCGCGCTCGAGAAGTCCCAGACCGTCTCCGCCCCTCGAGCTTCATCCCATGCGTCGAACCCTGACTGCACTGGCCCTTGTGGCCAGCGCTTCCCTCGCGAGCGCCCAAGGCGACTTCACGCTGTCGATCGATCAGTCGAACTCGAACTTCAACTGGTCGGGGACCAGCTCGCTCGGCGCGATCGTCGGGAACCCCTCGACGGCGTTCCAGATGAGCGGAACGACGCACATGATCCTCACGGCCGCAGGCGCCGATCCGATTGCGTCGGGCGCGCTGCCTGGAACGGGTGACGCCGCGGTGATCCCCGACCTGCGCGGCAAGATCAACAACGTCTTTCCGTTCCTTCCGCCGCTGGCGTTGATCGACGTGAACGGACTGCACCTCGCGTTCAGCGCGTCGAACTTCGCCATCGCTTCGAACGGCGCGTTCACGGCCAACGTGACGGTCACTGCGCTCGCGGGCACGCTCGTGGTGACGCCTCTGGGCTCGAGCGCGTCGTCGACGTCACTCGCCGGCCTCACCTCGACGCCGCAGGCGCAGACGGGCACGCTCACGCAGTCGGGCGTGACTCTGTCGCTCGCGATGCCGGTGAACACCACCTTCCCGTTCAGCGACCCGACCACCGGCGCCTCGGGCACGATCTCGATCGTCGGCACGTTGCGCGCAGGTTGGAGTTGCGCTCCGGCGAGCACGTACTGCACCGCGAAGGTCAACAGCCTCGGCTGCACGCCCGCCATCGCCGTGACCGGCGGCGCGAGCTACTCCTCCGCTTCGCCGTGCGTCGTGAGCGCTTCGAACATCGTCGCTCAGCGCGGCGGACTCTTGTTCTACGGCTTCGCGCCCAGCAGCGCGCCGTTCCAGGGCGGCTTCCTGTGCGTGCAGCCCCCGACGCTGCGCACCACGATCCAGAACTCCGGCGGAACTCCCGGCGGCGGGGACTGCAGCGGGACGTTCGCGTTCGACATGAACGCGCACATCCAGAGCCAGGTCGACCCGGGCCTGTACCCCGGCCGCGACGTGTACTCGCAGTACTGGTCGCGCGATCCCGCCAGCGCCAGCACGACCAACCTCACCAACGCCGCCAAGCTGACGGTCTGTCCGTAGTCGCCGCGAACTCCCGCCCGTCGCCCCGCGGCGCGGCGGTCCGAGCACCGAAACAGCCTCGCCCTCGCACGAGCATCGTCGCGCGGGCGGGGCTGTTCCCTTGTCGCGCGCGCTCGCCTACGGAGGGTGACTACGCACTCGAAAACGCGCGAATTCTGACCCGCGCCGCGCGGGGCTCGCGGAACTCTTCGCGTCCACTTCGAGGCCGACTTCTGGAGGCCATCTCCCAGGCCACGTCTCAGGCCACCTCCCAGGCCTCGCTCGAAGTTGGCGGCGCGACGCCCCGCAAGGGGCAGGAGGATTCGATTGGCGCGCATCCTGGCTCACACGCTGTGCCGAATCTGCGAGTTCGGCGTTGCCCTCTCCGCGGTTCTGTTCGCCTACGCGATCGGCCGCTGGATCGGGCTTTGATTCGCGATCCGCGCCAATGCGGCGCGCGACGCTGAGCCTCGCGACACAGAGGCTGGGTCGATGTCGATCGCGCAGTCGTCTCGAACTGCTGCGCACGACCTTCGCTCGCTCTTCGCGTTGATCGGTGCGCGCGAGCCTCGTGCGCTAGGCTGCGCCGCATGACCGGGCAGCACGCCGACAAGCGCGAGCGGATGCGACGCACGCTCAGCGTGAGCGCGCAGGAAGCGTCGCTCTTCGCTCGCATGAGCGGAGACATGAACGCCATCCATCACGACGAGAGTGGCGCGCGCGCCGCGGGCTTCGACTCGATCGTGTTGAGCGGAACGCAGCTCTCGGCGCTCCTCATGGGGCTGACAGCGACCCACTTCTCATGTCCCGGGCCGGCCGGCGACCGCACGATGCTCGGTCTCGAGTTCCGCTTCCGCTTCCGCCGCGCCGTTCTCGCGGACGAGCCGATCGAACTCGCCTGGGACGTCGTCGCGGTCCAGCCCAAACCGACCCTGCGCGGCGAGCTGGTTCTCCTCGCGGGACAGATTCGCAACGCGGCCGGCGAACAAGCCGTGCGAGCGGTCGGGAAAGTGCTCGTGCGCGCGGCGCGCTAGCCGCTCTCGCGCGGCGCAGCGTTGTCGTCGCGGTGTGCGGCCGCGTTTGCCTCCGCATGCGCCAGCGCGGGCTCGCGCCACCGCCTCGAGCGAGGAGTCTGGTCTCCGCTGGATTTCGCCGGCTTTTCTAGGTGGTGCGGAAGACGGGAGTCGAACCCGTACGCCTTGCGGCGCAAGATCCTAAGTCTTGTGCGTCTGCCAATTCCGCCACTTCCGCAAGTGGTGCGAGCGAGGATAGCGCGGCGCTCGCGAGTCAGCTCGCGGCTTGCTCAGGCGATGAGCTGCGCTGCTGCGGCGCGTCGCTCAGCGTTGGCGCGCTCGTTGACTCGCGTGAGTCCGGCCTCGTACTCGGCGAGCAACTCGGGGCCGTAGGCGCGGCGGTCGAAGCCGTGCGCTTGTCGGAACGCCTTGAGGAAGTGGTTGCGCTCGCGGTCGAGCTGATCCTGGCGCTCGATCCACTGCGCGAGCACGGCTCGCACTGCGGTCGAGCGCGCGGCGTCGAGCCCCGCGGGCCACAGGCTCTGCGCCAGCTCCGCTGCGCGCGGCGTCAGCTCGAGCGCGATGGCCGCCTCCGTTCCCAGCCCGCACTGACGCTGCTTGTCGGCTTGCTTCTGAGTGGCGAGCTGGGCCAAGGCGGTGCTCGCCGCCTGCTCGGCGCGCGAGCGGAACACGGCCTCCTGCAGGAACGCCTCGGCGAGTTCGAGCGCTTGCGTCACGGCGAGATGCGAGAGGTCGCGAATCTCAGCAGTGCTGTTCGAAGGCCTTGGTGAGCATCTGCGCGATCGCGGCCGGCTGCTGGCCTTCGATGTCGTGGCGCTGGATCATCGTCACGAGCTTGCCGTCCTTCATCAGCGCGATCTGCGGCGAGCTCGGGCGGTAGGGCGCGAAGTAGCCGCGCGCCTTCTGCGTCGCGTCCGCCTCCATGCCGGCGAACACCGTGTACATCGCGGTGGGCTTCTTCGCGGCGTGCTCGAGCGCCAGTCGCAGGCCCGGTCGCGCGCCTCCGGCGGCGCATCCGCAGACCGAGTTCACGAACACCAGTGCGGTGCCGGGCTGGGTCAGCGCGCTGTCGACCTCGCTGGGCGTGCGCAGCTCCTTGAGGCCCAGGCGGGTGACTTCATCGCGCATCGGTTGAACGAGTTCGGGGTCGTACATAGCGGCGGGGCAGGTGCGGAGGGGATGGAAAAGGGACTCGGGCGACCCCTATCGGCCGCCCGAGCCCCAGATTCTACCGTGCGCGGGAGAGTGAGTCGCGCTCGGCGCGCCTCTCACCCCGGATCACGACGCTAGTCGCGGTACTTGGAGTGGCAGTCCTTGCACGCCTGGCCGACCTGCTTGAACAGCGCTGAGAGCTGTTCGGGCGATTGCCCGGCCTTGACCGCGCCGTCCAGCGCGCTGGCCGCGTCAGCGGCAGCCTTCATCAGCCGGCCGAACTCTTCACCCTTCGCTTTGGTCTCGCCGTCGTCGAGCATCGCGTGGAGCGAGCGCGCGAGCCCAGCGGACGCCTTGGCCGGGAACATGTCGGGGTGGTCTTCGGGCGAGGTCCACTTCGCGCGCTCGCACGACTTGACGTTGTCGTTCTCGACGTCGATCTCGACCATCCCATCGACCATGCCGTTGGTGCGGTAGACGCTGGGGAACTCGGCCGGCGCGCTCGCGAGCTGCGCCGCGCTGAGCTTGGTGGTCTCGCTCGCGCAGGCCCACATGCCCTTGTAGTTCTGGGCGGTGCCCGAAACGCCCATGCGCTCGAGCATCGTGGCGCTGTCGCCGATGCCCAACGACATCGCGATCGCCGCCGCGGCGCCGGCGCTGCGGTGCTTGCCGTGGTGGCAGTGCACGTACACCGGCCCGGGGAGTTCGTGGACCGCGCGCGCGAGCTGCGCCTTGCGCGCCGGATCGATGCCGCTGTAGCCGATCGGCAAGTGCACGTAGCGCAAGCCGTGGCGCGCTGCGCCCTCGACGTCCGGCTTCGCGCCGTCCACCGAGATGATGGTCTTCACGCCCAGCGACGCGAGCGTCTCGAAGCCCTCGTCGCCCTCGGGCTGCGCGCCGCTCATGAGCCCGTCGGCGTACCGGACCACGTTGTGCAGGCCCGGGAGGTCCGCCGGCCGCGCCTCGGACATGGTCGGCAGCGGGACGGTCGGGCGCGCCGCTTCGGCGTGCGAGTCGGTCCGGGTCGCACCGCAGGCGGTGACGACGGTGAGCACGGCGGCGAGGGCGAGGGTGGTGAGGTGGCGCATGGTGGAGCTGGGCGCGAGCCCGACAGGATACTCGCCCCGCTAGCGGCCCAGGCGCGCCCCGGTCACGCGCTCAAGAGGGTCACTCGGCGCCGCCGTCCGGCCACAGCCGCTCGCGCTCGTGCTCCATCTCGGCCAGCACTCTGGCCAGGGTCTCGTGCTCGCCCAGCAGGAAGATCGAGTCGAAGTTGAGCTGGCACACGGCGCACACCGGCCGGTGGCCGCGGTAGCTCATCACGTCGAGCTTGGGCTCGAGCACGACGTCCTCGAGCCCGTACTCGGCGGCCTCGAGCGGCGTGCCGTCCTCGGCGAAGCCGAAGAAGCGTTTGACCTCGGCCGAGGTCCGCCGACAGACGTAGCAGCGGTCCTGGTTGCCGGCGCGGTCGAGCGCGTCGAAGTACTCCTGGAAGCGTTGCTCGATGGCCATCAGATGAGCTCTCCGTCGGGGACGCGTTCGACCTCGATCGGGCGCTCGGGGCGGTCGGTCAGGCCGTAGTTGAGTTTGAGCAGCTTGGCGCCGAAGGCCGTTTCGAGCGTCTCGAGTTCCTGCGCGAGCACGCCCATGGCCGGCTTGCCGTCGGGGAGCACGATGGCGGCGACCGGCGCGCCGCGCGACGTGCGGGCGATGGCGCGCACGTAGCGGCCCGAGTGGCGCGCGACGTCGCTGACTTCGTCGCCCAGGGCTTCGGCGGCGTCGCGGCGCAGGTGGTCGAGCACGAACTCGACGCGCGCCTCGTCGTACAGACGCTCGAAGTCGGGCTCGACGAACTGCTCGAACACGCGCTCACCGCGTCCCGCGTGGATCAGCGAGACGTTGGGCTGCACGTGGCGGAAGTGGAATGCGAGGAAGCGGTCGGCGATGCGGTACACGCCGCGCCGCGAGCGCAGCGGGTCGGGGTCGGTCAGCGGGGTCTCGCGCTCGACCAGGCGCAGCTCGCGCAGCGTGTGCAGGTACTTGTTGGCGGTCGTGGAGTCGACGCCGACCTCGAGCGCGATGTCGTTGAGCTTCTGCGCGCCGCGCGCGACGGCGGCGAGCAGCGAGTTGTAGGTCGCCGGCGTGGTCAGCTCCGAGCGCAGCAGGAAGTGCGCTTCGTCGAACAGGAAGCCCTCGGGGCGCAGCACCTCGCGCAACAGGTTGTCGCGGATCGAGCGCGCGTCGTCGAAGCGCTGCAGGTACGCGGGCATGCCGCCGAGGATCGAGAAGGCCAGCACGCGCTCGCGCATCGACCAGTTGGGGAAGAACGCGAGCGCATCGGCGGGAGAGATCGGTTCGAGCCGCCGCTGCGCCGTGCGCCGCCCGAACAGCGGCGACTTCTCCGCGAGCACTTCCTTCTCCATGAACGAGACCTGGCTGCCGCACAGGACGAGCATCAACGAGCTGTGCTTGCCGCGCGTGTCCCAGAAGCGCTGGAGCTGCGATGGCACGCTCGCGTTGGCCTCGCACAGGTAGGGGAACTCGTCGAGCACGACGGCCACGCGCTCGTCACCCGCGCGCTCCGCGAGGAACCCCAGCGCCGAGCTCCAGTCGGGGAAGTCGACTTCGGTCGCGAGCTTGTCGCCCAGCTCCTCGGCGATCGCCTGACGCAGCGCGCGCAGGTTGTCGCGGTCGCGCACCTGCGCGGCGAGGAAGTACACCGACTTGCGGCCCGCGCAGAAGCGTTGGAGCAACTCGGTCTTGCCGACCCGGCGGCGGCCGTAGAGCACGAAGAGCTCCGGGCGGCCGGAGTCCCACAGCTCGGTGAGCACCTCGAGCTCGCGATCGCGTCCGACGAAGCGGGCGCGCGCCTGGCCAGCACGCATGGGGGAGGGGGGCGTCATGCGGCCGGATTCTAACTGCGAGTATTATACCGTCCAGTATACAACGGACGAATCCCACTCTGCAGTCTGCCAGGGCCGACGGGGAGCGCACCGGAGCGCCGCGGGGGGGCCACCGCGCGGTGTGTCACGGCCGTGCAAAGCCGTTCGGCACGTGTAAGTACATTCCCGCCCCGCTGGTCACCCGCCGGTGCGTCGGACCTAGCCCACGCGGCAGGCAGCGGCGCCAGTGCGGGTCAACGCCCGCGCTCTTGCGCGACCGCATGGGGCTCGCTCTCGCGACTCGTCGTCGTCCGGGCACAGCCCTTGCCGTTCTCTTAAGGCGGCTGATCCAACGAGGCAAAACGACATGCATTCGACAGCGATCCTCCTCGCCGCGGCGCTAGCGCTCTCCCAGGCGCCGCAGACGAGCTCCACGACCGATCCCCTCCACGCGGAACGCAACACCGCGCGCGAGCGCTACCTCAAAGTCGAGGCTGAACTCTCCCGAGCCAGCCTCGATTCACTTTCACCCGAGCAGCGCGAGGCCCGCGCGAAGCTCCTCGACGTGCTCGACGCCTACGTGACGCGCGCCGACTTCGGCGTGCAGTCGCAGGATCCGGGCGCGCGGCTCCCGCAGTTCGTCGACGCCGACGGGCGGCGCTGCGCGATCGCCGAGCTGCTGCACGCGACCGGCGAGGTCGAACTCGTGCAGGAGGTCGCGGCCGCGAGCAACACCGCTTGGATCGCCGACCTCTCGGGCGACGCGCGTTTCCTCGGCTGGCTCGACACGCACGGCCTCGCGCTCGACGAAGCGGCGCGCATCCAGGGGCCGTCGATGCCGCGGATTCCCGCTGCTCCCGCTCCCGGCGACACGGTTCCCACGCCCGGCTCGCCCAGCTCGCCCGGCGGCCCCGGATCGCCCGGCGGCGGCGGCCCGTCGTCGCCCGCGCCCGGTGGCCCGCGCTCACCCGGTGGGTTCGTTCCGGGCGGCCCGACTGGCGCCGGCCCGACCTCGCTCGGACCGACGGCGCCCGACGGCCCCGGCGGATCGCCGTCTGGCGGCGGCCCGCTGAGCGAAGCCGACTCGACCTGGTGGCAGTGGTGGGAGTTCAACAAGCTCCAGTTCCTGCGCCCCAACCGACTCGAGTTGGCGCGCGGCGACGATGCTCCGGGGCGCAGCTCGGCCTCCGGTCTGCGCTTCATGCGACGCGCGATGGCGCCGCTGCTCCTGCGCGAAGTCGAACACCGCGATGCGCGGATTCGCGCCGCGGCGGCGGGCGCGCTCGGTCGAGTGGCCGGCGCGGATGCGGTCGAAGTGCTCGTCGAGCGTCTCGCCGACAGCCAGCAGGCCGTGCGTGACGCGGCGCTGCTCGGCCTGGGCGCGAGCGGCGCCAGCGAGGCGCAGGCGGTGCTGCTGAGTGCGGTCGAGCACGGCAAGGCAGGCCGCGTGCGCGACATGGCGCGCCGCGATCGCGCGCTCGCCCTGGTGGCGCTCGGTCTGGGCCGTCGCGTGGGCTTCGACGAGAGCTGCGACCAGGCGGTCATCGCGCTCGCCAAGCGCATTCCGTCGGCGGAGCGCGAGGCCTTCGGCGTCGCGGCGATGACCTACGTGCTGCTCAACCCGAGCGCAGAGCTGCTGGAACTGGCGGCCGAGTGCTCGAACGACAAGTCGTGGCCGGTCGCGGTGCGTTGCCGCGCTGCCGAAGCCCTGCGCGCGAGCAACGAGGCGGAGACGCTCGGCGAGCTCCAACACCTCGCGTCGGGCTCGCGCATCGAGCTGCGTCGCTCGGCCGCGCTCGCGCTCGGCGAGCTCGAGCACCCGCTCGCGGTCGCCGGCCTGATGACGGCCTACGACCTCGAGAAGGAGCCGGTCGCGAGCTCGTTCCTGCTCGTCTCGCTCGGCCGCCACGGCGGAGCGAAGGCGCGCGAACAACTCGAAGCCACGCTGCGTGGCAAGGACGCGCTCGACCGCCCGTGGGCCGCGCTCGGCCTGGGCATCCTCTCGCGCGAGGCGGGCGATCCTTCGGGCGCCGTCGCGCTGCTCGAAGCGCTCGCGGAAGTGCGCAGCGCTGACGACCGCGGCGCGTACTGGCTCGCGCTCGGCCTCACGAGCTCGCCGCGCGCCCTCGCTCCGTTGGCGGAGGCGCTCGAACAGGCCGCCGATCCGCGCTCGCGCATGTACGCCGCGCAGGGCCTCGCACTGCTGGGCAGCCCGGCCGCGCGTGACGCGTTGCTCGAGCGGCTCGAGAAGGAGCGTTCGCCGCTGGTGCGTTCGCAGATCGCGCTCGCGCTGGGCGTGATCGGGGTCGAGCAGGACCTCGACGCGATCGTGTCGACGCTCGACGCCGTCGCCGAGCCGATCCTCCAGGGGCAGGTGGCGTCGGCCATCGCGTTCCACGGATCGAGCGCGGCGCTCACGCGCCTGGGCTCGCTCGTCGCGGACGAGAAGCTCGACGCGGCCACGCGCGCGGCCGCCATGGACGGCCTGGGGATGATGCTGTGCAGCGGCGAGGCGCTCACTCTGGGCGAGTCGGCGCGCTCGGCGAACTATCCGCAGTTCCCCGACTGGCTGCGCCAGGTGTACGCGACGACGTTCTGATCGACGTCGAAGCGAAAGTTGCGCGGGCGGCGTTGCTCGACCTCGAGCGGCGCCGCCCGCAGTCTTGTCAGCGCGCTCACGCGGCTCGCGGCGCGCGGGTCCAGGCGTACGCGAGCGGCACGACCAAGAGCGTGAACGCGG
>CALKYE010000096.1 GCA_938003765.1 uncultured Planctomycetia bacterium
AGCGTCTGGCCGGTGTAGGCCGACATGCGCGCCATGATCGCGAGCAGCGTCGACTTGCACATGTAGTCGGAGTTGTCGAGCGGCTCGCCCTTGCGGATCGCGGCGAACAGCGCGTCGTGCTCGTTCTGGTACATGTCGTCGGCCTCGCCGTCGCGCGAGCGGTGGCGCCACGCGTTCTCGCCTTCGATCGCGTGCGACTGCAGGTGCGCGACGCCCTTGGTCCCCCACACGTGGTCGCTCACGTCGCTCGACGCGCCGTTCCACTGACGGCACGAGCTGAACATCTTCACGCCGCCGTCGTACTCGAACACCGTGTTGAAGTGGTCGTACACGTTGCCGTACTTGGGGTCGATGCGCTGCGCGCGGCCGCCGCTCGAGGTCACGCGCGCCGGAGTCTTGTCGCCCAGCACCCAGGCGATCTTGTCGAGCGAGTGGATGTGCTGCTCGACGATGTGATCCCCCGAGAGCCAGGTGAAGTAGAGCCAGTTGCGCATCTGCCACTCCATGTCGCTCCACTCCGGCTGGCGCCCGCGGTGCCACAGGCCGCCGGTGTTGTAGGTGCACTGCGCGGTGAGGATCTCGCCGATCGCGCCGTCGTGGATGCGCTTGACGGTCTCGATCTTCTTGCGCTCGTAGCGGTAGCACAGCCCCGAGACGACCGAGAGCTTCTTCTCGCGCGCGACGCGGCACGCTTCCATCACGCGGCGCACGCCGGGCGCGTCGACCGCGACGGGCTTCTCGACGAACATGTGCACGCCGCGCTGGGCGGCGTACTCGACCTGCATCGGTCGGAAGTGCGGCGAGGTCGCGAACAGCACCACGTCGCAGTTCTCGATCACGCGCTTGTACGCGTCGAAGCCGGTGAACACGTGCTCGGGCGAGACCTTGACGCGCGCGCCGAGCTCCTCGTCGCCGCGCAGCGAGGCCAGCGCCTGCTCGGCGTGATCGCGGAAGGCGTCGCCGACGCACACCAGCTCGGTGTTGGGGTCGGCGCGCAGAGCCTGACTCGCAGCGCCCGTGCCGCGCCCGCCGCAGCCAACCAGTCCGACGCGCAGCACGCTGCTGCCGGATTGGTGGAAGCCGGGGAATGCGGGTTGAGCAGCGCTCGCGAGCGCGGCGCCGCCGAGCACGGCGCCGCCGCTGATCAACACGTCGCGGCGAGTGAGCGAGGGAACGGTCGGCGGCTGGAATCGGCGGGTCATGGTCGGTGTGGGGCGCGGGTTGGAAGCGAGCTCGTGAGCGCAGGATACGTCGTCAGTCCGCGAGCGTCGCGCGCCACTTGGTCGCGTCCGCGCTCGCGCGCCGCGGCGCGAGCGACGCGCGTATAGTGCCGCGCGTGATCCTCCGCCAATTCGCCCCCATGGGGGTCTACGAGACCCTGTTCCGCTTCGCCGAAGTCACGCACAAGTACATGGGCGACCCCGGGACGCACCCGTGGGCCCAGGGCTTTCCGCTGACGACGCAGCTCCCGGGCGGACCGCCGCTGCCCGACTCGATCGCGATCAGCGCGACCGATCGCATGTACCCCAAGGCCGACGGCCAGCCGCCGCTGCGCGAGGCGATCGCCGACTACTACCGCCACTTCTACGGCGCGCGGATCACCGCGGACAACGTGGCGGTCTTCGCCGGCGGGCGACCGGGCATCTTCGCCGTGCTGGCGTTCCTGCTCGAGGACTGGCAGGTCGCCATCGAGGAGACGGAGTACACGCCGTACTGGGACGTGCTCAAGCTCCTGCGGCGCAATCACGTGCTCATCCCGAGCAACCCTGGCAACCAGTTCCGTCCGACGCTCGACGACCATCCGCGCGAGGCGCGCACGCTCCTCATCCGCAGCAATCCGTGCAACCCGACAGGCATCACGCTGCGCGGCCCCGAGCTCGAGCGGATGGTGACGCACTACAGCGCGCCCGAGCGCGGCGCTCTGTTCGACGAGGCCTATGAGTTCTTCACCGAGCAAGAGCCCGACTCGGCGCTGCGCTACATCCGCGACATCGACAACACGAACGTGTTCGTGAGTGGAGCGGCCACCAAGGGCCTGCAGGTCCCCGGCATGCGCATCGGCTGGATCGTGGCCTCGAAGCAGCACATCGAGCTGTTCCGCAACTACAGCTCACTGGCGATGGGCGGCGTCTCGCGCGCGTCGCAGCTCTACGTCACAGACTTGCTCGAGCGCGCGCGCGTCACGCAGGCGCGCAAGGCGGTGGCCGCGTTCTACACCAGCCAGCGCAAGCGCTACGGCGAGGGCCTGCGCGAGCTTGGACTCGAGCTCTTCTCCGGCACGGGCGGCTTCTACCACTGGGCGCGGCTGCCCAAGGGGCTGACCGGCGATGCGTTCAACGAACGCCTGATGAAGCACGACGCGGCGATCCTCCCGGGCCGCCTGTGCGACATGGCGCGCCGCGGCGATCGCGGACCGATGGGTTCGATGATCCGCTTCTCGTTCGGCCCGCTGCCCGCCGAGAGCTTCGAGCGCGACCTCGCGATCTTGAAGCAGTGCCTCTAGTCGCTCGGACTCAGCGCGCGGCGCGCACTTCGACGCCGCGCCCGAATCCCGGCGTCTCGACGCTCTCGAACGCGCCGCTTCGTTCGGTGACGACGCGCGCTTCGACGCGCTCGAAGTAGCGCAGCATCGAGAGTCCGTCAGGGCCCGCCACGCACAGCGCGGTCGCGAGCGCGTCGGAGAGCGTCGCGTACGGCGCGATCACGCTCGCGCTGACGCGGCGTTCGAGCGCCCAACCGCTGCGCGGATCGACGATGTGCGACCAGCGTCGGCCGTCGAGTTCGAGCGCCTGGAACACGTCGCCGGAGGTCGACACGGCGCAGCGCTCGAGCCGCAGCTCCAGGCGCGCGCGCTCGTCGTCGAAAGGCGCGATCGCGACGCGCCAGCCCGCTTCGCCCGGGGGAGCATCGCCCACTGCGACGTCACCTCCGCCCACGACCATCGCGCGCGAGTAGCCGGCGCGCTCGAGCAGCGCGAGCGCTTCGTCGAGCGCGAAGCCCTTCGCGATGCCGCCCGGATCCAAGCGCATCCCGCTGGCGTGCAGGCGCGCGCGCGGCGCGGCCGGGTCGAGCTCGAGCTTCCGCCAGCCGCTCGCTGCGAGCGCTGCGTCGATGCGTTCGGCGCGCGGGAGCTCCTGCTGGCGCCGCGCGCGACGCCACAGCGCCGTGAGCGGCCCGACGGTGACGTCGAAGGCGCCGCCGGTGAGCTCGGAGAGCTGCTGCGAGACGCGCAGCACGCGCTCGAGGTCGGCGCCGAGCGCGAGCCACTCCGTCGGCGCGTGCGCGTCGGACTGGCGGCCCAGTCGCGTCAGCTCGCTGTCGTCGCGATAGTCGCTGAGCGTGCGCTCGAGCTCGTGGACGCGCTCCAGCGCAGCGCGTGCGGCGCTCTCGCCCGCAGTGGCGTCCTCGGCGTACAGAACCACGCGGAACTGCGTGCCCATCGCCGGCGCGTCGAGCTCCACGCGCTCGAGCGGCGCGCTGCGGCACGCGCCGACGAGCAGCGCGAGCATCGACGCAAGTCCCGCGAGGATTCCAGGTCGCAGCATGGCGCGCGCGTGACGATACGCTGTCGCGCGCAATGCAAGACCTCCGATTCGTATCGATCGCCCTGGTGTGCGCCGTCGCTTCCGCACAGTCCCAAGAGACCTTCGTCTACCCCGCCATGCCCGCGGAAGCCCCGCCGCGCGTCGCCAATCCCGACGCCGAGGCGGCGAGCGAGTCCGAGATGAAGCGCTACGTCGAGACCATCCCCGGCAGCGACGTGAAGTTCACGATGGTTCCGATCCGCAGCGGCAAGTTCCTGATGGGATCGCCCGCGGGCGAGAAGGACCGCAAGGACGACGAGTGCGCGCCCACCCAGGTCGAACTCGCTGCGTTCTGGATGGAGGAGCACGAGCTGACCTGGGACGAGTACCGCCTGTTCCAGTTCAAGCTCGACATCGAGCTGCGCAAGGCAGGCGCGTTCGCGGGTCAACCCACCGACGCGTGGGCCGACGCGGTGAGCCGGCCGACGCCGCCCTACGTGCCGATGGACTTCGGCATGGGGCTCGAGGGCTTCCCCGCGATCTCGATGACCGAGTTCGCCGCCAAGCACTACACGAAGTGGTTGTCGATGAAGACCGGGCGCTTCTACCGGTTGCCCACTGAAGCGGAGTGGGAGTACGCCTGTCGCGCGGGTTCGACGAGCGCGTACTCGTTCGGTGACGACCCCAAAGCTCTCGGTGAGTACGCCTGGTCGTACGACAACTCGGACGGGCGCTACCACAAGGTGAAGGAGCGCAAGCCGAACGCCTGGGGCCTGTACGACATGCACGGCAACGTCGCCGAGTGGTGCATCGATCAACACGACGACGGCGCGTTCCTGCGCGCGTTCGAAGGCAAGCTCGCGAGCAACCCGATCAACTGGCCGACCAAGCTGTACCCGCGCGCCGTGCGCGGCGGATCGTGGGACGACGACGCGGATCGACTGCGCAGCGCGGCGCGCCGCGGTTCGGCGGCGGGCTGGAAGGTGCAGGATCCGCAGCTCCCCAAGTCGATCTGGTACTTGACCGACGCGAAGTTCGTCGGCTTCCGCGTCGTGCGCCCGCTGGTCGAGCCCGCCGACGACGTGAAGGCGAAGTTCTGGGAGCCCGACCTCGACTCGGTGCGCGAGATCCTCGAGCGTCAGCGCAAGGGCGGGCGCTGAGCGAAGCGCTCGAGCGGGAGCGTCTACGCCTCGTGCGTCGGACGTCGACAAGGCGAGAGCCGCAGGCGCGTGCTGACGCTACGAGCGCACGCGCCGCTACCTAGATCCGCGCTCCCACCTCGCCAATAGCGTTGATGTTCCGCGCCGGAGGGCGTCCATACCCTCCTCGCGTCTGCTGAGAGACAGGTCAGGCGTCGCCCGGACTCTGCTCTCGGCCATGAACTATGGAATCGCGATCATGCATGTCATTCGTAGTGTTGTCGGGCTGTCCGCAGCCTTCACCTGCCTCGCGGCGAACGCCGTCGCTCAAGCATCCTTTCATCCGCCGATCGCCTATTCGGTGGGGACCGACCCCGAAGCGGTGGCCGTCGCGGACTTCGATGGCGACGGACACCTCGACCTCGTCTCGACCGTCCGCACCCCGGCGCGTCTGAGCCTGGTCCGCAACCTCGGCGCCGGCGCGTTCGGGCCGGCTGAGTTCACCGCCTTGGACGTGCTCAGCGAACCGATGGACATCGTCGCAGGCGACTTCAACGGCGATGGTCGCATGGACCTCGTCGTGGCGTTGCAGGGCGTCGACTCGATTCAATACCTGCCGAACCTCGGCAACGGCGCGTTCGGCGCGGGGGTCACGCTGCCCGTTGGAGATGGGCCTACGCACATCACCAAGGGCGACTGGGACCGCGACGGCGACGATGACCTTGCTGTGTCCAACCGCTTGAGCGGAACGGTCAGCATCGTGCTCAACGTCGGGCCCGGCGCCTTTCAGGTGTCGCAGACGATCATCGTCGGCGTGGGCCCGCGCGGGCTCGCCAGCGGCAAGTTCCAGGCGCCCCCGATCGGCGGAGGCTCGGCGCCCCTCGATCTGGTCGTGGTCATGCACCAGTTGCGGCGGATCACCTTCCTGACCAATCTCGGCTCAGGCGCCTTCGTGGTGGGACAGACCATCGCGATGAGCTCGAATCCGACGGACCAACGTCCCGAGGACGTCGCCGTGGCCGACTTCGATGAGGACGGCGATGACGACGTGGCCCTGAGCATCTCGGACACGACGATCCAAGACATCGGCCTGCTCCTCCAGACCTCGCCCAACGTGTTCGCGCCGATGACCTACTACCCCACGGGCGCAGTCCACCCGGTGGGGCTCGTCGCGGCGGACCTCGACCGCGACGGCCGCATGGACGTGGCCGTGGCGAACTCTGCGACCAACTTCCTTTCGGTGTTGCTCAACATCGGCGGCGGCCAGCTCGGCGTCGCGGAGACCTTCGCTCTGCTGGGTCCGGCTGCGGACTTCGTCGCCGCGGGCGACCTCGATCGCAACGGCTACTTGGACCTGATCGCGACCAACGACCAGGGCAACAGCGTCAGCGTTCTCTTGAGCTCGAGCGTGAACCCGCAAACGTACTGCACGGGTGCGCCCAATACGGCCGGCGCCGGCGCGCGGATCAGCTCGACGGGTTCGGTCAGCATCGCCGCCAATGACTTGGTGCTGCACATCACGGGAGCACCGGCTCTCGTCAACGGCCTCTTCTTCCTCGGGCAGACGGCCCAAGCGACGCCGTACTACGGCGGCATCATGTGCGTCGGACAGCCGATCGCGCGCGTGGGGCCGACTCAGATGACGAACGCGAACGGCGCGACGTCGCGCGCCCTCGACCTCGGCATGTGGCCGATGGCCACGATCACCGACGGCGCTGTCCGGAACTTCCAGTTCTGGTACCGCGATCCGACCAGCTCGGCGGGCGCGGCCAACTTCTCCGACGCACTGCGAGTGGTCTTCACTCAGTAGCGCAACGCGAGCGCCGAGGATCCGAGTTGTCGCGCACAGCGCGCGACGAGAAACGGAAGGGACGTTGCCTGGCCAATGCGCCGGGCAGCGTCCCGCTTCGTTACGGCCCTCGCATGCTCGAGCGACGCAGCCGCGCCCGACGCTGCGCGAGCCGCTTCGCAGCGTCGGTTTCCGGCCTTTGCGATCAGCGGGTGGCGCTAACATGCCAAGCAGTCACGCCTCGCGCGCTCTTGGAACCCCACCCATGCCCCACGCCCCCATCGACGCCGCGAGCCTCGCTCGCCGGCAGTTCCTCGTCGGATCCTCGGCCGCGCTCGTCGGCGCCTCGCTGGTTCAGCCGGCGAGCGCGAAGCTCGCGCGCACGCTCGGTGAGAAGGAGCTGCGCGTCGCGCTGATCGGCTGCGGCGGACGTGGATCGGGCGCCGCCGTCCAAGCGCTCTCGACCGAAGGCCCCGTGAAGCTGGTGGCGATGGCCGACGCGTTCCTCGATCGCATCGAGAACTGCCTCGCCGAGGTCTCGCGCGCGCGGCCCGATCGCGTCGACGTCCCGCCCGAGCGGCGCTTCCTCGGCTTCGACGCGTACAAGAAGGCCATCGACGTCGACTGCGACGTGGTGCTCCTGTGCACGCAGCCGGGCTTCCGCCCCGCGCACTTCGAATACGCCGTCTCGCGCGGCCGGCACGTGTTCATGGAGAAGCCCGTGGCTGTCGACGCGCCCGGCGTGCGACGCGTGCTCGCCGCGGCGGAGCAGGCGAAGAAGCAGCAGCTCAAGGTCGGCGTCGGACTGCAGCGCCACCACGACGCGCGCTACGTCGAGACGATCCAACGCCTGCAAGCGGGCGCGCTCGGCGACATCAACCTCCTGCGCTGCTACTGGAACTCCGACGGAGTGTGGGTGCAGAAGCGCCAGCCGCAGATGACCGAGATCGAGTACCAGATGCGCAACTGGTACTACTTCAACTGGCTGTGCGGCGACCACATCGTCGAGCAGCACATCCACAACATCGACGTCTGCAACTGGATCAAGAACGCGACGCCGGTGCGCGCGCAGGGCCAGGGCGGACGGCAGGTGCGCACCGGTCCGGACTTCGGCGAGATCTACGACCACCACTTCGTCGAGTTCACCTACGCCGACGGCTCGAAGATGCTGTCGCAGTGCCGCCACCAGCCGAACACGTGGTCGAGCGTCAGCGAGCACGCGCACGGCGCGCTGGGCGAGTGCAACGTCGGCGCGGGCGCGATCACGCTCAAGGACGGCACGCGCTGGCGTTCGCGGCAGGAGAGCGGCGATCCCTATCAGGTCGAGCACGACGTGCTCTTCCGCGCGATCCGCGAGGACCGCGAGCACGACGAGAGCGTGAACGGCGCGCACGCGACCATGACCGCGATCATGGGCCGCATGGCGACGTACTCGGGGAAGGAACTCAGCTGGGACGAGGCGCTGGCCTCGAACATCGAGCTGGGGCCCGCCGAGCTGAGCTGGACCGCCGACGCGCCGATCACTCCCGACGCCCACGGGCTCTACCCGATTCCGATGCCCGGCCGCGGGCGCGCGGTTTGAACGCCTCGTCGAGCATCGGAGGCTTGCGCCCAAGTCCGCATGGCGCACAACGGGCCGAATGCCGAGAAAGGCCCCGCTCCGATGCAGCTCGAGCCCGATCCTGACGTCGATCCGCTGCTCGCGCCGGCCACGTGGTCGGATGCGCGCGAGGAGATCGAGTTCGTCGAGACGCACATATCGCGGCTCTACTTCACGTCGACGCGTGTCTACAAGCTCAAGAAGGACTTGAGCCTGCCGTTCCTCGACTACTCGAGCCTCGAGCTGCGCAAGCACTTCTGCGAGGAAGAGCTGCGCCTCAATCGCCGACTCGCGCCCGACACCTACCTGCGCGTGGCGCCGTTGCGCCGCGATGCGAACGGGCGCGTGCGGCTCGACGGAGAGGGAGAGACGGTCGACTGGGTGGTCGAAATGGCGCGCCTGCCGGCGCAGCGCATGCTCGACGCGCTGCTGGAACGCGGCGAGCTCGACAACGAGTGGGTTGGCGACGTCGCGCGCTTCGTAGCCGAGTTCCACCGCAGCGCGGAGCGCGGGCCGAGGATCGCGCGCTTCGGCTCGATCGACGCGGTGGCGCGCAACGCTCGCGACAACCTGGACGCGCTCGAGGAGCACGTCGCGGGCCGCGGCGTCGACGCGCTCTCGGCGCGCGCGCTCGCGTTCCTGCGCAAGCAGCTCGAGGAGGAGCTCGTCCGCCTCGCGCCGCAGGTCGAGGCCCGCGCATCGAGCGGGCGCGTGTGCGACGGACACGGCGACCTGCACTCGGGGAACATCTGCCTGAGCGAGCAGGGCGTCGTCGCGTACGACTGCGTCGAGTTCTCGCAGGCCCTGCGCTGCTCGGACGTGGCGAGCGACCTGGGGTTCCTGTGCATGGACCTGGACCTCCGCGGCTTCCGCGGTTTCTCCGAGGTGCTGGCCCGCGAGTACGTGACGCACTCGGACGACGCTGAGCTGCTCGAGCTGCTCGACTTCTACAAGGCCTATCGGGCGTTGGTGCGCGCGAAGGTCGGCGCCATCCGCGCCTCGCAGGCGACGAGCGCAGAGCAGCGCGCGCTGGAGCGCGGCGCGGCGCAGAGCTACGTGCACCTCGCGCTCTCATACGCGCTGCCGCCCGTGCTGATCCTCACTTGCGGCCTTCCGGCGAGCGGCAAGTCGTGGCTCGCGCGCCATCTCGCGTCGCCGTTCGAGGCGGCGGAGCTCTCGAGCGACGTGCGGCGCAAGATCCTGGCGCAGCGGCCACGCACGCGCAGCGCAGGCGAGGCGTACGAGTCCGGGCTGTACTCACCCACGCTCAAGGAGCGCACCTACGAATCGTTGCTCGAGACGAGTCGGGAGCTCCTGAGCGGATCGGCGCACTCCCGGCGACGCAGCGTGGTCGTCGATGCGACGTTCTCGACGCGCGCGTGGCGCGAGCCGTTCCGGGCGCTCGCGCGCGAGCTCGGCGCGCCGTTCGTGCTCGTCCACGCGCACGCCGACGAGGAGCGCACGCGTCAGCGCATGGAAGCGCGCAAAGGCGAGCGCGACGAGAGCTCCGACGCCGATTGGGGCGTGTACCTGCGCGCCAAGCCGAGCTTCGAGCCGCCCGATGAACTCGCGTCGCGCGAGCGCGTCGACCACGCCAGTGGCATCGTCAGCGCGGAGGACACCGTGCGCGAGATGCTCGACCGCGTGCTCGAACAGCACGTCGATGCGTCGCACGTCGCGGGCTAGCTGACCGTCGAGAGCGGCGTCGGCTGCGATCCCCGCACGGGAGCGTCGCGTCGACCGGCGCGGCGAGCAGCGACGTCAACGAACTCTCGCAGGCGCGCGAGGAGAGGACTCGAGTGCGCGCGTCGACGCGCTCGACGCGGAAGAGACACGGCGAAGGCCGCTCGCAGGAAACGACGCCGGACAGCCACTCGGGCTGCCCGGCGTCACGATCAGTGCGCTGAACCCGCTCGCGGCGTGCGAGCAGGCCGCGCGCGGCTCACGGCTGGTAAGTCAGCGTGAGTCCCTGCGAGATGAAGGTCGTCTTGCAGTTCGGCGGATCGCGGAACCAGCCCTGCACGGAGACGACGTCACCGGCGGAGAACGGTTGACCCAGAGCGTTGGGATAGACCTGGTGGAACGCGTTCCAGTCGTTCACGAGCTGGCCGTTGCACTGGCCGGCCGTGCCGCCCGTGGTCTGCGCGAAGATGCGCTGCGTCGGTCCCTTGACGCACAGGAAGCTGTTGCCGCCCGAAGCGCACCAGGGGAAGTTCACCTGACCCGAGACGCCGTAGAACAGCAACCCGGACTTCTGGCCTTCGACGCTGTTCACGGTGATGACGCACGGAGCGGTCTGCGCCACGTTGGGGTTGCCGTTCGCCGAGATCGTGGCGAGGCAGCCGTTGGTCGTGCCCGGCGCGTTCGGCGGGCAGAACGTCGTCGGTCCGCTCGGGCCCGCGAAGCACAGTCGCCAGTTGGTGATGCCGCCGGTGTCGCCGCCAGCCCAGTCGTAGATCGTGAGCGTCCAGTTGCCGGCCGACACGGGGATCAAGCCGAGCGGCGTGTTGAAGATGCCCACGTCGCCCGAGTTCCACGTGCCGAAGTGCTGGTTGAACTCCCCGCCCGTGAACGAAGTACCGGGGCAAACCGTGGGGACGTCCTGCTGGCCGCCTTGCCAGAACGAGTAGGTGCTGCCGTCGAGGTCGCAGTTCAAACCGACGGAGCCGCCGACCGAGCCGGGGCGGCAGAGGATGTTGTGCCGGCCGCCAGTCGGGTCCGTGAGGACGACTTGCAGGTCACCGACCCAGGTGTGCGACAGGCCGTTCAACTCCACCTTGGCGAGCACGCCCCCGCCGCCCGGCGGAGTGACGCTCTGCGTCGAGACGAACTCCTGCGGCGGAAGCGTCGTCGGCCACACGCCGTTGCCGCCCGTGCCGCTCGACGGGATGAACCCGCCGGGGCCCGTTCCGCCGACGCACGTCGGCGGCGGGATCACGTCGAAGTTGACCACGCTGGACCAAGGACCCGCGCCGCCGCCGTTCAACGCGCGCACGCGCCAGGTGTGCGCGCCGTTGCCGAGCGCGACCGTGCTGCTGGTCGTCGTGAGGCCCGTGGTGACGACGCCGTCGATGTCCAGGTCGTAGGTCGTGGCGCAGTTGAACCCGGACCACGAGAACGAAACCGGCGCAGTCACCGCGGCCCCCGTGGTCGGACCGATCTGCATGGGTGCGCTCGAAGGCGCGCTGCCACCCGGCGTTCCGAAGCACAGGTCCCAGCTCGTCAGCGCTCCGGTGTCGATGCCGGCCCAGTCGTAGATCGTCAACGTCCACGTTCCGGTCTGCGCGGGAATCGTGTCGAGCGGAGTGTTGAAGACCCCCGCGCTGCCGCTGAGCCAATCGCCGAAGTCTTGCGCCCAAACTCCCGTGGGGAAGATCGTCGGGCTCGTGCAGCCCGCGGGATAGCTCTGCGCGCACGACGTGGGCGGAACGATCGTGTAGTTGCCGCCGAAGTCGCAGCTGAACACGATCCCGCCGCCGCTGTTGGGCCGCGTCCACAGGTTGTGCACGGCGCCCGACGGACTCGTGAGCACGAACTGCAGGTCGTACACGTAGGTGTGCGTGAGGCCGATGAGCTTCACTTCGGTGACGACCGTCGCGCCGGGAGGAATCGTGGCCACGTTCAGCGTCGCGACGCCGGGCGACGGAGGCAGAGTGGTTTGGTAGGCGCCGCCGCCGCCAGTGCCGGTCACGGGGATCAGTGCGCCGGAGCCGCCGGTCACGCAGCCGATCGTCTGAGCATTCGCCGAGCTCGCAAGAGCTGCCAGAGCTGCGACCGCGGTCAGGCCGCGAAGCGCGAGAGTCGAAGGATTCATGGAGGGTGGGAGCTCGCTCGTCTTGGGGTGGTGTAGCGCCCGGGCGAGCGAGTCCGGGGCGTTCGGCGACGGAACACCATCGCTCGGAACTCGATCCTACGCGTCGACCGTGATTCGCGGCGCCGATCCCGTGCGCATCGTGGACGAAAATGACGAGGGCGCCGGTTCATCTCGAACCGACGCCCTCGCTTGAACTCGACCAGCCGACCCGTCAGGGCCGGCCAGCCAACACGCTAGATCACGGCTGGACCGTCATCTCGAGCGCGTCCGACAGGTTGGTCGTCTTCGGGCTCGGCGGGTCGCGGTACCAGGTCTGCACGAAGATCGAGTCGCCGGCCGAGAACGGGTTGCCGAGCGAGCCGGGGTTGGCCGCTTGGAAGGCGTCCCAGTTCACCGACAGCGTGCCGTCGCAAGCGCCGAACGTGCCGCCGGAGCTGGCCGACGGAGTGCGCTGGGTCGGGCCCTTGACGCACAGGAAGCTGGTGCCAGCGCCCCACGCGACCGGCGAGAAGCCGGTGTTGTCGACGCCGTAGAAGAACAGGCCGAGCTTCTGACCTTCGACGTTCGCGCAGGTGATGACGCAGCCCGCGTTGTTGGCGAGGTTCGGCTGAACGTTGGCGCTGATCGACGGGAGGCAGCCGTTCGTCGAGGTGCCAGACGTGCAGTACGCGGTCGGACCGGCCGGACCCGTGTCGAAGCAGAGTTGCCAGCTGCCGAGCGCGCCGCTGTCACCGCCAGCCCAGTCGTAGATCGTCAGCGTCCAGTTTCCGCTCGCGACCGGGATCGAACCCAGAGCGGTGTTGAAGATGCCGAGATCGCCGCTGTTCCAAGCGCCGAAGTTCTGGTTGTAGTCGCCGTTCACGATGTCGGAGGTGCCGGGGCACGTGGTCGGCCACGGCTGACCAGCGCTCTCGTAGATCGAGTAGGCGCCGTTGAGGTCACAGTTGAGACCCACGGCGTTGCCCGTCGAGCCGACGCGGTGCAGGACGTTGTGCTGACCGCCGGTGGGGTCGGTCAGAACGATGAACAAGTCGCCGATCCAGGTGTGCTGGGTGGTGAAGTTGAGGTCGATCTTGACGATCTGCGAAGCGCCCGGAGGCACCACGACCGGATAGGTGTTGGTGAACGGCGACGCCGGAAGCGTCGTCGGCCAGACCGCGCCGGTGCCACCGGTGCCGGTAGCGGGGATCAGTCCGCCCGCACCACCTGCGACGCAGGTCGAGGGCGGCGGGGGCGTCGGAATCGTGAAGGAACGCGAAGTCGAGAACGCGCTCGCGCCCGAAGCATTCACCGCGCGCACGGCCCACGTGTGCACGCCAGCAGCGAGCACCGGCGCGTTGAAGGAGGTGCCGAGGATGCCCGTCGTGACGACACCGTCGAGGTCGAGGTCATAGCTCGCGGCGCACGCGACGGCGTTCCAGGTCAGGGTGACCGGGTTGGCCACGGTGGCCAGGTCGGCGGGCGTGTTCAGCGTCGGCGCGCCTGCGGGCGGCGCCGGCGGGAGCGGGTTGCCGAAGCAGACGTCCCAGCTCGCAAAGCTGCCGATGTCGCCGCCGGCCCAGTCGTACGCGGTCAACGTCCAGCTTCCGGTGGCGGCCGGAATGGTGTCGAGACGCGTGTTGAAGATGCCGTTCGTGCCGTTCGGCCAGGCGAGCGTGCCCGCACCGAAGTTCTGGTCGTACGAGCCCGGAGTCAGAACGGTGAGGCCCGAGCAGGTCGCAGGCAGCGCGAGGCCGCCCGTGCAGGACGGGATGAAGGTGTAGTCGCCACCGTAGTCGCACGAGAAACCGCCGACGCGGCAGGCGACGTTGTGCTGACCGCCCGAGGGGTCGGTGAGCACGAACTGAAGGTCGGCGATCCAGGTGTGGGTCAGTCCGAGGATGCGCACCTCGGTCACGACCGTCGCGCCCGGAGGCAAGCTCGCCACGATGAGCGTCGAGCTGGTGGGGGCCGTGGGGAGCGTTCCGGGGAACGTGCCGCCGCCGGTGCCGGTCGTGGGGATCAGGCCGCCGACGCCGCCGGTTGCGCAACCGAGAGTCTGCGCCTGAGCGCCCAGGGCGAGTGCCGCCATGGCCGCAACCGCGCCGAAGGCGCGGGGAAGATTCGAAACGAGTCTCATGGAGAAGAGCTCCGCTCGGAGGGGGATGAGAAAGGGGTGCAAATCGGGGGAGACAGAACCTCCCGTTTCTGGGTCAGCACCGAGCAGGGCCGCACCAGAACTCGGACGCACGGAACGTCCGACCTTCGTTCGATGATACGCGACGCTTGCGCGCGCGGGGCTGACGGCGCTCGATCAGAAGGCGAAAAAGGGCGTACGAAGCGACGCGGGCGGTGTGTAAGCGCCTCGAATTCGCGGAGGCTCTCAGAGCCCCGAATGGACGGCCCAGACCAGGAACGCAACCAGCAGCAGGTAGATTTTCGCCAGCAAGGGCAAGACGAAGCGCGCCCAGCGTTCGAACGGGATCCGGCCCAGCGCAAGCATGCCCATCAGGAGCGCGTTGGTGGGCACGATCATGTTCGTGAAGCCGTCGCCGAACTGGTAGGCGAGCACGGCCACCTCGCGCGAGACGCCGGTCACATCGGCGAGCGGCGCCATGATCGGCATGGTCACGTAGGCCTGCCCTGATCCCGACGGGATGAAGAAGTTCG
The DNA here is from genome assembly GCA_938003765.1 of uncultured Planctomycetia bacterium. Lineage (GTDB taxonomy): Bacteria > Planctomycetota > UBA1135 > UBA1135 > WYBT01. The sequence continues at coordinate 14,516 of CALKYE010000096.1, forward strand.
TGACCGACTGCACCGCGAGCATCCCGATCGCTGCGAGGTCCGGCGTGCCGGCCTGGAGCGGTTGCGCGAGCGCGTGGATGACGGAGTCGATCACGCGGCCCTCGTTGAGCATCTGCTCGATCGTGCGCGCGAAGCCGATGAGCAGCGCGGTCGTCGTCATCTCCGCTGCGCCAGCGCAGAACTCACTCGCGGTCTTGTTCGGCGACAGTCCGCCGAGCAACGCCGACAAGATCGCGATGGCGAAGAACACGGCCGCGAGCTCGGTGAGGTACCACTCGTGGACCTTGATCCCCCACACGAACAGCACGACCGCGCCGGCGAACAGCGCCAGGATCGTGGCGCGCGCCGCAGTGAAGCGCTGATCCTTGGGCATCTCGAACCCGCTCGAGTAGTCGACGCCGAGCACGAGGCTCTTCGAAGGATCGGCTTGGATGCGGCGGACGTAGCGCATCGTGTGGTGCGTGGCGATCGCCAGGCACACCACGAGCAGGCCCCAGCGCAGCCCCTGATTGGACGCGAGCTCCACGCCCGCGATGCGCTGCGCGATCATCACGGTGAACGGGTTGAGCGCCGCGCAGCCGTAGCCGACGCCCGCGCCGACGTAGACGATCGCCATGGCGACGATCGCATCCATCTTCAGCGCCAGACACATGGTCACGAGCACTGGGATGAACGGCATGTACTCCTCGGCCATCCCGATGGTCGAGGCGCCGAGCGCGAGCAGGCTCATCGTTCCGGCGACGAGCAGCGCGGGCTTGTCGCCCACGTGTCGGATCGTCGCGCCGATCAGCGCGTCGATCGCCCCCGTCGCGCGCACCACGGCGATCACGCCGCCGACGATGAACACGAAGAAGATGATGTCGGCCCCCTTCTCCATGCCCTTGGGGATCAAGGTCAGGAACGAGTGCCACGGCACGCTCGCCGCTTCCACCTGCGCGTAGGTCCCGGGGACCACCATGTCGCGCCCGCTGACGGGATCGGGGACGCGCTGGTACTCGCCTGGCGCGAGCAAGTACGTCGCGAGCTGCGCCAGCACGATCATCGCGAAGATCAGCACCAGCGAGTGCGGGAAACGGCTCTTGGAAGACACGGACGCTCCGAGTGGGGACGGCGAAAGGGCGGGGGCTACCGAGCAAGGTAACGCCGCGCCCGACGCCGATCAGCTCGAGCGCGTGTCTTCGTTCGAACGCGACGGATCGCTCAGCGCGGCATCGTCGAGCTCGCTCGGCGCTTCGAACTGCACGCCCCCGGGCTTGCTCGTTCGCCACGGCTGCTGCGCGACGAGCGTGCGCGCGGCCCGCAGACCTCGCACCCGCGCGCGCAGCTCGCTCGTCGCCTGCGGAGGCTCGTGCCGCGCCACCGCGGGCGCATGCTCCTCCTGGTAGACGTGCACCGTGTGCGTGGGGAACGCGAACTGCACCTCGAGCCGATCGGCGAGCCGCACGATGTCGAGGAACATGCGCTCGCGCTCGCGCAGCTCGGTCGACCAGTCGGGCGCCTCGAAGAAGATGTAGAGCAGGATGTCGAGGCTCGAGGCCCCGAACTCGTTGCACCAGATCTGGTAGTAGTCCTTGCGCGTGTAGGGATGCGAGCGCACGAGCTCGCGGATCCCTTCCGTGAACGCCACGAGCTGATCGGGCGTCGTGTCGTACTGCACGCCGAGCGTGGTCTTCCAGCGCCGGAAGCGCCGCCGCCCGTAGTTGTCGACCGTCGCGCGCACGAGCGTCGCGTTCGGGATCGTGACCTGCGAGTTGTAGAAGGTCCGCACGCGCGTCGAGCGGAAGCCCAGCTCCTCGACCGTGCCCTCGATCTGGTCGATCACGACCCAGTCCCCCACCTCGAACGGCCGGTCGATCACGACCGCGACGGAGCCGAAGAAGTTCTCGATGGTGTCCTTGGCGGCGAAGGCGAACGCCAGACCGCCGATGCCCAGACCGGTGATCAGCGGCATGACGTCGACGCTGAGGCTCTGCGCCGCGTAGATCGCTCCCAGCACGCTGACGAGGATCTTCGCCGCCTTGCGCACCAGCGGCACGATCACGTCGTCGAAGCGGCTCGCGGTCTTGCTCGCCGCGTGCAGGAGCGCTTCGCCGAGCAGATCGGCGCCGCGCCATCCGCACCAGGCGCCGGCCAGGATCGAGAAGGTGCGCGCCGCTACGACGAGCACGGCTTCGGCGGTGTCCGTGAGGGCCAGGAAGTGCAGCAGCACCGTCCACACCAGTCCGGCGCCGAGGAGTCCCGCCGCGCGCAGGAAGCTGCGCGTCGTGTCCGGCTGAACGGCCTGTTCGTAGCGCCGGAGCAACAGCCGCAGCAGGCGACCGATCAGCGGTCGCAGCATCAGGTCGACGACCAGTCCGAGCAGCAGCAACGCGAACAGGCCGATCCACTGCCACGCTTCGACGCCGAGCAGCGAGGCGCGCTGCAGCGACTGCGGGATCCAGGTCCGCACGCGCGCTTCGTCGACGTCGTCGAAGCGATCGGGGTCGACCGCCAGCTCGAGCTGCGAGAGCGCGCGACTCAGCGGACCGGCGACGCGCACGGTGTGCGGCGAGAAGCGCCACTTGCCGTCGGCCGAGCGTTCGAACTCGATGCGCTCTTCGGTCAGTCCGGCGCGGATCCGCAGCCGCTCGTCGCCCGAGTCGAACAGACGCGGGAAGTAGCGGAAGCGCTCGAGATCGGCGCTGGCCTCCGCATCGGGCAAGTCCTCGCGCTTGACCAGTCGCACGTGGTTGAGCGCGTTCCACACGTCGCGCGCGACCTCGCGCGCGACTTCGCCGTTGGGCTCGAGGTCCGCCTCGGCGAAGTCGAAGCACTCCAGCGCGCGCGGCCAGGCCGACTCGTCGCCCGACCTCACCGCGTGAATGGCCTCGAGGAACTCGAACATCGTCGCGCGCGGGCTGTCGAGCCGCTCCGTCTGCGGCGTCTGAGCGCCCGGCGCAGAGCTCGCGCTCACCACGAGCGCCAGCAGCACGATCCAAAGTGACTTCACCATCGCGTTCATTTCGCGTCTTCCTCCACTTCTCGCTGCGCCGGCGGCCGCGTCGGCGGGACCAGCAGCGCCGCTGCCGCTTCCACCGTCTGGCCCTCGACGTCGACTTGCATGTTGGCGCGCCGCATCGCTTCCGAGTCGATCGCTCCGATCAACGGCAACAGGGCCGCGCGCGCCGCGGGATCGGCCGCCACGCGCGCCGACACGAGCAGCACCGCGTCGTACGGCGGCAAGACCTCGAGCGGTTCGTCGAGCACGACCAGGTCGTACGCCGCGATGCGTCCGTCGCTCGAGAACGCCGCGAGGACGTCGACCTCGCCCATCTCGACGGCGCGGAACATGAGGCTCGGATCGAAGCTGCGCCGATCCTTGAACCCCAGTCCGTAGCGATCGCGCAGCGCCGCCCATTCGGGTCGAGCGAAGAACTCGTAGTCGCCGCCGAGCGTCATGTTCGGCGCATGGCGCACGAGGTCGCCGACGTCGTCGATGCCGAGTTCGATCGCGCGCTCGCGCGGCAAGGCCATCGCGTAGGCGTTCTCGAAGCCCAGCGGCCCGAGGCATTCGACACCGTGCTCGCGCGCGAGCCAGTCGGACACCTCGGCGAGCACGCGCGCGGCGCCGGGGGTGTCGGAGCGCTTCATGTAGTTCGCCCACAGCGTTCCGCTGTAGTCGACGTACACATCGATGTCGCCCTGCACGAGCGCGTCGAACGCGACCGTGGAGCCCAGGCTCTCGACCAGCTCGATCGCGCGGCCCTCGCGCTCGAGCTGAGTCGCGATGCAGCGCGCGAGGATGTACTGCTCCGTGAACGTCTTGGCCCCGATGCGCAGCGGAGCGGGACCGCCGCGCCAGGGCTCTTCGCGCAGCGCGGCCCACGCCGTTCCGCTCGCGAGCACTGCGCCGGCCACCAGCGCCAACGCCGGACGTCGACGCGCCCAGGCTTGTTCGACGAGCGCCAGCAGCGCGTCGAGCGCGAGCGCGAGCCCCGCCGCGGCGACGCAGCCGACCAGCACCGCGGTGAAGTTCTGCGTCTGCAGTCCGCTGAAGATGAAGTTGCCCAGGCTGCGCGCGCCGACCGGCGTGGAGAGCGTGGCGAGACCGACGGTCCAGACCGTCGCGGTGCGCAGACCGGCGAGCATCGTCGGCAACGCCAGTGGCGCGCGCACGCGCAGCAGCACCTGCCCTTCGCTCATGCCCACGCCGCGAGCGGCCTCGATCAGCGCCGGATCGACCTCGCGCAGCCCCGTGATCGCGTTGCGCGCGATGGGCATGACGCTGTAGATCACGAGCGCGAGGAACGCTGGCAGCACGCCGATCGAGCCGAGGAGCGGCGCCATCAAGGCGAGCAGCGCGAGCGCGGGGATCGTCTGCACGAGGCTCGCGAGCGCGAGAACGGGCGCCGCGAGGCGCGTGAAGCGCGCGCACAACAGCGAGAGCGGCAAGCTCACGAGCACGCCGGTCGCGAGCGAGCCCGCGACGAGCAGCACGTGCGGCGCGAGCAGCCGCGGCAGCCGCTCGAGTTGTTCGGCGAGCGCCTCGTTCACGCAGCGCCTCCGACCTCGGGGCCGAGCATGCGCCGCGCCTGTCGGCGAGCTGCATCGAAGAGCGCGGCGGCGTACGGGTGGCCGGGATCGCGCACGAGCTGCTCCGGCGCGCCCTCGGCGACGAGCTCTCCGCTCCGCAGCACCGCGACGCGGTCCGCGAGCGCCAATGCCTCTCCGAGGTCGTGCGTCACCAGCACGATGGTGAGCCCGAGTTCGCGCCGCAGTCGCGCCACTTCGTCCTGCAGCTCGGCGCGAATCAGCGCGTCGAGCGCTCCGAACGGCTCGTCCATCAGCACCACGCGTGGCCGCGCCGCGAGAGCGCGCGCGAACCCCACGCGTTGCGCCTGTCCTCCCGAAAGCTCGCCTGGCGAACGACGGCGATAGGCGCGCGGCTCGAGCCCGACGCAGGCCAGCAGCTCGTCGACGCGTTCGGCGATGCGCCCCGCGGGCCAGCCGAGGAGCCTGGGCGTGATCGCGATGTTCTCCGCGACGTCGAGGTGCGGGAACAGCGCGCCGCGTTGCAGGACGTAGCCGATGCTGCGCCGCAGCGCGACGGGGTCGACCTGGGTCACGTCGACGCCGTCGACGAGCACGACGCCCTCGGTCGGCTCGACCAGTCGATTGACGCACTTGAGCGCGGTGGTCTTGCCGGAACCCGACTCGCCCACGAGCGCGAGCAGCTCTCCAGCTTCCACGCTGGCGCTGAGTTGCTTCAGCGCCGCAGCGCCCGCGTTGGGATAGCGCACGCTGACCGCGCGCCACTCGATTCGCGGCTGCATCGTCACCTCGTCGTCCCTCACGCGAACTGCGGTGCGCCCTCGTTCGGGCCGCTTGCGCGGGCGCGCCCGACGACGCGAGCGCAGCGGTGGCGCGCGCCGACGCAGGCGCTCACGACGGCCAAGGGAGCCTGCGACACAGGCTCGATCGCCGCGGTCGAACGCGCGTGGCGCGAGCTGCGCATCGCGGGCCGACCCCGCGACGCGCTCGCCGCATCGAGGGCGACATCCGCGCTCAGCAGCTCGCCGCTCGCGCCGACTCGCTCCGCAACGCCGCGAGCAGCTCCGCTGGGATCGGCGCCAGCTTGCGTGCGATCAGCGCCACGTAGAACAGCTTGCGCCCCGACAGCGAGAGGCGGTGCCACAGGCGGTGGCGCGCGTCGATGCGCAGCACGCCCGCGGCCTCCAGATCGCGCACGAGCCGAGAGAAACCGGTCGCGTCGCGCTGGGTGAGGAACTCCTCCTTGATCGTGAACGCCGCCCAGCCCGGGCAGGCGATCGCGTCGAGCGCGTTGGCGAACACCAGCGGCGGGATGTCGCCGAAGCCCAGCGCGGCGACGCTCACCAGGCAGTTGAGGTTGCGCGCGTCGAGGCGCTTGCGCGTCGACGGCTCGAGGTCGCTGAGGTCGGCGACGACGTAGTCGTCGTAGACGCCGGGGCGGTCGCGCTCGGCGGCTTCCCGCGCGTTTTCGAGGATGTCCACGCCCACGATCGACTCGACGCCGCGCTTGCGCAGCTCCTCGGCGACGATGCCATTGCCAGCGCCGAGGTCGAGCACGCGCAGGCGCTCGCCCTCGCAGCCCACGTCGGCGAGCGTGTTCTTCAGGAGGGCGGCGACGCGTCCGGGCGAGCGGCACTCGAGCAGCTCGTACACCAGCGCTTCGTACAGGCCCTGATCCGCGAAGAGCTCCGCGTAATCGTGCATGCGCATCCGCACCCAGCGGCCTTCTCGGCGGAGTTCGAACCACTCCTCGTCCTGGCGCAGTCCGTGCGCGTGCGACGGCACGCGCAACTCGAACTCCTGCGCTCCGCCGACCTGGGCGACTTGCGTCACCGAGCGAAGTTCCATCAGCACCTCCTTGTGGGGGGTTGCGGGCGCTCACGAGAGACCTGACCAGCGCGCCGCAGTCGAGCGCCTTGAGAAACTGCGGGCCAACGAGTGTCCGCCAGATCGTTGCGACCGCAACCTTTTTCTGGGGAGGCCGCGCGTGGGAGCGCTGAGAGCGGCATCGCGCGACGATTTCGCAAGTGTGGGACGCGCGTCGCGTCGCGATGCGCGCTGCGAGCCCGATCGAGCCGATGAGACCTTCGAAGCCTCCGAATCCGGCGGCGCAGAGGACCCGCATGTCTATCTCCTTCGATCGTCGCGCCCTGTCGCAGCTCGCGTTGCCCCTTCTCGTGCTCACCAGCTGCGGCGGCGGCGGCGGCGGAAGCGGACCGCGCCCGCCCGCCAACCTCAGCTACGCGCAATCCGCGCCGGTCTACGACCTGTGCGGCGCGATCACGCCGAACACGCCCTCGAGCGTCGGCGGCGCCGTGCAGACGTACTCGGTCTCGCCCGCGCTGCCCGCTGGCCTCGCGCTCGACGCGAACACCGGCGTGATCTCCGGAGCCCCCTCGGCCATCACGGCGAGCGCGACGTACACCGTCACCGCCGCCAACTCAGCGGGACAGGCCTCGGTCGACATCACGCTGGAGGTCGCTCACGTGCTGCCGACGGGGCTGACCTATCCGGATCTCGCGCAGGAGCTCGGCCGCGGCGTGTACGTCGAGCTGAGCCCGCGCCTCGACGCGGGCTACGGAGACAACTGGAGCGTGAGCGCTGGCTCGCTTCCGGCGGGCCTGTCGATGGATCCGACCACGGGAGTGATCTCGGGCGTGCCCAGCACGATCGAGACGGCCAATTTCTCGGTCACCGTCGAGGATTGCGCCACCGCGACGACCTTCCAGGCCTTCACCGCGGACGTGGTTCCGCCCTACACGCGCGGCGCGTGCGCGATCGACGCCGACGCCCAGCTGCTGCGCGCCTTCGTGCGCAACACGTCGAGCGGCGCGCTGCAACACCACGGCAAGCAGTGGTGCGCGGACGCGAGCGGCGCGCTGGCCGTCCACCCCCACAACCGCTTCGTGTTCGCGGCCGCCGGCGGAGTGATCCGCAGCTTCGAGCTCGACACGCGCTCGCTCGAGATGACCTCGAGCGGTCTCAGCACGACCATCGGGGCCGCCACGATCACGGACATCGCCTGCACGAACGACGGCCGCTTCCTGTACGCGACCACCGCGCTGGGCGTGCTGCACTCGTTCGCGATCGACGACGACACCGGCGCCTTGAGCGCCACGCCGACCCCGACGGCTGCGACGGGCGTCTCGCCGACGCAGATCGTGGTCGATCCGAACGACGCCTGGCTGTTCGTCGCGAGCGAAGGTTCCGACACGATCGAGGGCTTCGCGATCGACGCGCTCGACGGCGACCTCACGGCGCTCGGCGCCACGGCCAGCGGCGACGGAGTGCGCACGCTCGTGCTCACCTCGGACGGCGCGCGACTGTACGCGGGCTGCTCGAACGCCACGGACATCCACGGCTACGACGTCGACGCGCTCACGGGCGCGCTCACGCCGCAGGGTTGGAGCCCCGCCGCGATCGGCGCCGCGGGAGTGACCAGCCTCGCGATGCTGTCCGACGATTCGGTGCTCTACGCGGGCCTCGACGCCTCGACCACGCTGCGCGCCTTCGAGCTCGACGCTCTGACCGGCGCTCCCTCGGCGCCGCTGTTCGCCGACGTCGACGCGAACAGTCCGACGCGCCAGGTGCTCGTCGACCCGCGCGGCGCGCACCTCTACAGCGTCCACGACGCCGGCGACGTGCAGACCTGGGAGATCGGCGTCGGCGGCGAACTGAACGCCTCGCCCGTCGGCGTGAGCCGCTCGGGCGCGGAAGCCACGGAGCTCGCACTCGTGCTCGGCCACGGCGAGTGGGCCCCGACGACCAGCTCGGTGTACGCCACCAGCCTCGCCACCGACGGCGTGTGGGAGTACACCTTCGCGTCCGGCGCGCTCTCCACCATCAGCGGAACTCCGCTCGCGACGGGCATCAACCCGCAGACCGTGAGCGTGCACCCCTTCGGCGACTACGCGCTCGTCGCGCACCAGTCGCCGGGCTCGCAGAACGCGCTCTCGCTGCACCGCATCGACTTCGCCGGCGAGTTCGGCGGCGGCGACGGCTTCGGCGGCACGACCGGCAACGTGGGCTTCGACTTCGACCGCAGCGGAACGTACGGCTACCTCGTGCGCGCCAGCGGCGGCAGCTCGGTGCTCACGAGCTACGCCTTCGACAGCAGCGACGGCTCGATCGACGCGCTGGGCTCGAGCTCGTTCAGCGCCACGGCCTGGCCGCCGGCGGTCCATCCGGCCGGAACCCTGTTGGTCGTGCCCGACTCGGGCGCCGATCAGCTCGACGTCTTCGACATCGATCCGCAGACCGGCATCGCGAGCTTCTCCGCGTCGTACTCCACCGGCGGCGTGGATCCGTTCCGCGTCGTGTTCGACTCCACCGGTCGCTTCGTGTTCGCAGCGCACATCGGCTCGGACCAGCTCTCGGTGTTCGCCGTCGATCTGTCCGACAACTCGCTCAGCGCCGTCACGGGCTCTCCGTTCGCGAGCAGCGTCACGCCGCTCGTGATGGCGATCGCGACCGGCGGCTCGGCGCTGATGGTCGCCGACACGCTCGAAGGGCAGTGGGCCTACTTCACCATCGATCAGGATCCGTCGAACGTCACCGCGGACGGCGCCCTGACCCTGGCGGGAACGGGCGCGCAGACCGGTATGGCGCTGCTGCGCTTCGACGCATCGGACAGCCACATCATCTGGGTCCACTCGGGCCTCAACCGCATCCGCTCCAAGCCGATCACGGCGCCCGGAACGCTCGGCGCCGACGCCAGCGACCTCGCCATCGGCGCGCAGATCACGAGCATGGGACTGCGCAACCGCTGACGCTCGAGCTCACAGCTCGAGCTCACAAGTCGAGCGCAGGCTCGTCGAGCGCGCCGAACACCTCGCGCGCCGAGACTCCGTGGCGTTCGACGACCGGCGCCAGCGCGGCGCGGAAGTCGATCGATCCCGGCAGATCGCCCGGTCCGATGAGCGCGTCGCTCGCGAGCCCGCTCCAGCGCGCGTGCGCACCGCCGCGCACTCCGCCGCCGAGCACGAACATCGCGAAACCGTGCCCGTGGTCGGTCCCCAGCGCGGAGTTCTCGGCCACGCGGCGTCCGAACTCGGTGTAGACCACGACCGAGACGCGGTCGAACAACGCGCCGAGGTCGAGCGCGAAGTTGGCCAGGCCCTGCGCCAGTTCGCGCATCAGCGGCGCGAGGAGCTGCGACTGCGCGACGTGCGAGTCCCAGCCGAACAGGTCGAGGCACACCGCGGGCGGACGCACGCCGCCTTTGAGCATGCGCGCGGTCTGCGCGAGCTGCTGCGCGAACTCTCCGCGCCCCCACTGCACTCCGTCGGCAGGTCGATACGGCTTGCCGTCGAGCTCGCGCAGCCGCGTGAGCGCCTCGCGCGTGTCGAGCGCTGCTCGAGCGAGCATCTCGTCGGCCGCGTACAGCTCCGCGAGGTCCTCCGCCAGTTGCGCGACGCGCGGACCGGGGTCGAGATCGGCGAGCGTGCGCAGAGCAGCAGCGGGCGCGCCACCGCGCAAGCTCTCCGGCAACGCCGCGCCGAAGGCCAGCGCCGGCAGTCCGCCGCCGCGCGCTTTGGCGAAGCGTGAGAGCCACCCGCCCGCGCCCGCAGCGCCGCCGCGCTCGAGCAACGGCTGCGCGTAGAAGTGCGAGCGCGTCTCGTCGGAGCTGCCCGCATCGTGCACGACGGCCAGCCGCCCCTCGCGCCACAGCGGCGCCAGGGCTGCGAGCTGCGGCGCCAGCGAGAAGCGCTCGTCGAGCCGCTCGCACTCGTCGGCGCGCACCGCGCTCGCGGGACGCACGCGCGCGTAGTCCGGATCACCGACCGGAGGCACGAGCGCGAGCCCGTCGGCGCCGCCGCGCAGGAACACGGTCACGAGCGTGTCGTTCAACATCGCTGGAACCCCGGGCTGGCGAGCACGGCCGCGAGCGCGCCCGCTTCGTCGCCGCGCTCGATCCGCTCGCGCTCGGCGGCGCTCGGCTCGCGCCCCAGACAACTCGCGGCGAGCCGAACGCGCGAGCCCGCGCGCCGCACGAGCTCGAGCGCGTCCACCGGCGCGCCCGCGAAGCCGTTGTGAGCCAGCTCGTCGGCGAAGCGCCAGCGACCGAGCAGACCGGCGCGCCAGTGCAGCGCGTCGTCGGGGTAGCCGTCGGGCGACGGCCACAAGTACGGCGCGTGCCCCATGCGCGCGAGGTGCTCGAGCAGCGCGTCGTCGGGCCGCAGCTCGACCGCGCAAGCTCGCAACGCCGAAGCGATGAAGTGCAGCGGCCGCTTGAGCTTGGCTCGACGCGCGGCGCGGAACTCCTCGCACTCCAGCAGCACTCGCAGGCACTCGCGCAGCTCTCCCCCACTGCGCGCGAAGCTCGCGGCGACGCGCTCGATCGCGCTCGGCGGCGGCTCGTCGGCGATCCACCGCACGCACAGCTTGCGCGCGACGAACTGAGCGGTCGAAGGATGCGCACACACGAGGTCGAGCACGCGCTCCACCTCGTCCTCGCCCAGCCCCGACGGCAGCTCGACGTCCAGCGCGCGCTTCGCGCCGTCGTCGTGCCGACGCGCGTCGAACTCCACGCGCGCCTTGCGGGACTCGCCGAGCCCGCGCGAGGTCCAGCCGCTGAGCGCGCGCGCCACCTCTTGCACGTCGCGCTGCGTGTATCCGCCTTCGAGGCCGAGCGTGTGCAGCTCGAGCAGCTCGCGCGCGTAGTTCTCGTTGGGAGCGCCGAGGTCGGCGCGGTTGAGCCTTCCATCGAGGTACCAGAGCATCGCCGGATGCAGCAGCACGGCGCGCAGGAGCTCGCGGAACTTGCCGAGCGCGTGGGGCCGCAGCGCGTCGCGCTCGAAGCTCGTGGCGAGCCAGGCGCACTCGCCCTTGCCCAGGCTCAGCGAGAAGTGATCGCGCCACAGATCGAGGGCCGCCTCGCGGAGACGGCGCTCGCTGCGCACGGCGCCCAGCAGCACGACGGACTGCAGCTCGCGCCGAACGACGTGCTCGTGGAACTCGTACAGCTCGCCGACCGGCGCCGACCAGCTCTCGAAGCGCCGCAACTCGCGCTCGAAGGCGCCGTCGTCGATCGACTGCGGCTCGAGCTGCCGCTCGATCCACTGCGCCGCGGTGGCGCCGACCTCGCGCTCGAGCGGATGCGCGCCGAAGCTGCAGCGCGAGAGCAGGTGCTCGAATGCGTCGTCGAACGTCCCCTGCGGCCAGTCCGCGGAGCGCGCGTCCGCTCGCGCGAGCCAGCTCACGGCCGGCGCCGAGGCGAGGCTCGCGAACACCCACGCGCCCGCGAGCGCGGCCAGCAGCTCTCGTCGCGAGGCGCTCATCGCACTCAGCTCACCGCGGGCGGAGCTTCGTCGGCGAGCGCGCCGCTCACCGGAGTCGGCGCGCGCCCCGCGAGAGCCCACGCGCCCAGTCCGCTCACCAGCGTCCACGGCAGCAACACGAACCAACCGAGGAAGGGCATCAGGAACGCGAGCCCGAGCACCGTGCCGCCGCGCAGGTGCGCGCGCCACGGCTGTTCGCGATCGCGCGCTCCCGGCAGGCCCTGTCCGATGCGCTCGGCGAGTCCGGCCGATCCGATCAGCGCGAGCAGGCCCACGATCAAGCCCAACCCGACGCACAGCGCTTTGACTCCGGGGTTGGGCGCGGCTTTGCCCACGCCGATCGTCAGCGCCAGCGTCGGGATCGCGATGGCGAGCCCGACGAGCGTCGCGCGCACCGGGCTGCGCTGATAGCGCTGGCGCGCGCGCGCGACGAGCGCTGGACACAGCGCGTGCGCTCCGAGCCAGTGCGCGTTCAGGGTGAGGAAGGCGCCCAGGATGAGCAGGAACCACTGCAGGATGTCGGCGAGGATCATGGCGTGAGCTCGCGCCAGGCGTCGGAGGCCATGGCGACGTAGACGGAAGGCGCTTCGAGACTGGGCGGAGGCGGAAGTCGCGGCGGAGACGGCAGAGCGGGCGCTCGAGTGAGCGCTGCGGCGTGCGCGGGCTCGAGATCGCGGAGCGCGAGCGGCGCGCACACCGCGGTGACGAGCGCCGCGACGACGGCGAGTGCGCGCGCGACGCGCGGCTCGACGAGCGGGAGCGGCTCGGGCTCGCGAGCACGCGCCATGCGCGCGAGTTCCGCGAGCGCAGTGAGGTTCACGCGCTCGCTGCGCGCGCGTCGGGCCAGTTCGCTCCAACGCGCATCGAACTCGCGGCGCTTCATCGTCCACGCGCCTCTCGACGCTGCGCGATCGCGCGCAGACGGCCGCGGGCGCGGAACGCGCGCACCTTGACCAGCGTGCGGCTCCATCCGGTGAGCTGCGCGATCTGCGCCGTCGAACGGCCCTCGAGGTCGAGCAGCGTCAAGACCAGGCGATCGTCCGGCGGAAGCTGCGCAAGAAGGGCGTCGAGCGCTTCACGCGCTGCGCTGGCTTCGTGCGCCGCATCGTCGCCGCCGCTGGCGAGCCACTCGAGCGCGCGCTCGCCCTCCGCGGTGAGGTTGGTGCGCTGCGCGACGCGAGCTTCGCTGCGCAAGGCGTCGCGGCACACGTTGACCGCAAGGCGCGAGAGCCAGTGCTCGAAGGGCGCATCCGGACGCGGCGCGTACCTCTCGCTGCGCGCGAACATGGTCAGGAACACCTCTTGGACGAGGTCCTCGACGCTGCACTGCCGCGGGCGATAGGCGCGAGCGATTCGCCCCACGAGTTCGACGTGGCGTTCGCACAGCTCCTGCCCGGCCTGGTCATCTCCCGCGCGCCAACGGGCGAGCAACTCGGCTTCGGCGCGGGTCGGCATCGGGCGCTTGGCGTCGGGCGTGTCCGTTCGCTGTGCACGGCGCCATAACGACCGGCCCGACGCCTCGGTTACGAGGCGCTCCAGAATTCCCTCGCGCGGTGCGCCGACCGGCTCGCACGACGGCGAGAACGCGAAGCGGTCTGGCGAGGCGCGGTGCACGTCGGCAAGTGTGCCGCGCGGCGCCGCGGGCTCGTGAGCCGAGGTGAACTTCTCACGCCGTGCTGCCGAGAGTCATCGGAGGGATGCGGAGCTTCTTGCGCCGCGCTGAAACCCGTCGACGCGCCGCGGCGCCGCAATCGGGCCGCGGCGCCGGGCCGCACCGACCACTTCGCGACGACGCGCGAGCTCGCAGGAAGCGCGCGGGGTTCGACTCCCACCGCGCGTGGCCCCCCCACCCGCCCGGCCAGAGTCCCGTTCCGGCTCACCCGCCCCTTGCACGGGCTCTGCGCTCCATCCCTCCGACCGCGCCGCTCGATAACCGGACGTGTTCGAGCAGTTCCTTCTCGAGGCCCTCGTCCGTTACGAGACGAGCATCGACAGCGAGTTCCGTGTCCGGTACGCGCGCTGCTCGCGCTGCCGGGCCCAGACCACGTTGCGCACGGCGCGCATGCGCAAGCGCGTGAGGTTGCTGCTGTGGTTCTTCCTTCCGCTGGGCACGCGCGTTCACGTCGATCAGTGCGCGGAGTGCGGCAAGTCCGCGTTCAAGCTCAGCGAGCGCACGTGGGAGCGGCTCAAGTCGGCGACCTTCAGCGCCGCACGCGAAGAACTCGCGCGCCCCGACCCGCACCCCGAGCGCTGGCTCGACGAGCACCGTGCGCGCGCCGTGTTCGGCGACGGCGTGGGCGCGTCGGACCTCGTCCACTGGCTCGAAGCGCATCCCAACGCCACGCCGCGACTGCGCGCGGAACTCGCGCTCACGCAGTACTGGCAGGGTCACTTCATCTCGAGTGAGGCCCTCGCCGAAGCCGCGATCGACCGCTCGAGTCCGAATGAGAATCCGCTGTGCGGGCTGCGCTTGCACCAGGCGCTCGATGTCGGCGACCTCGACGAAGCGCTCGAGCAACTGGCCGACCACCGCGCACTCGGCGACCTGCGCCAGGGCTCGCTGCACCGACTGCTGCGACTGCTCGTCGAACGCAATCGCCCGCGCGAGATCTCCAGACTCCTCGCCCGCGTGTTGGCCGCGTTCCCGCACCTCGCCTATGCCGCGGAGGTGCGGCGCGCCGCGCGCTACGCGAACAAGGCCGTCGACGGCGCGCGTCCGATCGTGCTCCCGCCGCTTCCCGGCGAGCACCGCACGCGCAACCTCGCGGTCGCAGCGGCGGGCCTGCTCGTCGCTCTGTTCCTCGCGGCCGAGATCTACGCGCGGCTGAATCGACCGGTGTGGCTCGTCGCCACGCGCGCCGAGCGGCTTGAGGTGGCGATCGACGGCGTCTCGATCGAGCCGGTCCGCAAGCGCGGCGCCCGCCGACTGGACCTCGCCTACGGCGCGCACTCGATCGTGATCTCGGGCGCGCGTCAGATGGGCTTCGACTTCGCGCTCGAACCTCGCGGCGCGCTGGCGCTCTTGGACGATCGGGCCCACGTCGTCGACCTCAGCGGCGACGCCATTTTGAGCGTCTCACACGCGCCAGGATCACGAGCCGGCGGATCGGCCGCAGCTCAGGCGCTCTATGGCCGGAACGTCTACGAGTTCGACGAGGTCGCGTGCGCGTTCGGCCAAGTGCTGCGCGAGCCGCTCCTCTCGCGCCGTACGGACAGCTGCACGTTGGCGCTGGACTCGCGCGGCGACCTGACGCTCGCGCTCGAGCACGTCGCCGCGGGCCGGGGCGCCGCGGCTCTGGCGCTGCTGGAAGACCGCATCGCGCGCGATCCGAAGCGAGAGGATCTCGATCTGGCGTACGCGTGGACGGCCGCTGACTGCGGCAAGCAGGCGCAGGCGCTCGTCGTGCTCGCGCCCAAGCTGGCGCGCACGCCGCTCGCGGTTCGCGCGCACGACGCGGCGCGCTACGTGCTCACCGAAGATGAGGCTGCGCGCCTGCGGGCCGACTACGAGGCGCGCTTTGCTTCCACGTCGCTCACGGGCGCGGAGGGCGCGTACGAGCGCTCGATGGCGGCGTTGCTCCGCGCGCACCTGTGCGCCGAGCGCGCGGAGGCGTTGCGCTGGCTCGCACTGGCGCGCGAGGCCGATCCGCGCAACGTGCGAGCGCTGAAGCACTCCGTGGACCTCCTTGCGGGCCTCGACTGGCGTTCCACGCTCGCGTTCGCGCTCACGGGGCTCGCGCTCGATCCGCACGACGCGTTCTTCCTCGATCTGCGGAACGGCGCGCGATTGGCGCTGGGCGAGGCGGACGAACTCGAGCGCGAGTTGCGCGCGGAACTCGAGGTCCATCCGCGCCATCAGGAGCGCCAGGGACGCCTGGCCGAGTTGCTCGTCGTCACCCAGCGGTCGACGGAACTCGACCTCTTCATCAGCGAAGCGGAACGGCGCGGAGGCGGTCCGCAGCATGCGCGACGTCTGCGCGCCCTGGCGCTGGAGGCCGGAGGACGGCTCGAGGAACTCGCCGCGTCGGACTTCGACCCGCGCGACGAGGAGCGCACGCGTTGGCAAGTGCTCGCGCTGGCCGAGCTCGGCCGCGGACGCGAGTTCGACGCGCGCCTCGGCCGCGAGCGACGCGTCGTGGATCGCTGGTACGACGCGCTGGCGATCGACCTGTGCTTCCGCCTGGTCGAGGACGAGCCGCGCGAACGTCGGTGGCGCGCGCACGCCATGAAGCGACTGGCGCGGCACTCGGCGCACGCTCGCGCGATCGAACTCTTGAGCGCGCCGACGCCCGCGTCGGTGCAGGAGATCGAAGCGCTCGCCCTCGGCAGTCACGAGACGTCGATGCTGTTGCTGGCCGAGGCCCAGCGCGCTCGAGGCGAACAGCGGACGGCCCTGCTCGAATCGGTGAATCGCTTCCATCCGTGGCCGGGCCACGTGCAGCGCCTCTCCCGTCGGCTCGCGACCGCGCCGTAGCCCCCGGCGCGCGCTCGCTCAGCTCAGCAACGCTTCGCGTTCCTCGAGCAAGAGGTCGAGCACCTCTTGCGCGTCGCGGTGACCGAGCTGCTGGATCTCCGCCTCGATCTGCTGCAGCGTCTGACGCGCTTCCGCGCTGCTCGGGCCGCGTTCGAGCAGCTTGCGCAGCCGCTGCGCCCGCACCGCGTCGTGCCCGCTCTGCACGAGCATCGCGGCCAGTCCGAACTCCGGCGCGACGACCCCCAGGGTCTGCATCAGGCCGCGCAGCACCGGCCGCGCGTAAACCCGCCACGCCTGCGGCCTCGAGCGCAGCTTCTCGACCTGACGCCGCGCGCTGTCGAGCTCCTCGTCAGCGAGCTTGGCGCGCGCCGCCGTGAGTGCGTCGGTCGACGTACGCAGGGCGCGCGTCTGCGCTGCGAGCTCTCCGCGCTGCGCGCCTTGCGCACGCCGCGCGCTCACGGACTCGGTGTGTTCGTCGCTGCGCACCACCAGCCGGCCCGCGACGTGCTCGATGTGCAGCGCCCCGGGAGTCGAGCGCAGGCTCGCGCCGTGGATCAGCTCGACCTCGCCGCCGCGCGCGTGCAGGTGGTGGATCGCGACGGGCAGGACGCTGTCGCCGCCGACGCGGTTGAGCACCACGCCGCACGCGATGAGCACGTGCGTCGAAACCTGCGTCGGCCCCCGCAGCACTTCGGCGACGCCGGATTCACCCTGCAGCACGGCGTGCGTGATGGCGGTGGCCAGCAGACGCCAGCTCCCGTCGAGCCCGCGCAACGCCTCGAGGCGTTCGGGCCCGAAGAACGCGTTGAGCTGTTCACGCCAGGGATGGCGCACGGCGTCGAACTCGTCGTCGTGCTCGAGCAGCCGCGTCAACACGCTGCAACACGAACTCGTCACGCCGAAGCGATCGACGCGACCGTAGGTCCAGTCGCCCTTGGACAGCACCGCGCCGCAGTGCGCCATGATCGCGACCACGATCACGCGCTCGTTCGAGGCGTTGCGAGCCGCGAAGTGCTGTTGCGCGAGTTCGAGCGCGCCCGTCTCGAGGCGGCCGGCCATGTTCGAGAGCGCGAAGATGCTGCGCGGGCCGACGATCGAGCCGCTGCACAACGGACGAGCGACGTCGCGCTCGAAGGCGTTGCGGAGTTCGCCCTGGAACTCGTCCGAGCACGTGACGAGCACCGCGCCGCCCGCGGCCCCGCGCGCCGCAGCCTGAGCGCCGCGGCGCAGGCCTCCGTGGTACGCGTCGAGCGCCAGCTCGAACCCCACCTGCCGATGGAGTTCGGACAGCGCCGAATGTTGTGGCGAGCTGGATTCGATGGAAGGCATGCGGCGGCGCGTGGCGCGGGCGCAGTGTCGCATGCGCAGGAGCGGCTCAGGCTGACCAAGCGGCCGCAACATCGGCGGCCAGTCGCGTGCGAGCGCGCGCGCGCGCCGCGATCACGCCAAAGGACCGGAGAGTTCGAGCTCGGCGCCGCCTTCGGGCGGCGAGCGCAGCGCGAGCTGAAATCCGTGCCGTTCGGCCACGTCGCGCGCGATCGAGAGTCCCAGGCCCAGGCCGTCGGGCTGGCGCGAGCGCGCGTCGTCGGCGCGGAACGAGCGCTCGAACACCTTGGAGCGCAGCGCCTCGGGCACTCCGGGACCGTCGTCGAGCACGCGCAGCGCGAAGCGTTGTCCGCGCTCTTCGAGGACCACCGCCACGTGTCCGCCGGGCTGCACGTAGCGCACGGCGTTGTGGATCAGGTTGCTCACCGCTTGCTCCACCAGCGTGACGTCCCCGCGCGTCGTGAGCGGCGCGGGCGGAACCGCGTGCTCGAGCGCGATGCCGCGCGCCTTCGCGATCGGACGGTGCCGCCCGACCGCGCGTTCGACCAGCGCATTCAGATCGAGCGCGTGCGTCACGAGTTCGGTGGAGCTGCTCTCCAGTCGCGCCGCGGCGGCCAGGTTGTGGATCAACGAGGCCATGTAGTGCGCCTCCTGCAGCGAGTCGAGCACGACCTCGCGCTCGATCGGCGCGCCCGCTTCACCGGCGCGGCGCAGCGTCGTGAGGTGTCCCTGCAACACCGTCAGCGGGATCATCACGTCGTGCGTGGTGTTCTCGACGAACGTGCGGAGCGCACGCTCGCGCGCCTCGAGCGACTCGAGACTGCCGCGCACTTCCAGCGCCGCCGCGTTGAAGGTCTGCGCGAGGTCGCTGACTTCGTCGGCGCCTTCGACGTCGACCGGCTGCGCGTAGCTCGCGGCCGCGCTCTCGCGCATCTGCGTCTCGAGCTTGCGCACGCGCCGCACGATCGGGCCGGCGGCGAGCACGACCGCCAGCACGAGCAGCGCGCACTGCGCGGCGAAGGCCGCCATCGGCCAGGCCGAGAACAGCGCGCGCGGCGCGGCCGAACGGCGCGCGAGGATGATCGCGCTCGGACCCTCGGTCCAATCCATGCGGATCGCCGCCTGGAGCGCGTCGCGCTCGCCGTCGACCCAGTCCTCGCTCGCGCTGCGCTCGCCGGACTCGAGTTCGGCGCGGAGCGTGGCGGGGAACGCGGGCGCAGCCGGATTGAGCGAGACGAAGTCCGCGCCGTAGGCCCACACCTCGATGCGCGGCCAGCGGTCGGAGTGCGGGTACGGCGGCGGCGTGCGCGGAGCGAGGTTGCCGTCGTCGGGCGGCGCGCCAGGCGCAACCGGCGCGGGGATGGAACCAGAGCCCACGGCCGGCGCTCCACGCTCGCCGAAAGGCCCGCGCCGCTCACCGCTGCGTTCCGACGACGGGCTCGCGTCCCACGGCCGCCAGCTCCCGCGCCAACGCCCCGAGCCGAGCACGAAGCTCGCGGGATCCGACTCGCACCACTCGCGTCCCCCGGTGCGCATGCGTTCGGTGGCGTACTCGATCAGCGCCCGCTCGGTGCTGCTGCGCTCCATCACGGCGCGCACCCACATGGCGCCCGCGAGCAGCACGGCCATCGTGACCAGCACGGTGACCGCCAGGCGCGTGCGCAACTTCAAGGCGCGTCGCTCCGATCGAGTCGGTAGCCCACGCCCCACACCGTCACGACGCGCTCGCCGCAGCGGGCGAGCTTCTTGCGGATGCGCGAGACGTGCACGTCGAGCGTGCGTTCGCCGCCCTCGCGTTCGGGGTCGAGCACGTTGCTCACCAGCCACGCGCGCGACAGCGCCTGGCCGGCGCGCTTGGCGAGCGACCACAGGAGTTCGAACTCGACCTTGGTCATCTCGACCGCTGCGCCGTCGACGCGCACGGTGCGCGCCGCGCCGTCGATCTCGAGCCCGTCGTCGGAGTACTGCTCCGCGCGCTCGAGCGCCGGCCGCCGCAGCCGCGCGTGGACGCGTGCGATCAACTCCTCGGGCCAGAAGGGCTTGGTGACGTAGTCGTCCGCGCCGAGTTCGAGCGCCTTGACCTTCACGTCGGCCTCGTTCTTCGCCGAGAGCACGAGCACCGGCACATCCGAGATCGAGCGCAGGTGCTTGAGCACGTCGAGCCCGAACACGCCGGGCAACATCAGGTCGAGCACGACCAGCGCGTAGTCGCGCGGCGTCGCCACCAGCGCGTCTTCACCGGTGCGGAGCCAGTTCGGCTGGAAGCCGGACTGGCGCAGGTGCTCGACCACCTGCGAACCCAACTTCTCGTCGTCTTCGATCAGCAGGATGCGCGTTTCGCCTTCGCGTGCGGCTCGTTGGTTCTGCACGTGCGCGATTGTCGTCGCAACTTGCGCGAGCACGCAACTGTTGCGGTGGGCTGAAGGCTCGCGAGCGCTCTGAGCACGACGAGTTCGTCGCTGCGCGCGAGCTCGTCGCCGCCGTGATCGTGCGCAGCGAACAGCGGGTCAGCACGGACCAGCACGTCGATCTCGGCGTCGTGGCTGCGCGACTCGGCGCGAGCAGCGCTGGCGCTCGACCGCGACAGCGACGGTGCGACCTCGGCGATTCGGCCC
>CALKYE010000097.1 GCA_938003765.1 uncultured Planctomycetia bacterium
ACGCGTCCCTGTTCGCGGCCCGCGCACTCGCCAACCGGTCGCCGCACCGCTGGCGCGCCTGGGTCGGCTTGCTGCTCGCCGCCCTGGTGTGGATCGCGTTGCTCGTGTTCTTGGCTGCGTCGACGCGGATGACGTAAGCGAGGGGCGCGTTCGATCGCCACGGCGTGGGTGAAGAGCTCTGCCGCCGCCCGGCACGCGCACAACATGCGCGTGCGCAGGCCGAGGTCAGTCACAAGCCGCGGATCGGCCCACCGCACTCAATCCTCGAGTTCGGGATCGAGCGGCGGCGGCGGGCCGCCGACCAGGAGCAGCGACTCCACGTACGGATCGCTCCCCCACTCGACGCGTCGGATGTGCGCAACGCGGAGTCGAGACGTCCAGCGGTCCCACGACCCGTCGGGATTGATGCCCTGCATCTCGATCGCTCGCGGGCCAACCTCGATCAACTTCCCGATTCGGCAGGTGTCGGGGTGGGTCTGGGGCCAGAAGACCGTCACGACGTCGAACCTCGGCTCGAGCCAGCGCAGCAGGCTCTCGATCGAGTCCAGTGGCGGAAGCGGAGTCCGAGGTCGGCGGACCCCGCGGAGCTTCAACGCGCGTCGGTAGAAGCGCTCGTAGGGTTCCTTCGCGACGCTTTTCAGCTCGTCGAGGTGCGAGACCTCGAAGCCGAGATAGCCCTCGCTGTCTCCACGCAGCATGAGGAAGAGTTCGCCCTCGACCGCGAGCAACACGCCCCGCACCGGGTCATCGTCGTAGGTGCGCTTCAGTCGCACCCAGTAGCCGTACCGCCGCGCAGCGAGCAGCGAGCGCCGAACACCGCGAGTCTTCGCGTCCATGCTCTGAAGCCAGCGCGTCAGAGTTTCGCCACCCCGCGGAGGAACTTCGCGCTCGCCACGAGCTGGCGATTCACATTGCGCCTTCCTTGTGAACAGCGTCGTAGCGAACTTCTCGCAACGCTCCGCGGGTCGCAGAGGAGCTCACGCCACGCGCGCACGCCGGAGATCACGATCCAGACACGTCACGCCGCCGCGCGGAAGACGCTCCCTCGTGCGAAGGCTCACGCAAGTAGACTGCGTGCGAAGGGGGTGGACGGGGGATGCGCTGGATCGTCGAGGGTCAATTTGCAGCCGGCGCGCTCGCGCAGAGCGGCGTCGAGCTGCTCGAGCGCTATCCCAGCTTCGTGCTCATCGAATCCGCCGCCGCGCCGAGCGGAGTCCCGCGCGACGCGCTCGAGGAGCTGAGCGGCGAGAACATCGCGGTCCACGGCCGCGACGTGCGCGTGCCGGAAGGCGAGTTCGAGCTCGAGCCCGGTCCGCACACGCTGGTGCGCTTCGCCGGGCCGGTGGCGCCGCGCTGGCGCGAGGAGCTGCGCAAGGCGCAGGTCGAGGTGCTGTTCTGGGCGCCGCCGCACGGAGCGTGCGTGAAGTTGCCCGAGTCGTTCGACGTCGACGCGCTGCGCTCGCGCCTGCCGTTCATCGTCGGCGCGCAACCGTACGTCGAAGAGCAGTGCGCGCGGCTCGTCGGCGCCCCGGACGCCGAGCTGCGCCGTCGCACGGGCGCGCTGCCGGGCGTGTGGGACCTGGTGTGCTTCCGGCGCGAGCAACGGCCGCAGGTCGAGCGCGAGCTCGCGCAGCTCGGCGCCGAGGTGCTCGAGCGCTCCAGCTCGAAGCTGCGCGTGCGCTTCGACGGCGACCCGGCGGCGCTGCGCGACGTGGTGGGCGTGAAGCTCGTGGGCGCGGCGCGCTCCCCCACGCTCGCCTCGGCCGCAACGCTCGCCGTCGCGATCGGCGCGCCGCCAGCTGCTGACACCGCGGCGAGCGCTCGCGACGGCGAGGGCCAGATCATCGCAGTGGCGGACACCGGCCTCGACCGCGGCTCGAGCGCGGCGGGCGATCTGCACCCCGACTTCGCCGGTCGCATCCGGAGCTTCGCGAGCTGGCCGATCAACCCGTCGTGGGACGCCTTCGTGGACAACCCGCGCGGCGACGACGGCGGCGCCGACGTTCAGTCGGGCCACGGGACGTACATCGCGGGCCTGGCGCTCGCGAGCGGCGCGCGCAGCAACGGAACGCATCGCGGAGTAGCGCCAGCCGCGGAGCTCGTGTTCCAAGCGCTCGAGCAGCGCACTCAGGTCAAGGCGCAGCACCAGAGCAGCCTTCCGTCGGGCTACTACCTCAGCGGTCGGCCGCTCGACCTGCGCGAGCTGTTCCGCCAGGCGCGCGAGCACGGCGCGCGCATCCACGTCAACGCCTGGGGCGATCCGGCCGGCGGTCACTACACCGACGACTGCTTCGAGAGCGATCTGTTCCTGCGCGAGAACCCCGACGCGCTGATCGTGTTCGCCGCGGGCAACGAAGGCGCCGACGCCAACGGCGATCGCGCGCTCGACCTGGGCTCGATGTATGCGCCGGCTTCGGCGAAGAACGTCGTCGCCATCGGCGCGGTCGAAGGTCCTGCGCAGGGCGCGGGTTGGCGCGCGAACTGGAGCGACCTCGATCCCGCGTCGCAGCGCTTCCGCGCGGCGGCCGATCGCGCCGACGCCGTGTCCGGCGAGCCCGACCGCATCGCGCTGTTCAGTTGCACCGGCCCCACCGAGGACGGCCGCATCAAGCCCGACCTGTGCGCGCCGGGCACCAACATCGTCGGGCCGCGCTCGCAAGCGACCGCCGCGCGCGGCTGGGGCCTCGCGAGTCCGATGCCGCACTACATGTACGACGGCGGGACGAGCGCAGCGACCGGCATCGCTGGCGGCTTCTTCGCCGTGCTGCGCCAACGTTGGAGCGCCGCGCGCGGCGGTGCAGCGCCGAGCGGCGCCGCGCTCAAGGCTCTGGCGGTGCTCGGCGCCGCCGACGTGCGCTCGCGGCGCGATGGACGCCGCGAGAACCGCTTCGTCGCCGGCTTCGGCCGACTGCAGCTCGAGGCGAGCAGTCCGACGCGCGCGGATGCGCGCCTGGAATTGCACGACGTGCTCGAGCGCGGACTCTCGAGCGGCGAAGCGTGGCTGACGCACTTCGAGCTGCGCGAGCCCGGCCCGGTGCGCGCGGTGCTGTGCTGGTACGACGCGCCCGGCGAGCGTTTGGTGAACGACCTCGACCTGACGCTGAGCGACACCGCGGGCTCGACGCTCGCGCGCGGCAATCACGGCGAGGGCGTGGTCGGCGCGCCGGACCGGGTCAACACGCTCGAGCTCATCGACGCGCCGCAGCTCCCCGCGGGCCGCTACAGCTTGCGCGTTCAAGCTCGCAGCGTGCTCGACGGCGTGCAGTCGTTCGCGCTCGCGCTCGCGCTCCCCAGGAGCGCGCGCACGGATAGCGTGGCGTCGCAGCCCGCCGCTCCGCTTGCGGCGCCGAGTTCGCAAGCGCTCGACATCGAGCTGGAGTGGATCCAAGGCGTCGGACCGGCGACCGCGCTGCGTCTGGCGACGGCGGGTGTTCGAGACGTGCGCAAGCTCGCCGCGCTCGACACGGCAGCGTTCCGCAAGTCGACGGGACTCGGCGCCGTCAGCGCGCAGAAGCTGCGCGCGCGGCTGAGCGTCCTGGTCGCCGCGGCCGACAGCGTGCGGCTGCCGGAGTCCCTGCCGCGCGAGCGAACCTTGTCCGAGGTTTTCGGCGCGAGCGCGCCCCCGGGCGTGGATGCGCAGAGCTGGGAGACGCTGCAGGCGCGGCTGCTCCCCCTGCAACTGGTGTTCGACAAGCGGCGCTGGGGCGAGATCGCCCTGCGGCGCCTGTTCGTGTGAGTGAGCGGTTCCGAACCAACAGCAAGATTCGAAGGAGAAGATGAGATGGTCCAGACACGCAGAAAGACCGCCACGCGCGACGAGCGCAACGGTGGAGTCGGGCGGAGAACCGCGACGCCGGTGGCCGCGACGCGCAGCGCCACGCCGGTCGGCGGAGTGACGGCGGCGGTCGTGCCCGTGGGCGCCGTCACGGCGACGCAGGCCCTCGACGCCGACGTCACGAACGAGCTGACCAGCGCCGGCCCGGCCTTCGGCGACGTGCTGATGGCGATCGGCGGCGCGGTCGCGCGTTCGCAGGCCGCGCTCGACAAGGGCATGGTCGAAACGGCCAAGCGCCTGTCCGCCACGAAGATCACGGTCGTGACCGACGTGATCCAGAAGCTCGACGACGACGGCCGCCCCGTCGCCGACGACACCGATCTGATCACGGCCGACGTGTCGCTGATCAACTTCGTGACGCCCACGGTGCACGAGTGGGAGCACGTGGCCGTGTCGATGGACCTCGAGGTCGGCGAGTTCGACATCGAGCAGGGCGTGCGCTTCAGCCGCTCGCAGTCGTCGAGCTCCTCGTTCGGCGTCAAGCGCTCGCTGCTCGGGATCATCCCGCTCAACCTCGCCGGCGCGAGCAGCGACAACTCGCGCTCGAGCCTGGGCACGAGCCGCACGGACTTCGAGGCGGACTTCGCCACGGGCCAGGTGCGCCTCGACGCGCAGCTCTCGCCGCGCCGCACGACGAAGTTCCCCGTGCCGGCCGAAGTCACGATCGGTCCCTCGATCTACTTCGCTCAGGGGACCATCACCGAGACCAAGAGCCAGGGCATCGTCACGCAGCGCGCGATGGAGCTCACGATCACCGTGCGCAAGGCCAGCGGCGACGTGAACCCCAACGTGCCGCTCGAGATCGACGCCGACGCCTTCCGCATCAGCTTCGCGACCGGCGGCGGCTTCAACGGAAGCACCACCAACGCGCAAGGCCAGGTCAAGGTCACGCTCACGCGCGACATCCCCAACGTGCGCTTCCTGCGCCCGACCGGTCAGCGCATCACGGCGCGCCTCGGTCAGGTTTCCAACTCCGTGGTCGTCAACCTCTAGTCGCGCTCGACAAGGAACAGGAGCACAACCATGACCATCGCAACCCTCATCGGCATCGCCTCGGCGCTCGCCAAGACCAGGCGCGGCGAAGCGGACGTCACCGGCGAGATCCGCGGCGCGGGCCTCGCCTTCGGAGACCTGGTGCGCGCGAGCGGCGACGCCGTCGCGAACACGCAGCGCCAGCTCAACGACACCTCGGCCACCAGCGCCTCCGCGCTCGCGACGACCAAGGTCGACGTGATCGCGGTCCAGGAGAAGGTCTTCGACGACCTGGGCAACCTCGACAGCGTGCAGACGTTCACGCGCAAGCTGCCGCTGGTCAACTTCATCGACCCGGTGTTCTACGAGTGGACCAGCGTGCGCCTGCAGGGCGAGTTCTTCGCGCGCGAGTTCACCAGCGAGGCGACGTCGAGCTCGAACTCGATCAGCTCGTCGTCCAGCTCGGCCGGCCCCACGGGCGGCGGACTGCTGGGCTTCGTGCTCGGCCCGCCGCGCCTGACCACCGGCCGGAACACGTCGTCGAGCTCCTCGAGCGGCGTGGTCAACTCCAGCGACACCGCCGTCGGCGCGATGCGCATGAACGCGCTTCTGCGCCCGCGCCGCGACGTGGGAGTCCCCAAGCCGAACCAAGCCATCCAGGGACCGCGCCTGGCGCTGATCGAAGGTGAGATCCTCGACGTCGCCGGCCCGCCGGCCGCGCGCACCGCGAGCGTGCTGCTGGAGTACCGCCGCCGCGACGGTTCGCCGATCGTCGGCAAGGCGCTCTCGATCGACACCCAGGGCGTGCCGTGGCGCTTCTCCGATCCGGCGAACACCGTCACGGACGCCGACGGACGCGTCGAGATCGAACTGCGGCGCGAGTTCCTCGATCCGCAGGCCGATCGCTCGCCCATCGACGTGATCGTCGAGGCGCGCATCGGATTGGTTTCGAGCAACGTCACCGTCACGTTCTGATCGTTCCGCGCCACGGGCGAGCGACGGCGTCGTACGCTGTTCGCTCGCCCGTGTTGCGCTCGCTCCCGCGCGCCACCGCCATGTCCCCTTCCGCGCCCCGCACCCCCGCCGTCGACTCGCTGGAGCTCGGCCGCTTGCTCGCGTCGACGGTCGACTCCGTCGTCGCGGCGCAGCACAAGCTCGACCAGTTCACGCTGGAGCGCGCCAAGGAACGCGAGGCCGCGCCGCCGGGAGAGCTCGCGCTCCCGCCGCTGTGGTTCACCTTCCGCTCGGTGTCGATCGAGCTCGAGATGGCGGCCTCCGTCAGCCAGGGCGCGAGCGGCGACGGCGCGCAGTTGCGAGTCCGCCCGCTCGACCCGACTGCGGTGAGTCTCTACGGCTACCAGGCCTCGTCCGGACTGCGCGTGCGGCTCGAGCTCGCGCCGAACGGCTACGCGCAAATCGTCGCGCCCACGCGCGACGGAGAACCTCGTTAGGAAGATCGAGCCGCCATGGCCAAGCGCACGCGCAAGACCCTCAAGCCCAGCGCACCGGTGACCGCCAACGTGCCCGTCGGCGCACACCTGGCGCGCGAGACCGCGACCCCCGGGCTCTCCCCGTTGCTCGAGCGCCCCACGTTGGGCGTCTCGCCGACGGCCAAGCCTTCGAACGGCGCGACCGGCGCGTCCGGCAAACCCGCCGCGAGCGCAGCGGCCATCGAAGGCGCGCTCGACAAGACCCTCGCGGAGCGCGCGAACTTCCTGAGCATCGGCGACGACCGGCTGGTGGCGATCGACGGCGTGCACGGGCTGTTCACACCGATCGCAACGGCCGACGCGAAGGATGCGGACTCGGCCAAGAACCTGCTCGAGGTCGTGGCGGTGCTCAAGCGCGAGGTCGCCGCGCTGCGCGATCGCAACCTCGCGCTCGAACAAGAGCTCGCCGCGCTCAGGGCCGGCGCCGCGCGCACTCCCGACGACTTCGCGAGCGCCGTGAAGCACTCGCTCGACAGCTTGCAGGCGCGTCTGTCGGAGACGACCAACCCCGTCTCGAACTTCGTCGTGCGCGAGTTCTCGCTCGAGGCCAAGGTCGCGGTCGACGTGTCGCCGCTGGGCGTGATCGACTACCGCTTCGTCAAGCCGGGCGAGTCCATCGATCCCAGTCGCTTGAGCAAGCTCGCGCTGACGATCGTCCCCACGCCCAAGCCCTCCAGCGCGCACAGCTTCACCGCGACGGAGTTCACTCCGCAGGTCGGCGTCGAGCAGGTCCAGGGCATCGGCGAAGCGTGGGGCAAGCGGCTCAACGCGCAGGGCATCTACACGGTCGGCGATCTCGTGAGCGCGGGCTCGCGCGTGCGCAGTCAGGCGGAGCTCGCCGCGCTGCTGCAAGTCGATCGCGAGCGCCTGGCCGACTGGTTGGCGCAGGCCGAGTTGCTCACCGTGCGCGACATCGACGGGCGCAGCGCCGAGTTGCTCGCTCGGACGGGTGCGGCCGGACTCGAAGCGCTGGCCACGCAAACGCCCGAGACTCTCACCGAGGCCTTCAACGCGGAGAACGCGCGCAAGAGCGATGGCCGCGCGCCCGCGCTCACGGTCGAAGCCGCCAAGCTGTGGATCGACACCGCGAAGGCCTGGACCGGCCGCGGCGCGCGCGTCGACGCCGCATCGATCGGCGCTCAGCCGCCCGGCGCCGGCGCGCGATAGCGGATCTCGCGCGGCGCGCCGCGCGCGTCGAGCACGCGGAGCACGACCTCGTCGCCCGGCTCGTAGCGCAGGCGGAACCAGGTCAGAAAATCGCGCTGCGCGAGGTCCGGTGACTGACCGCCGACGGCGACGACGCAGTCGCTCTCGCGCAGTCCCGCGCCGTGTGCGGGCCACTCCTCGGGGCGCGCGCCGAAGAAGGGCTTCACGGCCATCGTGCCCGCGGCGAGTCCGAGCTTGCGGCGCTGCTCGGCCTTGACCTCGAGCGGCCAGGCGAAGCCCGGAACCGCGCCGATGTTCCCGTCCGCGATCGACTTGCGCCAACCCAGTTGCGTCGCGCGCCAGCCCTCGCGCAACTCGAGCCGCGCGCGGATGAGTTCGTCGCCGCGCCAAACGCGCACGACGACTTCGCCGGCGCCGCGCGGGCCGCGGTGCAGCACTCCGCGGAGGTCCGCTTGTCCGAAGAGCTTGCGCTCGTCCGCCGCCGCGAGTCGATCGCCAGCGCGCAGCCCGGCGCGCGCCGCCGCCGACTCGGGCTCGACTTCGCGCACGAGCAATCCGTCGTCGCGCTCGAGCACGAGCCCGATGTTCTCCGGCAACGGCCAGGGATCGAGGTCGCGCAGCTTGTCGAAGCGCCCCGCGTCGAGCGCGGGCTGGCGCAGGATTTCGTTCACCTGATGGCAGTGCAGGCAGCCGTCCTTCGACAGAGACTGCGCGCCGGGCCTTCGCCGCCACGCTGCTGCGCCGGGCAGGTCCAGGGGCGTCGGCGCAGGCCCTTCGAGCGTCGGCGGCGCTCCGTCGACATCCCAGCCCACGCGGCGCGGATCGTAGTGGTGCTCGAGCACGCGGCGCAGCGTGTTCGCCAGCGCCGCCGTCGAGATGCGCGTCGCGTCGGAGACGTGGTCCTTGCCGCCGAAGATCGAGTAGATGCGGCCTTCGGGGGAGAGCAGATAGCCCCACCACGACAGGTCGAGGTCCTGGAAGCCCTCGAGCGGGAACAAGCGCAGGTCGAGCGCGCTCGCGTCGGTGAGCCGCACGGTCACGAACTGCCGCAGCAACGGATCGAGCGCGCGCCCGCCCTCGAGCACCTCGGCGTCGAAGCTCGCGCACTGCTTGCACGGCAGACAGCGCAACGTGACGAACAGCGGTCGATTCGTGCGCTTCGCCTCCTCGAGCGCTTTGGCGACATCGCTGCGCCAGCGCACGTCCGCGAACGGCGCGGGGAGCTCAGCGCGCGAAGGGCCCGCGATCTCGGCCCAGTCGCGCTCGCGCTGCGGCGCTGAAGTCGAAGTGAGGCCCGTGACCAGTAGCGCCAACGCGACAAGTGTCCTCATCGCGCGCCATCGTGACCCTCCAACGCGAGTGGCGCCAGCCGCTCTGCGCACCGCCCCCGCGGTCCTGCGCGACAACGGCGGCGACGGCGGACGCTGACTCTCACGGGGCCGACGCTGGCGCGCCCGTCGACCACGAAGCCCTTAGCCGCGGAGCTGTCGGCCGTGCACCCGTAGGCCTCTCGCTCTTCGACAACGCGCCGACCGACCACGCACCTGTCGACCAGGCTCTGGCGCCGCGCTAGTCGCTTCGCCGATGCTCGCACGCGTTCTCTTCCTGGCGGTCACCCTGAGCGCGCACGGTCGCGGCGCGCAGCAGTGGCTCGACGTCGACAGTTGGCGCCCCCCGCCGCAGACCCTCTCGGGCGCGATCGAGACTGCGTCAGGCGCGGCGATCGAAGGCGCCGAGCTGCGACTGTGGACGCGCGAACGCGAGGCGCGGCTCCACCTCGGCTCGGCGACGAGCGACGCGCACGGCCGTTTCGCGCTGAACTGGGCGCGCCCGCGCTGGGACATGGAGCAGGAGCGCGCGACGCTGGTCGTCAGTGCGCCGCGCTTCGCGACCACGGTGATCGAGAACGTGTTCCTCATCGACGCCTCGTTCGACCTGGGGCCGCTCACGCTCCACGAACCGGTCGAGCTCCGTGGGTTCGTGCGCTCGGGCGATGGCGCGCCCATCGCCGGCGCGCGCGTGTACGGCGTGGCCGGGCCAGTGCAAGGCGTGCGGCCCGAGCTGTGGGACTCGGCGCCGATCGCAGTGACCGACGCCTCGGGCGCGTACATCTGCCGCACGCTGCCGCCCGGACGCGTGACGCTCAGCGCAGGCGCGAGTGGCTTCGCCGACGCGCCGGACAGCGCGCTCACGCTCGAGGTGAGCGGCTCGAACACGCAGGACTTCGTCCTCGCAGTTGCTCCGACGCGAACCCTGACCGTGCGTTCGAAGTTCGACAAGTCCATTGCGGCGGTCGAGGTCGGGCCGCCCGGCGATGCCAGCGCGATGGCGGAGCGCTTCGGGTACCTCTCGACGCACGCCTTCTGGCGCGGTCCGTGGCGCGGCGACGAGCGCGGCGTCGTTCGACTCGACGGCGTCGCAGCGCACGCCGAACTCGACGTTCGCATACGCGCGCGCGGCTATCGCGACAAGTTCGCTGCGCTGAATGGCGAGCGGTTCGACGCGCAACTGGACTCGGTCACTTGGATCGAAGTGAGCGCGGTGCGCAGCACGGGCTCGGCGCCGGTGGAGCTCCACCTTGTGAGCGTTCGCGACGGCGGAGCACCCAAGGGCATGTGCGGCGACGTCGAAGACGCTGCGTGGAGCCACGTGTTTGCCGACAGCCCGGCGGTCGAAATGCTGGCGCCTGAGCGCTGGCGCATCGCGTGGAACAGTCCCGAGTGCATCGTCAGCGGCGGCGCGCCAAGCACGGTCGTTGCACTCGCGTCCGATGGCGCGGTCGCCGCCTGCAAGCTCCACGTGGACGGCCCCGGTTCGACGGTGTCGAGTCGTCTGGAGTTCGACGCGCCGACCAGCGTCATCGGGATCGTTCGAGACTCAGCAGGAAAGCCCGTCTCGCTGCCAATCGGGACACAACTCGGCTTCGGCCGGCCCTGCTACATCTCCACGACCTCTGACGCGCTCGGGCGCTTCACCTTCACTCAACTCGGGGCCGGCCGTGTGTGGCTGAACTCTTGCGACCCGCGTTGGGAGCTGGGGGACGGAGTGCAGATGCTCGATCTCGCACCCGGCGCGCACCTCACGGGCGTCGAACTCGTCGTGCGCGAGCGAAGGCCCCAGGCTCGCAGTGGCGTGCGCGGAACGCTGCGGATCGACGGCCGTACTCCTTCGCGCGCCGTATTGCTGGCGATCGAGGGCAACGCGCACGTGCACGTCCCGAACCAAGCCCCTGCTGCGCTGATCTGGACCGATCGTGAGGGCCGCTTCGAACACACCGGAACTCCCGGCGTCAGCGTCCACGTCGTCCCGCAGCAACGACTCGACTTCGATGGACACGGCTGGATCGATTTCGGCGACGCGTTCCCGCGCCACGGCAGTCGCTGGCCGCTCACGATCACGCTGCCCGACGCGGGCGTGTCCGAGCTCGAACTCGAGCTTCCCGCCGAGTCCGCGTGGAGCTCGCTCGCCCCGCCGCACGAGGATCGCTGAAGCAGCGCGTCGCTGCGCAGTTCGGCGCGCAGCGACGCTCGACTCGAACCTGGCATCCGCGAGTGCGACGTTCACGAGCGAGGACAACCGCGAACTCCGCCCCCGGCTGCGGGTCGACGCGCGCGCGCACCGGCGTGGGAGCAGCAGCGCAGTCCGGCGCCACACGGCGCCGCGCAAACGCCGCATCACCCGCGCCACGCGGTTCGCTTACGTGGACTGGTTCGAACGTGCGCTCGAGCCGCGGCTCGGAACGCCGCGCGGCTGGTGAGCTCACGGCTCGATCGGGAACGCTCGAGCGTCGCTGAGGTTCGTGCCGCTGGGATCAGCGGGATCGCGCGACCAGACCTGCGCGAACACGGCGCGTCCGGCGACGAGCAGCGGGTCGACTCCGGATTGGATGCGCGCGTTGAAGTCGAGCGAGATCGTGCCCGAGCAATCCTGCGCCGGCGGCGCGTTCCCGCCCGAGTTCTGGTGCGACGTGCGCTGCCGCGGCGGAGCGATGCAATTGCTCCCGCCGGTGAACGGCGTCTGCCGCGGAACGAAGCCGTAGAAGACGATCCCGGTCTTGTGGTTCAGCAGATTGGACGCCGAGACCACGAAAGGCTGGGGCGACGTCACGCTCGCGACGCCCGAAGACGTGATCGCGGGCGTGCAGCCCAGGCTGTTCACCTCAGCGGAGCAGTAGCTGGTCGGCGCCGTCACGATGGAGTACACGCGCACCTGGCCCAGTGTCGGAGCGGGAAACGTCACGCCCGGCATCCCCAACGACAAGTCCACGAGTCCGTCGCCGCTCACATCTCCGAACGCCAGCGCCCTGGGCGAAACCGTGCCGGAGTCGATCGTGACCTGCGGCGCGGCGGGACTCGCGACGCTGTAGATGCGCACCATCGGAACTTTGCCCGGAGCGGTGAGCGCGATGTCGGCGCGACCGTCGCCGTCGATGTCGTCGACCGCGGCCGCAGCGGCGCCCATCCACGTGAAGATCTGCGGCGCAGGTCCGAACTGAGCGATCGTCGCGCCGCTCAACGCATCGAGCACCACGGCGTAACCGGCTGCGAACGACTCCGTCGTGGCTTCTTGCGGCGCCGTGGCCACGAGGTCCGGACGGCCGTCGAAGTTCTGGTCGGCGATGGGCGCGAGCGCGTAGCCGAGCTGATCGCCCGCCGCGGCGTCGATGAAGCCCTCCCGCGTCCACAGCAACGCTCCGGTGGCGCCGTCGTGCGCTTCCACGAGCCCGACTTCAAAGTTCGACGAGTACGCGTACTCGCTCGCGCCGTCGCCGTTGACGTCGCCCAGGAACGCCACCGCCCATCCGCAGCGCGTGAACGCTCCGGCGGGCCCCTGTGTGCGCACCACGGCGCCGCTCGCGCCGTTGAAGACGCGCACCAGTCCGACGCCGCCGCTGAACGTCGGGGCGCCGACCAGGATGTCCGGCCAGCCATCGCCCGTGAGGTCCGCCCCGCCCGCGAGCGCCGCGCCGAAGTTGCGATCCGAAGCCAGAGCATCGAGCCGCAGCAGCTGCGCGCCATTCGCGCCGGAGAGCACTCGAACCAATCCGCCGACGTTGCGCGGAGAACCGACCAGGAGGTCCGGCCTGCCGTCGCCATTCACATCACCAGTGAGGGCGAGCGTCCGACCCATCAACTCGCCCGCTGCCGCGCCCTCCACGCTCCAGAGCGCGGCGTGCGTCCGACCGGAGATCACTCGCACACGACCACTGTTGAGACCTGCGGCGCCGTCGAACTGCGACTCGCCCACCGCGAGGTCAGCCCTGCCGTCTCCGTCGACGTCTCCCAGCGCGAGGAGCGCCGCGCCGAAGTCATCGGCCGGGGTCTCGCCGTCGAGCCTGAGGACTTCGACCTGCGCGCGCGCCAGCGCCGCTGCGAGAACCACCGCGCTGCCCAGAACCAGCATCCGCTTCATCACCTTCCCCCGCCTGGTATCCCAGGCTCGAGCGAGGCTCGCCCAGCCCGCTCGCACGAAGACGATCGTACCAGCGCCTCCGAAGGGCGCATCAGCGGGCGGCGCCAGACCGCGAAGCGACACCCGCCGGGGCTGCAGTTCGACCGACGGATCCGAGCTGCGCCCATCGACGCGGCGCGTCGCGCGTCGCAGCGCGGATTCACGCCGCATCGCCACGGCTCGCGGACGAAGGCCACCCGACGAGGCGTGCGTGTACAAGCTGCCCCAGTTCGCGCGATCACTCGGTTTGGAATGCTAGGTTGAAGCCGATGCTCGGCTGGCCCCTCGCTCTCGCTCTCACAGCACTCCCGACCCAGGCGCAAGTCCAGGTCGAACTCCGCGTCGACTTCGGCGGCCAGCGCCCCGCGCTGGTGCGCACGGTGGAGGTGCGCCGCGGCGCAACCGTCGTCGAGGCAACGCGAGCCGCTGCCGCGGTGGACCAGGACTGGCTGTGCTGTTCCGCCGACGACGTGTGGGCCATCG
>CALKYE010000098.1 GCA_938003765.1 uncultured Planctomycetia bacterium
GCGGTGCTCGCGATCGACGGACAGCCCGCGCAGCTCGTAGCGCCAGTTCGCGTCGAGCTTCG
This sequence comes from uncultured Planctomycetia bacterium, assembly GCA_938003765.1. Taxonomy (GTDB): domain Bacteria; phylum Planctomycetota; class UBA1135; order UBA1135; genus WYBT01. Next base: position 63 of record CALKYE010000098.1, read on the forward strand.
CGGAGCGCTGCTGCACCGCCCGCTCGATCCCCCAACCGAAGGACGTCACGCCGACCTTGCCGCGCACCGCTTCGAGGTCGCTCGCGCCCGCGGGCGGCTTGACCACCCCCGTGATGCAACCGCCGAGCATCGGCTCGAGTACGATGTTCGCCGGCGGACTCGCCGGCTTGAGCTTGAGCGGCGTCTCGAGGTAGCAGTAGCGCGCGTCGACCGTCAGCGAGCCGGCCTTGGTGTCCTTGCGGAACGCCACGCGGAAGCGGCCGTCGCTGTCCACGCGAACGCGGTGCTTGCCCTTGGGCTCGCCTACGTGCTCGAACTCCTTGCCATCGGCGACGACTTGGAGTTCCTCGTCGAGCGGCGTTCCCTCGGGCCACACGACGCGTCCTTCGACCCACAGCGCTTCGGCCAGTTCGCGTTCCGCCGCAGCATCGACGGCGGCGCGTTCGGGCGCGGAACTCGACGACGTCGCGGGCGCAGAACGCTCGACTTGCGTGGCGCGCGCCGGCTCGACCAGCTCAGCGGGCGCCTGCGATGCGCGGGGCGCGTCCGCCGCAAGCGGACCCGCGACATTCAGCGGCGCGGGGCCGTCGTCGAGCGCCAGCCAGGCGACCAGGCCGAGCGCGGTCAACGTCAGAACGGCGAACAGGACAAGAGCGTTGTTGCGGGACTGGGCCACGGCAAGAGCCTCCGTCGTTGGCGAGTGCGAGGGCGCAGCGGGCGAGTTCGCTGCGAGCGGGACGGAGCGAATCGTAGTCAGCTCGCGCTCGGATCGGCGAAGCCGGGGCTCGCAATCACGACTGAGGAGCGCCGATCTCGGGCTCGGGGCCCAAACTGCAGCCTGGAGCGCGCACCGAGAGCACGCAGCGGAGCTCACGGCCGCAAAGGTGGCGTTCGTCGGGCGGACCGTTGCGAGTCGGGAGCGGCTCGACCGCACGCTCGGCGTCGCACGCGGCGATCACGACAACTGCACGGTTCTGGGGCTGCGCATCGCGGACCGATGCGACGCCGAGACGCTCGAGTCAGCGCCGCGGCATTCGCACACGCCGCGCGGCGGGCCGCTCAGTCGTTGGACAAGCGCAGGACGACGCTCTCGTGCTCGCCACTCGTCAGTTGGACGTTGGCGCTGGCGTCGCCCTGCTCCGACAGCGCGGCGCTCACTCGATAGCTCCCGGGCGCCAGCGGACCGAGCGTCCAGCGCGGCCCCAGTTCGTCGAACGACCACTCGGCGCTGCCGCGCGCCCAGTCGATCCCGTCGCCGTCGACGACGTGCATCGCTGCGTTGAGCGCCTCGCCGGTCGCAGATTGCACCTGGATCGAGATGCGCCCGCCGCGGCGCAGCGTGACGCGCGCCTGCTCCGACTCGCCGCTGCGCACGCGCACGCGCGAGATCGACACGCCGACGTCGTCGTCCTTGCGCGCGATGAGCCGGTACTCGCCCTCGGCCAGTCCACTGAGCACCGCGACGCCCGCGCCCGAGGTCCTGGCGTTCTCGCCGAGGCTCAGTCCGTCGGTGGTGTCCACGCGCTGCGCGACGACCGTGGCGCCCGCCACGGGCTGTCCATCGAGCCCGCGCACTTCGCAAGTCACGTCTGACGCCGGCTGGACGACGATCTCGAGCCCCTCGAGCGCTGCGCCGTCCTCGAGCACCAGTCCCGTCAGCTCCGTGCGGCCGAAGCGCGCGCGCGAGCGGAACCAGTTCTGGTCGTCCTCGACGCTCAGCGTGTACTCGCCCGCGGCGAGGCCCTCGAAGGCGAACTCGCCCTGGGGAGACGTCTCGACCGCGCCCGTGCCGAGGCGGATCGGGTCGGCCTCGGCGTTGACACGCTGCGCTCGGAGTCTGGCATTGGGCACAGCCTCTCCTCGTCGATCGATCACGCGACCCGCGATCCGGCCGCCGGGGAAGTCGAAGTTCACGACGACTTCGCCGCCGGACGCGGCGCTGGCCGACTGGTTCAAGCTCGCGCCACCTTCGGGGAGCCTCGCGACGAAGCTGTACTCGCCCGCGCCTTCGAGCACGAAGGCGTAGGCGCCGTCGGCGCCCGAGCGTGTGCTCACTTCGAAGTCGTCACGGCTGGCCTGGACGTAGACGCCGCCCATCGGACTCCCGGCGAGGTTCACGCGCCCGCGGGCGACGATGCTCTCGCCCGTCGGAGCGCCGAGCAGCAGATCGGTCGTCGCGCCGTCGCGGATCGTGACCTTCGCGTTCAGCTCACTGCGCGTGGCGACCGCGCCGCCTGCGTCCTCGTCGTCGCCATCGGAGCGATTGGCCTGGACCGAGTACTCGCCCGGCGCGATGCGCTCGATCTCGAACTCGCCGCGCGCGTCGCTTCGCGCGCTGTGACTGCCCTGGCCCTCGACGCCGCTGATCCGCACGCGCCACGTCGCGTCGCCGACGAGCCGCGCGTCGTGAATCTTGCCCTTCAAGCGTCCGCCGGCAGTGAGCGTCAGTCGCAGGCCTTCGAGCGAGGCGCCGGGCGCGACGTTCAGCTCGAGCGGCTGACTGCGCGCGAACTGCGCGTGGCGCGCGCTGAGCTTGATGGTCCCGCTGGGCGCGCTGCGCAGCTTGAACTCACCCTTGGAGTTGGCGGTCGTGCTGCGGTTGACGTCGGTCATCGTGAACAAGTCGCGCTGGTCGACGTCGACGCGGATCTCGGCCTTCGCGACGCGCTCGCCGCGCGGGTCGACGACCACTCCGCTCAGGGACGACGTGCGCTGCAGCGTGATCACCAGCGGCTCGGAGTCGAGCGGGACGTCGGTGTCCGGCGCCGAGGCGCTGGTGTGCCCGCGCGCGCGCGCGCCGATCTTCCAGCGGCCGGGCTTGAGCCCTTCGAGCAGGAACGAGCCGTCCTCGGTCTCGAACTTCGTGCTGACCGCGTCCTCGAAGCCCAGCGGGAGCCCGCGCCGCTCCTCGAGCACCTCCATCGCGCTGACCCAGAACTCCTTCACGGGCTCGCCGCGGTCGTCGACGATGCGGCCCTCGAGTCCGAGGCCCGGCTGCAGGATCAGCTCGAGCTTCGCGCCCGGCTCGACGTTGAGCGCTTGAGCTCGCCAACGCACGCCCTTCGAGGCGCCGCGTTTGGCGTTGGACTCCTCGTCCTCGTCGTCGAGTCGCGAGCCGCCTTTGGCCGTCGCGAACACGTTGACCAGCCCGTCGGCGAGCCCGCTGATGCGAAACGCGCCGTCGGGGCCGACGCGCTGCGTGTCGTCCATGTTGAACTCGAAGTTGAAGCGCCCCGCTTCCTCGGGCGTCACCTCCTCGGCGCGCACGTAGGCGCCGGAGGCTGCGCGACCGTCGGCCCACTTCACGACGCCGCTGACCCAGCCGCCTTCGTCGAGCTCGATCGCGAGCCCCTCGCGCACGTCGCCGTCTTCGAGCTTGCCGATCGGCAGCTTGAAGTCGAGGAAGCCGCGCCGCGAGGCCTCGAGCTCGTACTCGCCCGCCGGAATGCCCGAGATGACGAAGCGCCCGTTCTGATCCGAGAAGGAGTTCTCGACGCCGCGCCAATTGAACTGATTGGAGTCCGCCGTGCTGTGGATCTCGACCGACACGTTGCCCACCGGCGCGGCGCGCGCATCGACGACCCGTCCGCTCAGACGCGCGCCTTGCGCGCACTCGATGTCCAGCGTCAGCACCTCGCCGGGACGGACCTTCACGTCCGGTTTGGAGAACCCCACCCAGCCCTTCGGTTCGTACTCCAGGTCGTGGTCCTGCGCCGCACTCAGCCCGCCCAGTTCGTAGCGCAGGTCGTCGCCGACCTTGGACTTGCGCGACACCGGGAAGCCCTGACCGGCCCAGCTCGAGGCCTTGACCTCGGCCGAGCTCGCGATGGTCCGCACGTCGTCGGCGCCCACGCCCTTGGGCGGCACGATCATTCCGGCGATGCACCCGCCGAGGATCGGCTCCAGCACCAGGTCCGCGGGCGGCGACGAGAGTTTGATCGTCAGCGGTTTGTCCAGGTACAGGAAGCGCGCCTCGAGCTTCAGCGCGCCGGTCTTGCCCTGCTTGGAGAACGCCACGCGAAAGCGCCCGTCGTTGTCGACCTGCGCGCGGTAGTTGCCCAGGCCGGGGATGTCCTTGCCGTCGGCGATGACTTCGACGCGTTCGTCGAGCGGAGTGCCCGTCGGGAACTGCACGCGACCTTCGACCCACACGACGTCGGCGAGATCGCGCTCCGTGCGCTCGGCCACGAGGTTGCGGGTGCGGGGCGTTGCGCCGGCGCGCGGGTCCGCGGCCTTGGCGCCGGTGTCGTCAGGCTCGTTCGCGAGTTCGGCGCTCGAACCCTCGCGCGGCGAAGCCACGGCGCGCGGCGCGCTCGGGTCGGCGCTCTCGGCGAGTGAGGAAGCGCTCGTCGGCTCGCTGAGGAACGCGAGCCAGGCCACGACGCCGACGGCCGCGACGAGCAGCAAGGCGAGGAGCAGCGGTGCGAGCGAGCGCGGGCGTTTCGACATGGTTTCCCTCCGAGGGCAGTCGGCTGGGTCCAGCCGATTGTGGCGTGGCGACAGGCTACTGAGTGCGCTGCGACGCGTTACTTCGACGTCACGGCCCGCGGGAGGAGCGCGCTCGACTCGAACCGCTCGTTGCCGCGCCCGCTGCGCTTTCGCCGCCGGAACGCGGCGGCGTGGCCCGCGCGTCGGAGGACGCGAGAAGCGCCGCGGCGTGCGAGCGCGCGTCCCCGCGAGCGCCCCAGACGTCTATTCTCTCTCGCTCGGATGCGTGCGCGGGGCTGTGCGATGGTCCCACTCACTCGACCGGCCCCCCAGTTCCGTCAGGCCCCGCCATGGATTCCCAACGCGACCCTGCGCCGACCGCCAGCGCCACCGACGTCTCCGCGCAGCAGCGAGCGCGCGTCCAGGCCCTCGTGACGCAGCTCGGCGACAGTGATCGCCGCAAGGCCCTCGAGGCGCTCGAGGCCGCGGCCGAGGACGTCGCGCTCGAAGCGCTGCAGCAAGTGGTTCCCACGCTCGCGCGCGACGTGCTCGAGGGACTCTCCGCGGCGCGACGCCAGAGGCTCCTGGCCGCTGCGACGCCCGAGCGTCGACGCCAGTGGGCCAGCCCCGAGGGCTACGCCGAGGACGCGATCGGCTCGCTCATGGAGCTGCCGATCGGCGTGTTCTCGCCCGAGCACACCGTCGCGCAAGCCACCGACGAACTGCGCGAGCTCGTCAAGCGCGCCTTCATCACCTACGTGTTCGTCGTGGACCGCTCGGGCGCGTTGCTCGGCGTGGTCACGATGCGCGACCTGCTGTTCTCGCCGCCCACTGCGCGCCTCGAGCAGGTGATGCTGCGCGAACCGTTCTTCCTGCGCGCCGACGAGAGCCTGATCGACGCGATGCGCCGCGCGCTCAACCGCCACTTCCCCGTCTACCCGGTGTGCGACGGCGCAGGGAAGCTCGTCGGGCTCGTGCGCGGTCCCACGCTGTTCGAAGCGCAGGCCATCGAACTCAGCGCGCAGGCTGGATCGATGGTCGGTGTCGAGAAGGAGGAGCGGCTCTCGACGCCGCTGTGGCGCAGCCTGCGCTTCCGCCATCCGTGGCTGCAGCTCAACATCCTCACGGCCTTCCTCGCCGCGGCGGTGGTCGCGTTGTTCGAGGACACGATCGACCGCGTGGTCGTGCTCGCCGCGTTCCTGCCCGTGCTCGCGGGTCAGTCGGGCAACACCGGCAGCCAGGCGCTCGCGGTGACGTTGCGCGGCATGACGCTCGGCGACGTGAAGCACGGCGACGAGCGGCGGATGCTCGTCAAGGAAGCTGCGCTGGGCCTGTTCAACGGCGTGTTGGTCGGGATCACCGGCGCGATCGGGATGTACGCCTACGCCAGCGCGCAGGGCTCCGGCGACGCGCTGCAGTTGTCGTTGATCGTGCTCGCCGCGATGACCTTGAGCTGCGTCGCCAGCGGCGTGGCCGGCGTCATCACTCCGCTGACCCTGCGGCGCTTCGGCGCCGATCCAGCGACGGCGTCCTCGATCTTCCTGACGACCGCCACCGACGTCGTGAGCATGGGCGCGCTGCTGGGCCTCGCGAGCTGGCTGCTCGTCGACGGACCGCCGCAGGCCTGAGCGTCAGCGCAACGCAGTGCGACTCAGCGCAACTCAGCGCCGCACGGGACCGCGCACGAGGTAGGCCTGCATCGGAACGCTGCGGCCCTTGAGCAGCACGGGCGCCAGCGGTTCGCACGCGAACCAGGCCTTGACCGCCTCGTAGGTCGCCGGGCCGATCACGATCTGGCCTTCGCGCGCCACCGAGGACTCGAGGCGGCTGGCGACGTTCACGGTGTCGCCGATCACGGTGTAGTCGCGTCGCTCGAGCGCGCCGACGTCGCCGACGATCACCGGACCCGAGTTGATGCCGATGCGCAGCCCCAGTCGACGCTGACCGGCGCGGCGCGCGTTGAGCTCCTCGAGGCGACGCAACATCGCGTGCGCCGCGCGCACCGCTCGCAGCGCGTGGTCGGGCTGCTGCAACGGCGCGCCGAAGAACGCCATCAGCGCGTCGCCGATGAACTTGTCGAGCGTGCCGGCCTCGCGGAAGACCTCTTCGGTCAGCGCGCCGAACACGTGGTTGAGCGTGGCGGTGACCTCGCGCGCGCCCAGTTCCTCGGCCAGCGTGGTGAAGCCGGAGAGATCCGCGAACACGACCGACACGTCGCGCTCCTCGGCCTCCATCGCGCCTTCATCGCGCTCGGTCGACGAGACGATGCGCTCGATCACGCTCGGCGCGTGGTAGCGCGCCAGCCGTTCGCGCACGCGCCGCTCGCGCTGCAGGTGCTCGCGCATGCGCGCGCGTTCGACTGCCGAAGCCGAGATCGCGGCCAGGATCGAGAGCGCGCCCAGGTCGTCGTGCGTGAACTCCTCCTGCGCGCTCGAGCGGTCGACGTAGATCAACCCGCCGACGCGACCCAGGTGCGTGAGCGGCGCGCACATGGCCGAGCAGATGCCGAGCGAGACGATGCTCTCGGCCGCCGCGAAGCGCTGATCCGTCGACGTGTCGCGCACGAGCATCGACTGTTGCGAGCGGAGCGCCGCCTCGACGATCTTGCGGCTCAGGCGCAGCTCGCCGATGCGGGCGCCCGGCGCTGCGCGCTCGATTCGCGGCGTGAGTTGCTCGCTGCCTTCGTCCTTGAGCAGCACGAAGCAGCGTTCGGCCGGCAGGTGCTCGAACACCAGCGCGACCACGCGCTCGAGCGTCGTGTCGAGATCGTCCTGCGCCATGAGCGCTTGCGCCGCGTCGTGGAGCAGTTGCACCACGCGCCGCGCGCCCGGCGTCGTGTCGGGCTTGGCGGCCGGCACCGGTCGAGCGGGGCCGCTCAACTCGTCGCGCGGACGCGCGCGCTCGGGCGTCTCGAGCACCTGCGAGACGAGCGCGTCGAAGTTGCGCATGTCCATGCGCTCGCCGGCCGTCGCCTCGTTGGACTCGACGACGGCGACGGCCTCCGACGCAGCGAGGTGGCACTCGAGCTCGAAGCCGCCGATGCGGATGCGGTCGCCCGAGCGCAGCTCGTGTTCGCCGATGCGCTTGTCGCCCACGAACGTGCCGTTCGAACTGCCCAGGTCGCGCACGATCCAGCGCTCGCCCTCGTAGCGCACTTCGGCGTGTTGGCGCGACACGTCGACGCTGGCCAGCACGATGTCGCAGCCTTCCTTGCGGCCGATGACGGCCCCGCCGGCGGCCACCGGGCGCCACTCGTACTGCTCGCCCACGGGGCGGAGCAGGCTGAGCGTCGGGCGCGGGCTCACGAGGTGCGGCGGGCGTTGAGGGAGCGGCGGAGGAAGCGTCCCGCGGCGCTGGGCTCGACCTGGCGCTCTCGGGACCTGCGTCAAAAACTACCACGTCGGGCCGCGCTCGGCCGACGGGCGCGAGCGATGCACGCGCGCGTCGGCCCGGCGCAAGTCCGGACCTCGCGAAACGGTGTAGGCTGCACGGGAAGTCGAGCAGGCGGCGAACGTGCAGGGTGAGCAGTGGGCTGAAGTGCGCGCGTTGCTCGAGAGAGCGCTGGAGGTCGAGCCCTCCGAGCGCGACGCCTGGCTGGTGCGGGCGTGCGCGGGCGATGCGGCGCTGCTCGCCGAATTGCGCGAGTTGCTCGGCGCCGACGCCGCGCCGAGCGGCTTCGACCTGCCCGACCACGAGCGCGTGGAGCGCGAACTGGTCGGGCCCAATCGGGCGGGCCGGCGCATCGGCGCGTGGCAGCTCGAGCGCGAGCTCGGCCGCGGCGGCATGAGCGTGGTTTGGCTCGCGCGACGCGTCGACGGATTCGCGCAGCGCGCGGCGATCAAGCTGCTCAAGCGCGGCATGGACAGCGACGAGCTCGTTCAGCGCTTCGAGCGCGAGCGCGCGTTGCTCGCTTCGCTCGAGCATCCGGGCATCGCGCGCCTGTTCGACGGCGGCTCGACCGACGACGGACAGCCGTACATGGTGATGGAGTACGTCGAGGGTCAGCCGCTCGACGCCGCCTGCGCCGGACTCGCGCTGGGCGACAAGCTCGAGCTGTTCTGCGGCGTGTGCGAAGCCGTCGAGTACGCGCACGAGCACCTGGTCGTGCACCGCGACCTCAAGCCCTCGAACATCCTGGTCACGTCCGCCGGTCAGCCCAAGCTGCTCGACTTCGGCATCGCCAAGCTCCTGGCCGGCGAGCCGGGGCACGGCGTCGCGACGCTGACGGCGCCCGATCAGCGCTTCCTCACGCCGCAGTACGCCAGTCCCGAACAACTCCGCGGCGAGCGCGTCTCGACGCGCGGCGACGTGTTCTCGCTGGGCGTCGTGCTGTTCGAGCTGCTCGCCGGCCAGCGGCCGTTCGACGCCGCGCGCACTCCGGACACCGAGGCGCCGGCCCCCAGCCGCACCGCGCGGGAGCTGAGATTCGCCGCGGAGCTCGACACGATCGTGCTCAAGGCGCTGCAGATCGAGCCCGCGCGCCGCTACCCCAGCGCGCTCGCTCTCGCAGAGGACCTGCGACGCCTGTTGCGCGGCGAGCCCGTGCTCGCGCGGCCCGACACGTGGAGTTACCGCGCCGCCAAGTTCGTCCGCCGGCATCGCTTGCTCGTCACCGCGGCCACGGCCATCGCCGCTGCGTTGCTGGTGGGCGCAAGCGTGGCCTGGACGCAGTACCGCGAGGCGCTCGAAGCGCGCCGTGTCGCCGACGAACGGCTGGCGAGCGTGGTGCGTCTCTCGAGCAGCTTCTCCAATCGACTCGGCAGCCGACTCGCGAACCTCGCCGGCGTCGTGTCGGAGCGCGAAGCGCTGCTGCGCGACACGTCCGGACAGCTCGCGCAGTTGCGCGCGCAGGCGCCGGAGAGCCGCGCGATCGCCGTCGAACTCGCCTGGAGCCGCCGCGAGCTCGCCAGCGCGCTGGGCGAGCCCGGTCGCGCGAACGCGGGCAAGTACGACGAAGCGCAGAGCGTGGTCGAGCTCGCCATCGCGGAGTTCGAGCCCTGGCTCGACGCCGCTCCGCTCGACTCGGAGTTGGCTTGTCCGGCTTCGGCGCTGTGGGACCTGCTCGGCAATCTGCACGTGCGCGCGCGCCGCAACGAACAGGCGCGCGAGGCGCTCGATCGCGCGCTCCAGATCGCTCGGACCGCGCGCTCGGCGCCGGGGAACGAACGGCACGAAGGGTTGCTCGTGCGCGAGGCCAGCGCCCTCGACCGCCAAAGCCTGCTCGCGCGCAACACCCTCGCGCGCGCCGACGAACAACGCATCGCGGCCGAGTCGCTCGCGCTGCTCGAACTCGCGGTGCAGGCCTACCCGCAGTCGTCGAACTTCCGCTACGGACTCGCCACGGCGCTCAACCAGCGCGGCGTCGCCGCTTCCGAGCTGGGCGACTTCGCGGCGGCGGAAGCGGACCTGTTGCGCGCGATCGAGTTGTGCGAGGCGCTGCAGCGAGATGACCCGCCCAATCGCACGTACGCGGGGGCGCTGCTCGTCATCCACTACCAGTTGGGCGGAGTGCTCGACTCCGCCGGGCGCGCGAGCGAGTCGCTCGAGCACCTCGAACTGGCGTGGAACGCCAAGGAAGAGGCGGTGCGGCTCGAGCCCCAGGACCTCTCCGGTCGCGATGGCGTGTTGAACTTCGCCTACGCGGTCGGGGCGAGCGCTCGGCAACAGGGCAAGCTCGAACTCGCGCGCCGCGCGCTGGAGCGAGCGCTGGAGTGCCTCGACGAGCGCATGGCGCGCCGTCCGGAGGAGCGGGCCCTGGGCCTCACGCGCGCCGTGCTGGCGACCGAGCTCGCGGCTTTGATCGCGGAGATGGGCGAGTGGCGTCCGGCGCTCGAGCTGGCGCGGGGCGGGTTGGCGCCGGCGCTCGAGCTCGAGAACGACCCCGACAGCGGGGCGGAGTGGCTGTACGGCATGTCGCTCGCGTACTCCAACCGCGCGGAGGTCGAACTCGCCGCGACGGCCGACGAGTCGTGCGCGACGAACGAACGACGCGCACACTTGGCGGCGGCGCGCGATGACCTGGCGGCGGCGCGACGCGCGTTGGAGCAGGCGGACGCGGAAGGGCGGCTGGGCGCCGACGAGCGGCGCCAGTTCGAGATCCTCGAGAGCGTCGGGAAACGGATCGAGACGCTCGCGGCGAGCCTGCCCGAGAACTGAAGCGGGCGGCGCGCTACAGCGCCTTGAGCTCGGTGATCGTGTCCTCGAGCGCCTTCTTGGCGTCCGCGAGCAGCATCAGCGAGTTGTCCATCTGGAACAGCTCGTTGCGGATGCCCGCGTAGCCCGACGCGAGCGAGCGCTTGACGATCACGACCGTCCGCGCGTTCCACACCTCGAGCACCGGCATGCCGGCGATCGGCGACTTGGGGTCCTGCGTCGCGGCGGGGTTGCACACGTCGTTCGCGCCGAGCACGACCACCACGTCGGTGTTCTTGAAGTCGTCGTTGATCTTGTCGAGCTCGTAGAGCTGCTCGTACGGCACGTCGGCCTCGGCCAGCAGGATGTTCATGTGCCCCGGCATGCGGCCCGCCACGGGGTGGATCGCGTAGCGCACCTGACAGCCCTTCTTCTCGAGCAGCGTCGCCAGCTCGCGCACCTTGTGCTGCGCTTGCGCGACCGCGAGGCCGTAGCCCGGGACGAAGATCACGCTCGTGGCGCTGTCGAGCACCTGCGCGAGTTCGTCGGAGCTCGTGGTCTTGACCTTGGTGTAGCCCTCGTCCTTCTTCGCGCCGCCGCCGTCGCCAGCGTCCTGCAGACCGCCGAGCAACACGTTCGACAGCGAGCGGTTCATGGCCTTGCACATGATCTGCGTGAGGATGATCCCCGACGCGCCGACCAGCGATCCGGCCACGATCAGCAGGTTGTTCTGCAGCACGAAGCCGGTGGTCATCGCCGCGATGCCCGAGTACGAGTTCAACAGCGCGATCGCGACCGGCATGTCCGCGCCGCCGATCGGCATCGTCAAGCCGACGCCGAGCACCAACGCCACCGCGATCAAGGCTCCGCCGGCGATGTAGACGTGCATCGGGTCGGAGGCCATGAATCCGCCCCACACGCCGAGCGCGATGGCGGCGACGACGAGCAACGCGTTCAGCGCCTGCGAGCCGAGCGGCCCCGCGCGGTTCTTGTTCACCTTCCCGGCGAGCTTGGCGTAGGCGATCATCGAACCCGAGAACGTCACCGCGCCGATCACGATCGCGAGCGCCGCGGCGATCGCGAACATCGCGCCCTCGCCCGGGTGGTCCTTGTCGCCCAGGTCCGACAGCGAGAGCTGCAAGTGCGCGGCGCGCGGGATCTCCGCCGACGCCACGAAGGTCGAAGCCAGTCCGCCCAGGCCGTTGAAGAAGGCCACGAACTCGGGCATCGAGGTCATCGGCACCTTCACGGCCATCCAATAGCCGAGCGCCGATCCGGCCGCCGCGCTCGCGACGGCGAAGATCACCGAGTTGGTGCTCCAGTGATCGTCCGCGAACAAGAGCGCGACCGTGGCGGCGATCGAGATCGCCATGCCGAAGGCCGCCCAGCTCATGCCCTGGCGAGCCGACTTCACCTTGCCGAGCTTGATCAGCCCGAGCACGAACAGCGCCGAGGCCGCCATGTAGCCGAACTCGGCCACGTACTGGATCGAGATCACGCCGAACATGGCTACTTGCTCGCTCCGCTCTTCGGCGACTCTTTGGCCTTGAACATCTGCAGCATGCGGCTCGTGACCGCGAAGCCGCCGACCACGTTGACCATGGCCATCGCGATCGCGATGCAGCCGAGCACGACGCTGGCGGTCGGGTACTCGACGCTGACGCAGTACAGCGAGCCCACGATGGTGATGCCGCTGATCGCGTTCGAGCCGCTCATCAGCGGCGTGTGCAGCGTGGGCGGCACCTTCTGGATCACGATGAAGCCGACGAACACGGAGAGCAGGAGCACCCACACTCCGACGATGAGGAACGGCAGGCTCGACGAGCCCTCGCTGACGATGGCGGCGATCACGACTTGGCTCCTGCAGCGGCGGCGTAAGCGTCCGCGGTGACTTTGTGGGTGAGCTGGCCGCCGTGCGTGAGCAGGCAGCCGGCGAGCACCTCGTCCTTGAAGTCGCGGTTGAGCGACCCGTCCTTGCCGACGAACAACTTGACGAGGTTGAGCACGTTCTTGGCGTACAGCTCGGACGCGTGCTGCGGCGCAGTCGCGGGCAGGTTGGGAATGCCGACGATGCGCACGCCGTTGTGATCGACCACTTCGCCGAGCTTGGAGAGCTCGCAGTTGCCGCCGCTCTCGACCGCCAGGTCGACGATCACCGCGCCCGGCCGCATCGACTCGACCATCGCGCGACTCACCAGGCGCGGCGCGAGCCGTCCGGGAATCTGCGCCGTGGTGATCACGAGATCGGCCTCGGCGACGCGCTTGGCCACTTCGATGCGCTGCTTCTCGAGGAACTCGGGCGTCTGCTCCTTCGCATAGCCGCCCTTGTCCTCCATGTCGCCCATTCCGGGGACGTCGATGAACTTCGCGCCGAGCGAGAGGACCTGCTCGCGCGCGGCCATGCGCACGTCGGTGGCTTCCACCGTGCAGCCCAGGCGCTTGGCCGTCGCGATCGCCTGCAGGCCCGCGACGCCCGCACCGAACACCACGCACTTGGCTGGCGGCACGGTGCCGGCCGCCGTCATCAGCAGCGGGCACAACTTGGTCATGTGCGTCGCGCCCAGCAGCACGGCCTTGTAGCCGGCGATCGTGGCCTGCGAAGACAGCGCATCCATGGCCTGCGCGCGCGTGATGCGCGGGATCAGCTCCATCGCCAGCGTCGACGCTCCGCGCGCGCACAGCGCTTCGACCACGGGTCGATTCGTGCTGGGCGAGATGAACGAGATCAGGATCGAGTTGCTCGAGAGCCGCGCCGCCTCCGCTTCGGTGGGCGCGCCGATCTTCGCCACGATGTCGGCGCTCCCCCACGACGACGCCGCGCCGAGCTTGGCCCCGACGGCGGTGTACATCGCGTCCGTGAAGCCTGCGCGCTGGCCGGCGCCGGGCTCGATCTCGACCGTCAGCCCGAGCTTGACGAGCGCCTTGACCGTCTCCGGGCTGGCCGCGACGCGCGTCTCGCCAGGGCGTGTTTCGAGGGGTGTGAAGAGCGTGGGCATATCCGTCCGGCCGCGTTCCCGCGGAAAATGGGTCGGAAGATGCTAGCAGCGCGTTTCTGCAGCTTCACGCCTAAGATCGCGGCCACGGGCGCATCCAGGCAGCGCCGTGCGCGATGGAAGCGCTCGGCGCGCAACATCCGATGAGCTCTCAACGCCCGAATCGAGCGCCGAGCGAGCTGTTCGAACGACTCGTGCGCGAGCACCACGCCGCCGTTCACGCGGCGGCGCTGCGCGTGACACGCGACGACGCACTGGCGCTCGACGTGACGCAACAGGTCTTCGTGCGCGTGCTCGAGGGCAAGCTCGACGTCGCTCAGGCGGTCGACGTGCAGCGCTGGTTGCGCTGCGCCGCCGCGCGCGAAGCGTTGATGGCGTTGCGCGCCAGCTCCAGCCGCCGCCGGCGTGAGGAGCAACACGCCATGCGACGACCCGAAAGTTTCGAGGATCGATCCACCGAGTCCGCCGACACGCTTGCGGCGTTGAGGCGCGCGCTGCTGGAGTTGCCCGACGACTTGCGAGCAGCGCTGGTGCTGCGCTTCCAGGAGGAGCTCACGTTCGACGAGATGAGCGACGTGCTGTCCATCAGCGCTCCGAGCGCTCATCAGCGCGTGCAACGCGGGCTCGAGAAGCTGCGCGACAAGCTGAAGCGCGCGGGGCTCGGCGCACTGTGCGTGGATGTCGAAGGGTGGCTCGGGAAGGATCGCGCCGTCGGCCGCGCGCCGGCTGGACTCGAGAGCGAGCTGCTCGCGCTCGCGGGCGCGTCGTCGAGTTCGGTCGCCGTCGGCGCCGGAGTGCTCGCCGTGGCGGTGCTCACGGGACTCTCCGCCTGGTACGTGGCGCGCCGGGACGCGGGCCAAGCGTCTCTGACGCCCGGCGACGCCGTCGCAACCGCGCCGCTCGACGACACGGCGTCGAACGTCGCGGACGAGGAGCTCGAGAGCGTCGATCGTCGTGCGGTCGCGGCGAACTCGCGCGAGAGCTCCACGCGCAACGATCGCGGTGAACCTGCGGCGCTCGAGCCCGGCCGCATCGAAGGGCGCGTGGTCGACGAGTTCGCGCTGCCGCTCGAGGGGGTGCTAGTGCGCGCGGTGAGCGTCGAGCGCGACGGCAAGTTCGCCGCGCAGAGCGCGGAGACTCACACGGCTCGCGACGGGACGTTCGCGCTCAGCGTGCCCGTGCTCCTCGGGAGCGGACAGGACTACCGCCTGTCGACTCAAACCGCGCAGTCCCGCAGCGAGGTCGAGGCGCTGCGCGTGCGCGCGGGCGAGACCGCTCTCGCGCCGCGGATCGTAGTTCCGAGCGAGCTCGCGCCGCGGCCGGGCGAGTGGCAGCTCGAGCTCACGTTGCGCGATGCGCAAGGCGCGCCGATCGACGGCGCGCTCGTCCGCGCGCACGTGGCGGTGCGGGAAACGGCGGGTCACTTCGTGTTCCAGCAGCACGCGGCGAGCCGCAGCGCACGCGGCGGACTCGTCGAGCTGGCGGGAAACGAGCTCGGCCCGAAGGTGCTCGCGATCGACGCACGAGAGCTCGGATTCGCGCCGCTGCGCGAGCGCTTCGAGTGCGAACAGGCGGGGCGAGTTCGACGCGAGATCGTGCTGGAGCGCGGCGTCGAGCTCATCGGCTCGATCGTCGACGACCGCGGCGCTCCGATCACGCGCGAGCGGCTCGGCGCCGACCTCAACACCCTCTGCGCCGCGGCCGAAGGCTTCGAGACCTGGTTCTACGCGGAGTTTCCGGCGCCGGGCCGCTTCGTGATCCGCGCGTTGAGCCCGACTCCGCACGAGCTGCGCTTCCGACACTCGCGCTGGTCCGCGTTCAAGCTCGCCGTCACACCCGGCGGCGACGAACTCGAGCTGCGCCTCAAGCGCAAGGACGACGTCACGGGCCGCGGGCAGCACGACGCCGAGATCCACGGCGCGCTGTTCGACGCGGCGAGCGGCGCGAGCTTGGAGAACGAGATCGGAACGACCTGGCTCCATCCCGTGGCGAGTGACTCGCCCGCGCTCGTCGACGGCGACTGGGCGCCGCTGGCGATGCAGCCGGTGATCGCACAGACCGCGATGGGTTTCGGCGCGGGCGAGGACCTCCCACCTGCGCCGCCGGCCAACGCCTTCATCTACGACGGACTCGAGCCGGGACGCTACCTCGTGCGAGTGTTCGCGGAAGGCTACGCGCCCGCGCTGATCGGCCCGATCGAGCTTCGCGAGCGCGAGATCGCTTCCGGCTTTGCGGTCGGGCTCACCCGCGGCGCGACGGTGAGCGGTGTCGTGCGCGACGTGGACGGAACGCCACTCGCCAACGCACACGTGCACCTGCTCGGCGACGGAGCGTTGTCGCACGCGCAACTGGACGCCGCCGATCGCGAGCTGCGCTCGACCGGCGGGCGAGGCCATCTCTACTACCGCGGCGCGGCGACCGACGCGCAGGGACGCTTTTCACGCGCCCACACGCCCACCGATCGCGCGCTGCGGCTGTACGTGCTGCACCCGGAGCGCGAACCGGCTGCAGGGGCCTGGCTCGAGTTGCGCGAAGGAGCGAGCGTCGAGCACGAGCTGCGCGCGGGTCCCGTGCGCGAGCGCTGAGTCGCGCGCTCGCGCAGGACTCGTCCTCGACGCGCCGAGGCGATGACATGTGCGCAAGCGCGCCCACGCCGTCGGCTCCCCGGCGTTCAGCGCTTGATGTACTTCCAGTTGCGCGGCTTGCCCTCGGCCAGCCACTCGAGCGCCTGCTCGATGCGGCGCTCACGCGTCGCGTCCTGCTTGGCGTCCGCAATCCACTCCAGGTAGTCGCGCTGTTGCCCCGGCGCCAGCCCGGCGAGCCCGGCCTTGGCGAGCTTGTTCTTCGCGAGCGCCGCCGCGAACTGCGGATGCAGTTCAACTGCGGCCTTGGCCGTCGTCTTCGGCTTGGCGACCTTCACGCCCTGCTCGTTGAGCTTCATGGCCGCCTTCACATGGCGCGCAAACTCGGCCTTCGCCGGAAGGTCCGCGAGCGACGTGATGCGGCCGTAGCTGCCCATCGCCCCCTTCGCCTTGGGGTCGTCGCCGATCACGAGCTCGTGCTTCCAGAAGCCGAATGCGCAGTGCCCCTTGAAGGCCGCCAGGTGCGCCAGCGGTCCGCGGTAGTCGAAGAACGGCATGCTCCACTTCATGCCTTCGACCACGTCGGGGCAGGCGGCATGCACGCGCGCGCGCAGCTCGATCAGGATCGGACGCGCGAACGGCGCGGCCTTCTTGATGTACTCGTCAACTCGCTTGTCTCGTGTCGTCACGGGATTCCTCGAAGCACTGCCGAGCGCTCGGGCACGCCCCGCATCGAATCGCTCAACGTTCGGAGCTGGAACGCCAACGGTACACCTCGAGGTCGGGCCCCAAACAGTTGGCGCAAACCGCTCGCAGCGCGAGATCGGGGGCGCCCTGGTAGTCGATCGGGAGCGCGCCCGAGTACCGACCGTCCTCCGCGGAGAAGGTGGCGAGCCGATCGCTGTTCGCGCGCACGGTCGCGAGGAACTGCTCCGCGCCAGGCCACACCGAAGTGCGCGCGCTGTTCTCGATGACGATGAACCCCGGCGGTCGGAGCGTGAAGTGCTCGACGATGTCCTCGGCTGAGACTGCTCGTCCGAACAGGTTCAGCGGCAGCGCGCGCATCTCCCACGCCGCGTCGAACTCCGTCGTGCGCTCGAGCCGTGAGAGATAGCGAATCCAGGGTTGCGAGGCGCCGGAGGAGGTCTCGCTCTGACGCCGCACCGACTTCTGAGTCGGGAAGAGCGGCGGGACCACCGAAGGAGTCAGGTTCAGTCGACGCTCGGTGTCGGCGGGTTGCGCCTGCAGCCAGCTCGCCAGTTGCTCGAAGGTGTCGGCGCGGCAACCGATCCACGTGAAGCACACCGCGGGCAGCGCGCACGCCACCGTCGCCACCGTCGACCACGCAGCGCGTCCTGCGCCCGAAGTCAGCTTCGCCGCCACTCCAGCGACACCTGCGGCCGCGAGCACGGCCGCGACGGGATACAGCGGAAGCAGATAGCGGTCGTTCACGCGCTGGTCGAGCGCGAGCAGCAGCAAGTACGGAGCAGCGAAGCTCAGCACGACGAGCGCCGCGCCGCGCCGCGCTGGATCGCGCCAACCGCGTGCGGTCGCGGCGAGCGCGAAGAGGCCGCCCAGGAACGCGAGCAACGACAGCGCCGGATCGTTCTCCCACAGCATCCGCAGCCACGCGACGAGGCCCTCGCCGTTGAGCGCCGCGAACTCGATCACGTGACCGGTCCCCATGGTCACGCCCTCCGAGTCGAAGCTCAGGCGCGACAGGAGGGAACCGGGCCCCACCGTCGCGACAATCACCGGCGCAGCCAACGCGGCGAGCCGAACACGACGCGGGACGTCGCGTAGAAGCAGGGCGGAGACCGCCATCGCCGGCAAGACGAACAGGCCCGTTTGAAGCGTGCTCGTCGCGAGGAGCGCGCCCAAGGTGGTGAGAGCAACGGCGCCGAGCGTCGGAGTGCGCAACTGGCGCAGCGCGAGCACCAGCGTGAGCGCGATGAAGGTTGCGGCCGCGGCGTGCGGCTTGGCGACCGACGACTGCGCCACGTGGAGCAGACTCGTCGCGAGCAAGAGCGCGGCGAGAAGCGCGGCTCGCGCGCCGAGGAAGCTGCGAGCCAGCGCAAACGTCAACGGAGCGGCCAAGGCCGCGAGCGCGGCGCCGAGCGCGCGGAGCTTGACGAACGGCGCCGAGGCGGCCGCGAGATGCTCGGCGAGCGACGCGTCGGGTGGCGCGGGCTCGAGAGGGGCCCACAGCAGCGAGAGCGACGCGAGCCGGGGGAGCAGACTCGGGTACACGTCCTGATGAAGACCGAGGTTCTCGACGGTCTCACCCGCCATCGAGCGCAGCACCCACACCATGCTCGCGTCCGGCTCGGGGTGAACCGGCAGCAGGCGGTCAAGCGCCGCGAAGCGCAGGGCGAAGGCCGCCGCGGTGACCGCCGCGAGCGCGACGCCGATCCGCCGACGCGCGTCGGCCGGAGCGTGCTCGCCGACACCTCGATCAGACGGCGCAGCTTGAGAACTGGGGTCCATGGACACGTGCTGAGCGCGCTGTCGATCGCTGCGGGATCGAAGCCGAGTCTAGTGTCCCGATCCGCGGGTGCGCCGGAGGGCGGGGTGGAATCGGCGTTTCCAGCGAAGCGTCGGCTCGTGCGGGCGCCGTGTCGGTCAGCGGGCGGAGCGAGGCGCGACGACGCGCCGCGTCATGAGCTTCGCGTCGCGAAAACGGGAGCGTCGACGCACCGAGCGGACTCGCAACGGCGAATCCAATCCGCAACAGCGATCGCTGGGCGCGATGCGCTTCTTCGCGGACTCGGAATCCCCTGGTGCGTTCGATTCGCTCCCCGCCGTCGCGTTGACGCGTCGCACAGCGGCGCCTTCGCACCGGCGCAACCTCAAACGGAGTTCGACATGAACAGCAGCCTGATGATCTCACTCAAGTCGATGATGTTCCTCGTCGCGGCCTCACTTGGAGCTTCCGGTCCAACGAGCGCCGCCCCCACTCAGTCAGCGCAGGGACCTGGCCCGGATTTCCACGCCTACAACCGCTTCGCCGTTCAAGGCATCCGCAACGACGGGACTCCGTTGGTCGCAGATCTGAACAACCAAGCCAACGGCGGCTTGCGACTCGCCAACGTCGACCACGCGGCGAGCCTGCGCTTCGCCGTCTCGTCGCGCTTCGACGAAGACCGCGACGCCGACGCCGTGTGGCTGTACTGCCAACGCGTTGGGAATCCCGGCGCGGTCAGCGTGTCGCTGCAGACCGACGACGACGGCGCGCCCAGCGGGTCGATTCTGGGCCGCGGGAGCATGGCCCTTCCCAACCTCGCGGCGCAGTGGTTCAGAGTTCCCCTCAACGCGCGCGCGCAGCTCTTGCGCAACGCGGTCTATCACATCGTGCTCGAGCCGACCGATGACTCGTTCGACGACGACAACTACGTCGTGGTTTGGACCACGCGGGGCCGTTTCCCGGCGCCTTTCGAACCGTACGACGCCTACAAGCACGACAACTCGATCGAGAGCCCGTACAGCGCGGCGCAGGCGGTGATGCGCGACGTCGACGACGGCAACGGCTTCCTGATCTGGCAGGGCGGCAATCGCGCTCACGCTCCGATCTTCGCGGTCGAGCACTCCCACGAGGAGGCGATCGGCGTCGACCCCGGCCTGATCGGCCAGCCCTACAACCAGCACCTGGAACGCACGGTGGCGGGACAGACGGTCTTCGGACAGGCGCTCATCGTTCCCGACGGCGTCGAGTTCAGCGCCAACTTCATCTCCATCTTCACGGGAGCTGCCGGCGATCCCGTGAACCACGGCAGCGAGCCTCAGCCGTGCGGCGACCTGCTCGTGCAGATCTACCACGACAACGGCGGCTCCTACACGAAGCTCGGCTGCGCGCCGCTGCTCTCCGGCAACGACAGCACGGGCAGCGAGTGCGGCGGCACGTACCGCGCGCGCGCGCACTGGTGCGGGGCCTACATCGACGACGGCGCCGGTGCTCCGATCACGTTCGTCGGCGGTGAGACGTACTACATCGTGCTCTGCTCCCCGCGTTCGGCTCTCGCTGGCTCGCCGTGCTCGGACGATCCGGCCTGCGGACCTCAGTCCAACGACGACTGGGACGGCTGGCGGATGCTCGCGACGCGGAGCACGTTGGACACCGAGAGCGTGACCCAGGCGACGGTCTTCGCCGACGACGACCTGCCGACCTACCTCAGCGTCGACTCCTTCGCCGTGACCGGTCAGTTGACCAGCGCCGGCGGCGACTGCAGCAGCGCCCAACTGGCCGCGAACAGCGTCGCGCCGCTCGACGGTCTGTTCACCGCCGACATGGCGTTTCAGCTTGCCCATGTCGTGAACGGGGTCGGCGCGCCCATCCAGCGCCCGGTCGCGATGTTCGACGAGAGCGGTGTGTCGTCGCCGATCTCGATGAACGGACGAACGGCCCAGGCCGGCCAGCCTGTGACGTTCGCCGTGGTCAATCGCAACATCGGCGTGACGGCGCCTGCGGGCGAGCTCTACGGCCGGCTCTTCGTCAACGGCAGCTCGACCCCCGCCGACGAGCGACTGTTCCGCATCGACGGGTCGAATCCGAACTGCGCGCTGGCGAACTGCGACATCCCGCCGAACAGCGATTGCCACGGCGAGTGGGATTCGACGCTGTTGTGCTGCAGCCCCGACTCCGTGGAGCTCGTGTTCACGATGCCCACGCCCACGCCGCCGCAAGCACTTCCTTTGGTGCGCGTCGTCGTCGAGTTGGGCCGCGTCAACAACGGCGTGTACACGCCGGACGACCGGATCCCCTACGAGGTTCGCACCGCGCCCTGAGTTCTCTGAGTTCCCTGAGCTCCACGCGCGCCAGCCGCCTCGGCGCTCGCGCGTGGAACTGACTGATGCGTGCTCGACGGCGCGCGGCGCTCAGCGCTGGTCTTCAGCGCGAGAGTCGCGCGCCGATCGTCACACGCAAGCCGTCCTGCTCGAGCGTGTCCTGGACCAGGTCGACTCCCACCGGGTCCGCGTAGGACACGTCGAACAGGTTCATCGCGCGCGCATAGAGCTCGAGACCGGGCAGCAGGTCCGGCGCGCGCACGACCAGGTTGGTGAGCACGTACGACGACGCTTCGCCGCCGGTCACCGTCGGTCGCGATCCCACGTGGATGAGCTCGACGCCCGCGCGCAGGCGCGGCGTGAACACGGGCGACTCCCACACGAGCTGCGAGAGCTGACGCGGCGCGTTGGGCAACCGCGCGCCAGTGCGCTCGTCGACGACGTCCTGGTAGCTGTGCGAGAGCCTCAGGCGAGTTCCGCCTTCCCAGCGCCGCACCAGCTCCAGCTCGACGCCGTCCGCCTGACTCGCGTCGGCGTTGTCGAAGGCCTGCGTGCCGCCCGCCGCCGGTCCGAGCACGATCATGTCGTCGAGCTCGTTGTGGAACACGCCGAGCGAGGCCTCGAGGTTGGTCTCGAAGGAGACCGAGACGATGGCCTCGAGTGTTCGGATGCGCTCGGGCGAGAGGTCCTCGTTGCCGGTCTGCGTCACGCCGTCCGAGTAGTACAGCTCGTACTCCGACGGCGCTCGATACGCCTCGCCGTACAGCAGCTTGAGCCGCGCGTGCTCACCGACGCGGCGTTGAAGCGCGAGACGCGGCGTCAGCAGGCCTCCGAACCACTGGTAGTGGTCGAAGCGCAGTCCCGCCAGCAGCGTGGTCGAGTCGTCGAGCGCAACCTCGTCCTGCGCGAAGACGCCGCCGTTCACGTTGTCGCGCTGGTCGTTCAACGCGACGCCGTAGACGTTGTCCTGGTTGAGCTGATTGGCGTCGAAGTTGAAGCGCACCTCGCCGCCGTACGTCAGCCGATCGTTCCACGCTCCATCCATCGCGTGCAGCGCTTCGAAGCTCAGCGTCCGCCCGACGGCGCGGTCGCGGAACACCAGGTCGGGAGGTCCGCCATTGGCGGTGTCGTCGTAGATGTAGCGGCCGCGGTAGTCGTACTCGTCGTAGCGCAGGTTCGCCTGGGTCGCGCTCCCGTCGTCGCGCGTGCGAGTCCAGCCGAGGTCGAAGTAGCCCTGCACGTCGATCGTGCGGTTGCGATCGGTCTCGAACACCGTTCCGTACGAGGCGGTCGGCAGCCCCTTGTCGCGCCACGCGACGCCCGCTGCGAGGGACCACTCACCCTTGTCCCAACGCGCCTGGACCTGCTGCGATCGCTCGTAGTCGTTGTGCCGTGCGAGGCCGCCCCACGGGCCGCTCGCGAACTCGTCGTAGAAGATCGTCGCGCCCTGGCTGGCGTAAGTGCGCGCCGAGACGATCAGCTCGCTGCCGTCCTCGAACGCTGCGCTCCAGCGCGCGCGACCCAGGTACGTGCCCCACTCGCCGACTTCCGCATCGAGCGCCACCCCCGGCTCGACTCCGCCCTTGCGCGTGACGAGGTTGATGACGGCGAAGAAGGCGTTGCTGCCGTAGATGCTCGATCCCGGACCGCGGATGACCTCGATGCGCTCGAGCGTGGTGATGTCCACAGGCGACTCGAAGCCCAGGTTGAGCCCGCCGTACACGCCGTAGTTCAAGCGGTGGCCGTCGACGAGCAACAGCACGCGCGAGTTGTAGTCGCCCGGCGCATAGAAGCCGCGCACTCCGAGGTAGGAGTAGTTGCGGTCGTACGTGACGTGCAGGCTCGGCACGCTGCGCAGCGCCTCGGCCAGCGTGCGATAGCCGTGGTCGCGAATCTGCCGCGCCGTGAGGACGGTGACCGCCGAGGGCGCCTCTTCGCGCAACTGGCTGTGACGTGTCGCGCCGACCACCTCCTCGACTTCGAGCTGCATCAGCTCGCTGAGGTCGAGCTCGGCGAGTTGGTCCTGCGATGCGTCGGGCGTCAGCTCGACCTGCGGCCTGGAGTGCGCGATCGAAACGAGCACCGACGACAGCGCTCCGACCGCGAGCGCCCGCCGGGAAGGCGCCGTCCAAAGCAGCACAGAGGAGCTCACGGTGATGGCCCTGGATCGGCGCTCGCCGCCGTCCGCTGGAGGCGCGCGGGAGGCGCGAGCCAGAAATGAAAACTCCCAGCCCGCCGAATCGCGCGCGCCGGCGCTCCCGGTCGATTCCGTAGCATCGCCCTATGCGCATCCTGCAGGTGTCCCACGGCTATCCGCCGGACCAGATGGCCGGGGCCGAGGTCTACACGTGGAGCGTGGCGACCGAGCAGGCGCGCCGCGGGCACGAAGTGCACGTGCTCGCCCCGGGCAAGCGGGCGGGCCACCCCGAACACGCGCTGATCGAAGAGCAGCTCGACGGCGTGCGCGTGCACCGCCTGAACCAGAACTTCCTGGGCATCGATCGGCTCGAGAAGACCTACACCGATCCGCAGGTCGACGAGGTCTTCGCCGCGCTGCTCGCGCGCCTCGCACCGGACGTCGTGCACGTGCAGCACACGATCGGCGTGTCGGCGGGCGTGCTGCGCGTCGCCGAGCGCGCGGGCGTGCGTCTCGTCATGACGCTGCACGACTTCTGGGCGCACTGCCCGCGCGGGCAGCGCATGACGCCGCGGCTGCACCTGTGCGAGCAGGTCGAGCCTTGGCGCTGCGCGTTGTGCGTGGGCCGCAAGCGCGCGGCGTACTTCGTGCGCTGGCTGGGCGAGTACCCCAAGGGCGCCGTGCGCGAGAGTCGCGGCCGTAGCGCTGCGTCGAAGGCGCTCGCCTTCGCGCCGAGCCTCGTGCGCTACCTCGCCAGCGAGACCTGGACCGCGCCGATCGCGCGCCGCAACGCGCACATGCTCGACGCGCTGCTCGCCGCGGACGTGCTGCTCTCGCCTTCGAACTTCCTGACCGAGCGCTACGTCGAGCAGGGCGTGCCGCGCGAGCGCATCGTGTTCAGCGAGTACGGCATGAACGACGCGCCGTTTCGAGCGCTCGCGCCGCGGGCTCCGCGCGATCCGGCGCTGCGGCCGGTGAGGTTCGGCTTCACCGGCACGTTGATCCCCAACAAGGGCCCGGACCTGTTGATCGAGGCCTTCCAGTCGCTGCCGGTCGGCGCGGCGACGCTCGACATCTTCGGCGCGGCCAGCGGGCCCACGGCGGCGAAGTACGAGGCCGAGCTGCGCGCGCTCAACCGCCACCCGGGCGTTCAGTTCCGCGGACGCTTCGACAATCGCCGCATCGCGCAGATCCTGGCCGAGCTCGACGTCGTGGTCGTGCCCAGCCGCTGGTGGGAGAACGCCCCGCTCACGATCCACGAGTCGGTGATGGCGCGCATGCCGCTGGTCACGGCGGACCACGGCGGCATGCGGGAGTTGAGCGAACGCTTCGGCAACGCGGCGCTGTTCAAGCCCGGCGACGCGGCCGACCTGTCGCGAGCGCTGCGCCGCTTCCTCGACGAACCGGGGATCTGGAGCGAGTTGCAGCCGCGCCGCGCCGTTCGTTCGGTGTCCGACGACGTCGACGGGCTGCTCGCGGTGTACCGGGCTACTTGACCAGGAAGTCGTCGAAGCTGGTCAGCGCGTCGGCCTTGGTCCAGAGGCCCACGCCGCCGGCCGAGCGGATCGAGCCGTCGGTGGCCTCGAGCTGCTTCTCGCCGTCGAGCCAGCAAGTGATCTTGTCGCCGACGTGCTCGACCTCGAGCCGGTGCCACAACCCCTTGGCGATGTCGACGCGCGCGGTGCCGAGTTGCTTGCGCACGCCGTCCTTGACGACGTAGACGCGGTAGTTCGCCTCGAGCGGGTTGATGCGGCAGACGTAGTAGTTGTTCTCGTCCTGCACGCGCCACATGGGGCCGCCACCCTGGTCGATGAAGCCGTCGTCGGCCCGCACCGCCACGGCGATGCGCCCGTCGCCGAAGCGCGGCGAGTCGCTCCAGTAGAGGTTGAAGCGGTCCTCGGACTCGTGGTTCTCCTTGGTGAGCGAGAGCACGTTGGGGGCCGAGATCGCGTGCGAGTCGGCGCGCACTTCCCAGGTCGCGGTCGGACCGCTGCCCCCGGTGTTGCCGGCGCGCCAGGTGGCGATCATGGGGCCGTCGAAACCGATGGCGCCGGCGGTCGGCTCGACCGAGGAGGTCGAGTTGCAGCCTGCGAGGAGGGCCAGAACGGCGAGGATGGGGAGCTTCATGATGGGCTGAGGGTAGCGCCGGGCTCGCGCTCGACGCGCTACGGAGGACTTCGAAGAGTTGGGATTCCGCGCTTCGGAGAGGCGCCCGCGGTTGAGTCCCGCGCGCGCGTTGCACACGCTAGCGGCATGAACCCGCTGGTCTACTCCATCCTCCACGTGGTCTCGGGCTTCGTGCTCGTCGGCTACACCTTCTCCGCCTTCGCCGCGCCCAACGCCGATCGCCGCGGGTTCCACATGATGATGACCGGCATCGCCAGCCTGGTCATGGTCGTGGCAGGCGTCGGCCTGCTGCACAAGGGCGGCTTCGGCTGGCCGACCTGGGCGCTGGTCAAGATCGGTTGCTGGCTGGTGCTGTCGGCCATGGCCGGCATCGCATTCCGCGCGCCGAGCCTCAAGCACGTGCTCGCGCTCATCACGATCGCGCTGGTCACGATCGCGGTGTACTGCGCGTACATGAAGCCCGCGCTGGGCTGAGAGCTCCGGCGAACGACGCAGCCGCTGCGCGCGAGGACCGACGACCGCGCTGGCCCGCCGTGCGCGCGCGGAGTCGGCGCACAATCGACTGAGCCTGTCGGAGCGAGTCCGACAGGCTCAGCGCGTTTGGCGGCGTGCGCGCCGCGCCTCGGGGCGCGCTAGGAGTCCGTTGAAGAAGTGCTTCGAGGGCGATTCCGACCCAGGTGCGTCGCAGCAA
>CALKYE010000099.1 GCA_938003765.1 uncultured Planctomycetia bacterium
GCTCGAGCTACCTGTGCGTGAAGCCGCCGACCCAACGCCTCCCGGCGCAGAACGCCGGAGGGACCAGCGGCGCGTGCGACGGAGCGATGAGCCGCGATTGGCTGTCGTTCGTGGCGGCCAACCCGTCGACGCTCGGAGCGCCATTCGCGGCGGGAGACGTGGTCGGCGCGCAGTGCTGGTATCGCGATCCCGCCGCGCCGAAGACCACCAACCTCAGTGCCGCGCTCGAGTTCACGGTGTCCCCCTGAGCGAGTGCCGTCCGCGCGGACGAACGACGTCGTCGCGAAGCTCTCCAACGCTTCGGCGCAAGCGTCGGGGTGTCAGCGGACCGACCGCGTCTCGAAAGCCGTTGAGTGGCCGCACTGGACCGTTGCGCACGATTCGCGAACTCGCATCCCAGGTCGTAGGTGCTGGGACGTGGCGGGCGCGCAACGCTGGGAGCGAAAGGTTCGACCCAACAAGAACTCGGTGGACTGCAGATCCTCGAAGCGAATCTCGTAGCTCACCGGTCAGCTCGAGAGACGCTCGAGCGACTTCGATCCGGGTTCGCAGCGCCACTCCGCTGCGCGCGCGAGTCGCGTCAAGCGCCCAGCACGGTGTCGAGGACCGCCGCGCGCTCGTTCACGCGAGTGCGAGAGTCGGTCGTCGTGATCGAACGCCACTGTTTCAGCGCCTCGACCGCTTGGGCGTCTGCTGACGCGCGATGCTCGAGCCATGCATCGAGCGCGAGCTCGGGCGCCGCGCTGTCCACCTCTCCGCCAGTCATGGCGCGGCGCAGCTCACGGACCTCGTCGAGGGACAGCGTCTCGGGCGCGCAACGCACCAGCGCCGCCAGGCTCGCCACGCGCAGGTCGCGCGAGAGCTTCTCGTCCAGCCGCTTGCGGAGCGCGGGCGCCGAACTCGCGAGCCCCATGGCCCCGAGCGCCTGCGTCGCGCTCATGCGGATCTCCAGCGGCCACGAAGGTCCAGTTCGCTCGATCAGCGCGGCCTCCGCGGGCGCGTGGCGCAACGCGCCGAGGGCGAGGATCACCTGGTCGGAGATCTGCGGCTCGTCGATGAGCTCCAGGAGCCGCGGTCCCGCGGGTCGCGCGCGCCCGGCGAGGCGCTCGAGGCACTGCGCGGCGTGCACGCGCACGTAGCGATTCTCGTCGTCCAGCGCGGCCACCAGCAGCGGCGTGACCTTGTGGTGCTCGAGCGAGAGCACGAAGCGGCCGTCGTCGACCGGCCGCAGTTGCCATTCGCCGAACAGCTTGAGGATGCGCCAGACCTCGAGCTCGCGCGCCGGCGAGAACGGCGCGTCCGCGAGCGCTTCATCGCCGCGCTTCCAAGCCTGGTAGAGCTCCGACGCGTCGCTGAAGCCCGCGCCTTGCGCCAGCTCCGCGAGCGCGGTGAGCGCGCCATTGCGCATCTCATCGCGCGGATCGTCGCGCGAAACCACGTACAGCGCATCGAGTCCCGAGTACACGCCGAAGCGCGCGAGCGTGCGGGCGATGTAGATCACGGTCTCGTTGTCGGTCTCGTAGCGCAGGCACAGCAGCAGCCCGGGCACGACCCAGTCCTGCGAGAGCAAGGCGAGCTTCCAGGCGCAGTGCGCGCGCAGCCACGGCGCCTCGTCCTTCTTGAGTCGACCTGCATCGAGGCGCTCGAGCAGCGCGCGGGCCGAGGCGGGGTGGTCGAGTTCGCCGAGCGCGGCTGCGGCGGCGATGCGCACGCTCTGCGAGGCCTCGGCGTCGAACAGGCGCGCACGCAGCGCGGGCACGCTCGCGGCGTCCAGGGAGCGCAACTCGTCGCGCGCGATGCGCTTGAGGCGCTCGTCCGCCCCGGCCAGCGTCTCGAGCAGTCCGTCGATCTGCTCGGCGAGCTCGGTGTCGACGGGCGGCTGCGGCGCTGGCGCCAACTGCGCTTCGAGCTTCGCGATGCTCGAGGCGACCACCGGAGCGAGATCCGTCCGCTCGCGCGAACTCGCGGGCGCCGGAGTCGGCGCCGTCTCTTGTCGACAGCTCGGCGCGAGCGCGAGGACCGCGAGCGCGAACGCGAGCTCTCTCACGGCGCGAGCCTCTTCGAGTGCACCACCTGCGCCTCGCGCTCGGGGTCGGGGCGCTCGGGGTTCTCGTAGTACGGCGAGAGCTTGTAGAAGAGCGCGACCTCGATCTCGCCGCGCGCCGCTTCATCGTCGATGCGGAGCGCGATCTTCGCTCCGGCCGGAAGCTCGGTGTTCACGAGGTCGACCTCGTGGCGATACGGATTGCGGAAGCGGTGCAGCGCGCGCCACTCGCCCTTCTCTCCGCCGGGGCCGAGCGGGCGCCAGAACACGTCGGAGGCGCGGCTGCGCTCGTCGGTGGGGTAGTTGTGTCCCGCACCGATGTTCTCGATCTCCACGGCGACGCCGCCGCCCTCGCGCGCGACACGCAGCTCGACGGCGCGCCGCACGACTTCGATGTCGTGCCCGCCGTGCATCGTGTGGTCGCGGCCCTTGCTCGGATCGCCGTCGCGATGGGGCATGTGGCACGCGACACAGTCCTGATAGCCCGGCCCGGGTTGCGCGTACTTGCTTTGCCGCCACTGGTCGACGGTGCCGTGTTGGTTGTGGCAGCCGGCGCAGTACTCCGGCTTGAGCAGGTCGCGCGTCGCGACCGGACGGCACGCTGCAGAGGCGTTGTCGACGGTCCCCGCGACGCGACCGTCGCCCATGAGGTGGCACGCGATGCAATCGACGCCTTCGATCATGCGCGTCGTGCGCGGCAGCACGCGGTCGCCGAGCACGGTCGAGAGCACCGGCTGCGGCGCATGGCAGTCGATGCAGTCCTTGTTCGCGAAGTCGTTGGTCTGCGCGCGCACGTCCGGGTCGGTGTAGGCCTGCGCGTGCCACGAGAGCTTCCACTCGTCGAACACCTGCGCGTGGCACTCGGCGCACTGCTGCGAGCTCTCCCAGACCACCGGCTCGGCCGGCGGCGCCGGTGCGACGAAGATCGACTTGAGCGCCCACACGCCCGCGGCGAGCACCACCAGACCAGCCAGCGCGCGCGCGTTCACTTGCGCTCCTTTGCTTCAGCGCCCTCCGCGACGATTCGTCCGGCGCGCATGCGCACGGTGCGCGTGGCGTACTCGCGGGCTTCGTTCGGAGCGTGGGTGACGTGGATCACGGTGAGTCCCAGGCGTTGATGGAGTTCGTGCAGCTTGGCGAGGAGCGAGTGGCGCAGCTCTTCGTCGAGCGGGCCCAGCGGTTCGTCCAGCAGCAGGAGCCGCGGCGAGGCCGCGATGGCGCGCGCCAGCGCCAAGCGCTGGGCTTCGCCGCCCGAAAGCGTAGCGGGCAAGCGCTCCTGATAACCCGCGAGCTCGACCCACTCCAGCAGCTCGGCCACGCGCGCGCTCCACTGCTCGCGCGGTGTGCGCGCGCAACCGAGCACGAACTCGAGTTGCTTGCGCGCGTTCAAGTGCGGCCACAGCGCGCCGCCTTGGAACAGCATGCCCACGCCGCGCTGCTCCGGCGGCAGCACGACGCGCGCGCCCTCGCTCGCGACCCGGCCGAACAGTTCGAGTCGACCGCTCGTGGGGCGTACGAGACCGGCGATGGTCCGCAGCAGCGTGGTCTTGCCGCAGCCGGAGGGGCCGACGAGCAAGAGGTGTTCGCGCTCGGGGACGGCGAGGTCGATCGAGTCGAGGATCCCGCGCTCGCCGGCGCGGACACTGACGTCGTGCAACTCGACGGCGTTCACGGGAGGAGCTCCAGACGTCGGCGTGCGAACAGCGACCACAGCGCGCCGGGCAGCACGACCAGGAACAGGATCAGGAGCGCCATCGCCGCGACGAAGTCGTCGCGACCGAAGTGCACTTGATTGAAGATGCGGAACATCGCCGTGCGGTTGGCCGCGGGCGTGAGCATGGTCGCGTCGAGCTCGCGCAGCGACAGCACGAACACGCCGATCCATCCGCCGAGGAGCGCCGAGCGCAGGCTGGGGGCCACGATGCGCGTGAGGGTGCGGAACGGGCCCGCGCCCGCGAGTTGCGCGGCCTCTTCGAGGCGCGGGTCGAGCGCAGCCGTCGCAGCCGACACGATCAGGATCGCGAAGGCCGCGAAGCGACCGGCGAGCAGCAGCACGACGACTCCGCCCTCGTCGTAGAAGCGCGCGCTCCAGTCGTGGTTCCACAGCACGATCACGCCGACGCTGAGCAGCACCGCCGGAGCGCCGATCGGCAGCACGACGAGGCTCTCGAGCCAGCGGCCGCCGCGCGCGCGCTCGAGCGCATGTCCGAGTACGAGCGCGAGCGCTGCGCACGCCGTCGCTGCGCACAGCGAGTACACGATGCTGTTCGCCAGGTCCTCGCGACCGCGCTCGATCGCGAGCGTGAAGGCCTGGCCTACGCGTGCGAACTCGAACCCGCGCGCTGCGCCGCCCGCTTCCCACACCAAGCGCGCCGCCGGGATCAACGCGCCGATCGACACGAGCGTCAGGCAGAACAGGAACGCCGGCCAGCGCCACGGGCCGAGTTCGAAGGGCTCGGGTTGGCGGAAGTCGCCCGAGAGCGACGCCATCGCACCGCGTCGGCGCAACACCAGCGCCGGGACGAGTGCGGCGAGCGTGACGGCGAGCAGCGGCAGCGCGGTCGCGACCGCCAGGCCCGGCCGCGACTCGATGCGCCAGTTGGCGAAGATCTCCGCGGCGTAGACGCTGAACTTGGGTTGGCCGAGCCACGAGACGTAGTCGGCCACGGAGAAGTCGTTCACCGTGAAGACGAACGCGAAGCACGCTCCGCAGGCGACGGAGGGGAGCACCAGGGGCAAGTCGGAGCGCAGCGCCGCGCGCCAACCTCCGGCGATGCGAGCCGCTTCTTCGCGGCGTGCGTCGATGCGCTCGAACGCGCGCGCGCTGAACAGCGCGACGAGCGGAAAGGTGCTCACGCTCGACACGGCGTAGGCGGCCGGTGCGCCGCGGATGTCGGCGAGCACCGTCCAGACCATCGCGAGGATCATCGGCGGGATCAGCAGCGGCGCGATGCCGAGCGGGCGCAGCAACGCGGCGAAGGGCATGTCCGTCCTGGAGACCAGGAAGCCGAAGGGCAGGCCCGCGGCGGTGGCGATCAGCGCGACGGACGCGCCGTACAGAAGCGTGCGACCGAGCAGTTCGAGGTTGCGCGGAGCGAAGATGGCCGCGAGGTCAGCCGACTCGACTCGCGGAACCATCGCCGCCAGGGGCGCGAGGCCCGCGAGCACGAACACAGCGGCGGCCAGAGCGACCAGCGGCCGACTCACTGGAGGAAGCGCTCCTTGAACTGCGTCATGCGGCGTTCGATGTCCGCGCCGACGCGCGCCCAGTCGACCCGCATGAGCGAGAGGTCCGCCGCGGACTTCACGTGAGGCGGCCGCTTCACGTCCGCGCGCACCGGGATCTGCGCGCCTTCCGCGAAGGCAAGCTTCTCCTCGACCTCGCGCGAGAGGATGAAGTCGATCAGCTTGCGCGCGGCGTCGGGGTGCGGCGCTTCAGCGAGCAGCGCCACCGAGTTGGGGATCAACAGCGCGCCGCGCGCGCCGGGCGCCTGGTCGGGGAACACCTGGGCCACCGGGTGTCCGCCGTTCAGCGCGACGTTGAAGTCGTCGGTGTCGGTCAGTCCCCAGGCCATCTGGCCTTCGCGCACCAGGCGCATGACTTGACCGTTGCTCTGCACGAGGTTCACGCCGCTCTCCTCGATGCGCTGGACGAACTCATCGCCCTTCGCGTCGCCCTCGGCGGCGTACAGCGCGGTGAGGTGCGTGAGCGTCGTCCCGGTCAGCGGCCGCGCCATGCACACCTTGCCGCGCCACTTGGGGTCGAACAGGTCCTCGAGCGAGGTGAGCTGCGCCGGATCGGCGAGCGTCGTGTTGACGATGAACACTCGCGCGCGCGCCGCGAAGGCGGTCCAGCGGTGCTGCGGGTCGCGGAACTCGGCGGGGATGTTGGCGGCGCTGGGGCTGTCGTAGCTCGCCAGCAGCCCGTCGTTCGCCAGCGCCACGGTGTGGGCCAGTTCGTTGTTCCAGAACACGTCGCAGCGCGGACGCGAGCGCTCCTCGCGGATGCGCTTGACCAATCCGACGGTCTTGGCGGCTTCGACGTCGTACTCGGCGCGCACGACCAGACCGGTCTTGCTCTCGAACTCCTTGACCAGCGTCTCGGCGAACATCTGGTCCAGCGCGCAGTACAGCACCACGTCGGGACCCTTCGAACTGCAGGCGCCGAGGGCTCCGCACACCAGGGCCAGGAGTCCTGCGAGCCAGCGAGAGGAGCGGAACGAGTCGGGCTTGAGCATGGGTGGGCGACTAGTGGTGCGTGCGCGTCGGGCCACAAGCTCGCGGCCCTCCGCGGCAGACGGTAGCGCGCCCCGGCTCGCTCGCCCAACCACGTCGCGTTGCGCGCGGTTGTCGCGTTCGCGTGGAGGGCTATGCTGGCGCGCTTTCCCGCGGGAAATGCGCGCCTCGCGCGCCCCGCCGGGGTCCCCCTCGCCGCCCTCAGATCGCCGTCTCGAGACCGCCGCTGTGAAACTCGCCCAACGCCTCTCCAACCTCGGCACGGAGTCCGCCTTCGAAGTCCTCGCGCGCGCCAAAGCGCTGCAGAAGGCCGGCAAGAGCATCGTCAACCTGGGGATCGGCTCGCCCGACTTCCGCACGCCCGACAACATCGTCGAAGCCGGCCGCAAGGCGCTCGCCGACGGCTATCACTTCTACACGCCGGCGAAGGGCCTGCCCGAGTTGCGCGAAGCCGTGGCCAAGGACTGCCTCGAGCGCCGCGGCGTGGCCGTCGACCCCGACCACGTGATGATCGTGCCGGGCGGCAAGCCCACGATGTACTTCGCCATCTCGATGTTCGGCGAGAGCGGGGCCGAGATCCTCTATCCGAACCCGGGCTTCCCGATCTACGAGTCGCTGATCAAGTACACCGGCGCGACGCCCGTGCCGATCGAGCTGCGCGAGTCGAGCGGCTTCTCGTTCAACCCCGACGAAGTGCTGGCCAAGATCACGCCGCGTACGCGTCTGATCATCGTGAACACGCCCGCCAATCCGACCGGCGGCGTGATCCGCAAGCCGGAGATGGACCGCCTCGTCGCCGGACTGGAGAAGCACCCGCACGTCGCGATCCTGTCCGACGAGATCTACTCGCGGATGCTGTACGACGGCGAGCAGCACGTCAGCCTGTACTCGTACCCCTCGATCCGCGATCGCGTGATCATCCTCGACGGCTGGTCGAAGACCTTCTCGATGACCGGCTGGCGCCTGGGCTACGGCGTGTGGCCGGCGAGCTTGATCGCGACCGCCGAGCGCCTGCAGATCAACTCCAACTCGTGCCCCAGCGCTCCGGTGCAGGTCGCGGGGCTCGAGGCCCTGGTCGGTCCCCAGGGCGAAGTGAACAAGATGATGAAGGCCTTCGACGAGCGCCGCCGCGCGATCGTCGCGGGCTTGAACGAGATCCCGGGCTTCTCGTGCGTCATGCCCAAGGGCGCCTTCTACGCCTTCCCGAACATCACGCGGACCGGGTTCAAGTCGAAGGACCTCGAGGTCAAGCTTCTGAACGAGGCGGGGGTCGCGATCCTCTCGGGCACGGCCTTCGGCGCGCTCGGCGAGGGGTACCTGCGCTTCAGCTACGCCGCGAGCATCGAGGACATCCGCGAGGCGCTGCGGCGCGTCAAGGACTGCCTCGCCACCGCTGGAGTGAAGTAGTCCGTGGCGCGCGTCGCGGACTTCCGCAGCGACACCGTCACGCGTCCGACCGCCGAGATGCTGGCCGCCATGGCGGCGGCTGAGGTCGGCGACGACGTGCTCGACGGCGATCCGACCGTGGCGCGCCTCGAGCGCCGCGTGGCCGAGTTGCTCGGCAAGGACGGCGCGTGGTTCGTGCCCTCCGGGACGATGGCGAACTCCGTCGCGATCGGTTCGTGGACGCGACCGGGCGACGAGGTGATCTGCGAGCGCTCGGCGCACATGGTGCAGTGGGAGAGCGGGGCCGCGGGCGCGCTGCACGGAGTGCAGACGACGACGCTCCACGCTCCCAGCGGCGCGTTCGACCTGGACGAGGTGCGTCGCGCGGTGCGACTGCGCTCGCTCCACTGTCCGCGCACGGCGCTGATCTGCGTCGAGCAGTCGTTCATGGGCTCCGGCGACGCGCCGGGCGGGCGCGCCGTGCCGCTCGCGAGCCTGCGCGCTCTGCACGCGCTCTCGCGCGAGCTGTCGATCCCGATCCACATGGACGGCGCGCGCTTGTTCAACGCGGCCGTCGCGAGCGGCGTCGACGTGCGCGAGTACGCCGCCTGCGCGGACTCGGTCTCGATCTGCCTCTCGAAGGGCCTGGGCTGCCCGGTCGGCTCGTTGATCGCCGGACCTGCGCCGTTCCTCGAGCGCGCGCGGCTGCTGCGCAAACGCTTGGGCGGTTGGATGCGCCAGGCGGGCTACCTCGCTGCGGCGGGGCTCTACGCGCTCGAGCACAACGTCGAGCGGCTCGCCGAGGACCACACGCTCGCCAAA
Source organism: uncultured Planctomycetia bacterium (assembly GCA_938003765.1). Lineage (GTDB taxonomy): Bacteria > Planctomycetota > UBA1135 > UBA1135 > WYBT01. Next base: position 8,489 of record CALKYE010000099.1, read on the forward strand.
GAGCTCGCCAGCGTGCTCGACGGCGGCGGCGGACTCGACGCCACGCCGCACGAGGTGGAGACCAACATCGTCATGGCGCGCGTGCTCGACCCGCGCCGCGACGCAGCCTCGGTGGCCGGCGAATTCCGCGCGCACAACGTGCTCGTGCTGCCGATGAACGAGCGCACGCTGCGTTTCGTGACGCACCTCGACGTCGGCACGGAAGACGTCGCGCGCGTGCTGGTCGCCGTCGAAGAGTTGTTCGGCGGCTGAGTTCCGCGCAGCGCGCCCCGTCGCGCTCAGCGCTGCACGTGCTCGCGGATCGCCGCGAGGAACAGCTCGCCCAAGTCCTCGAGCTTCTTCGCGCCCACGCCGCGGATCTCTCGCAGCTCGTCGACGGACGTGGGTTGAACGGCCGCGAGCTCCTGGAGCGTGCGGTCGCCGAAGATCATGTAGGGCGGGAGTCCGCGTTCGCTCGCGAGCTTGCGCCGCAGCTGGCGCAGCTTGTCGAACAGAGTCTCGTCGTACTGGATGTCGCTCGGCGCCGGAGTGCGCCGCGTTCGGCGCGCTCGGGGAACCTGGGGGATCTCGAACAGGGTGATGGGGGCGTTGCCGCGCATCACCTCGACTCCGGCTTGCGTGAGGAACAGCGTCGGATAGCGGCCGGGCGCGGTGGCGAGCAGCTCGAGTCCGACGAGTTGCTCGATCCAGTGCCGCACCTGCCGCGGGTCGTGTTGCCGCAGGAGCCCGAAGGTCGTGAGCTGGTCGTGGCCGAGCTGCCGCACCTTCTCCGCGGCCACGCCGCACAGAACGTCGGTGACGTGCGAGGCGCCGAAGCGCTGCTGACAGCGCACGACGCACGAGAGGATCATCTGCGCGATGCGCTGCGAGTCGGCGACGCTGGCGAACTCGCCGAGGCACACGTCGCACGCGCCGCAGCCGCTCGTCGCGCCTTCGTGCGGCGTGAAGGGTTGCCCGAAGTGCTCGACCAGGAACTTGTGGCGGCAGATGGCGCTCGTGGCCCAGCCGTACATCTCCGAGAGGCGCGCGAGCATGCGCGCTTCCTGCTCCGGGTCGAGCTCGACGCCGTTCGCGCGCGCCTCCGCCGCGCTGCGCTCCTGCAACTGCTTCCAGCCGTGGTAGTCGGCGCCCGAATAGAACAGCACGCATTCGCTCGCGAGCCCGTCGCGTCCCGCGCGCCCCGTCTCCTGCGCGAACTGCTCGACTCCCTTGGGCAGCGCGGCGTGAACGACGAAGCGCACGTCGGGTCGATCGATGCCCATGCCGAACGCGACCGTGGCGACGATCACGTCGATGCTCTCGCTCATGAACTGCGCCTGGTTGCGCTCGCGCACGGAGGCGTCGAGTCCAGCGTGGTAGGGCAGGCAGCGCACGCCGTGGGAGGCGAGTTGTTGAGCGAGCTGGTCGACGTCGGTGCGGCGCAGGCAGTACACGATGCCCGCTTCACCGCTGTGGCGTCGGATGACGTCGAGCACCTGGCCCACCGTGTCGCGGCGCGGCGTGAAGCGATAGGTGAGGTTGGGTCGGTCGAAGCTGCCGACGAGCACCCGCGGGTCGCGCAGGCCGAGCTGGCGCGCGATGTCCTCGCGCACCTGCGGCGTGGCCGTGGCGGTGAAGGCCTGGATCGGGATCGCGGGCAGCGCCGCGCGCAGCTCGCCGAGGCGGCGGTACTCGGGGCGGAAGTCGTGGCCCCAGTGGCTGATGCAGTGGGCTTCGTCGATGACGAGGTTGCGCACGTCCCAGCTCGCGAGCTCCTCGGCGAAGCCGCCCATCATCAGGCGCTCGGGCGCCATGAACAGGAGCTTCAGCTCGCGCGCGCCGAGGCGTTCGTGCACGGAGTACTTCTCCGCTCCGCTCATCGCGCTCGAGAGCGCGGCCGCGGGTGCGCCGCTCTCGACCAGGCTCGCGACCTGGTCCTGCATCAGCGAGATCAGCGGGCTGATCACGACGGTCAGCCCCTCGCGAACGAGCGCGGGCGCCTGATAGCACAGGCTCTTGCCGCCACCCGTCGCCATGACGACCAGGGCGTCGCGGCCCTCGAGCGAGGCCAGCATGGCCTCGCCCTGCAGCGGACGCAGTTCGCGGTAGCCCCACACGCGCTCGACCACCTCGAGCAAGCGAGCGGCGCCGTCCTGCTCCGCAGACGGCCGTGACGGGGATTCGAGGCTCATCGAGTCGCTCGGCAAGGTAGCAGAGTCGCTCGCGGCAGACAGCGCGCGAAGTGCTCCGCGCAGCGCTATCCTGCGCGCTTTGCGCACGTCTCTCGCGCGCTCCCGCCATCGCCTCCCCAAGCCATCGACCCATGGGCATCTTCAAGGCCTACGACATCCGCGGCAAGTTCCCCAAGGAACTCGACGCCGCCCTCGCGCGCCGCATCGGCGCCAGCTTCGCACGGCTCTTGAACGCCAAGCGCCTGGCGGTCGGGCGCGACATGCGCACGCACTCGCCCGAGGTCCAGGGCGCCGTGATCGAGGGCATTCGCGACATGGGTTGCGACGTGCTCGACATCGGGCTCGCCTCGACGCCGATGGCGTACTTCGCGATCGGTTCGCAGGACGTCGACGGCGGCCTGAACGTGACCGCCAGCCACAATCCCGGCGAGTACAACGGCATGAAGCTGTGCTCGCGCGGCGCGCGGCCGATCTCCGCCGCCAACGGGATCCTCGACATCGAGCGCATGTGCGCGGAGCCGCAGCCGGCGCCGGTCGCGCGCCGCGGCGAGGTCAAGAAGGTCGAGCTGCTCGACGCCTACGCCGACCACGTGGCGCGCTTCGCCAAGCTCGAGCGCCCGATGACGGTCGCCATCGACGCCGCGAACGGCATGGCGGCCTACACGCTGCCGCCGATCTTGAAGCGCATCCCGGGTCTCACCACGAAGACCCTGTTCATGGAGCTGGACGGCTCGTTCCCCAATCACGAAGCCAATCCGATCAAGGAGGAGAACCTGCGCGACGTGCAGGCGCTCACGCGCGAGTGCGGCGCGCACTTCGGCGTGGGCTTCGACGGCGACGCCGACCGCTGCTGCTTCGTGGACGAGGCCGGCCGCACGGTTTCGGCCGACCTGATGACGGCGCTGCTCTCGCGCCAGTTCCTGAGCGCCAAGCCGGGCGCGCCGGTGGTGTACGACCTGCGCTCGTCGTGGGTCGTGAAGGAGGAGATCCAGCGCGCCGGTGGCCTGGCCCTGCGCGACCGCGTCGGACACTCGTTCATCAAGGCGACGATGCGCGCCAAGGGCGCCGTGTTCGCCGGGGAGCTCTCGGGCCACTTCTACTTCGCCGACAACTACGTGAGCGACTCGGGCGAGATCGCCTTCGTGAGCGCGCTGTCGATGCTCTCGCGCGGGACGGATCCGTTCTCGCGGCGAGTCGAGTCGCTGCGCCGCTACCACGCGACGGGCGAGATCAACTTCCACAACGACGACAAGGACGGAACGATCAAGGCGCTGATCGCGAAGTACAAGGACGGCCACCAGGACATGCTCGACGGCGTGACGGTCGAGTACGGCGACCTCGCGAGCCCCGACTGGTGGTGGTTCAACGTGCGCGCCTCGAACACCGAACCGCTGCTGCGCCTCAACCTCGAGGCGCGCAACGCCGCGACGCGCGACGCCAAGCGCGACGAGCTGGTGGCGCTGCTCGGCGTTCCGGAGCACTGAGCGCGCGCCCGCGCGCTGGCTTCCCACCTCGAGCCGTGTCCGAGCCGCGCTGGTCCATCGACGACGTCCCCGAGAAGCCCGGCGTCTATCTGTTCCGGGACGACGCGGGCTCGGTGCTGTACGTCGGCAAGGCGCGGCGACTCAAGTCGCGGCTGCGCTCGTACCGCCGACCGGGCGGCGACGGGCGGCTCCTGATCCGCTTCCTCGAAGACGTCGCGGCCAGCGTCGAGACGATCGTCACGCGCACCGAGCAGGAGGCGCTGCTGCTCGAGGACTCGCTGATCAAGACGCATCAGCCGCCGCACAACATCCGCCTGAAGGACGACAAGTCGTTCCTGATGCTGCGGCTGGACGCGGAGGAGTTCCCGCGCTTCAAGTTCGTGCGCGCGCATTCGCCGCGCAACGACCGCAAGTCGGGTGAAGCCCAGGGCCGCGCGCGGCTGTTCGGCCCGTTCGCGAGCGCGCGTTCGATCCGCCGCACGCTGGGCGACCTGCACCGCATCGTCCCGCTGCGCGACTGCCCCGACAGCGTCTTCCGCAATCGCTCGCGGCCGTGCATCAAGCACCAGATCGGTCTGTGCTCGGCGCCGTGCGTGGGTTTGGTCTCGCGCGAGGAGTACGCGCGACTGGTCGAGCGGGCGGCCGGCGTGCTCGCGGGCGACACCGCGGAGCTCGAGAGCGAACTGGAGCAGCGCATGCGCTCGGCCGCGGCGGAGCTCGAGTTCGAGCGCGCGGCGAGCTGGCGCGATCGACTCGCGGCGTTGCGCCGCACCGTCGAACGACAGGGCGTTCGACCTGCGGATCGCGTCGCACGCGACGTGCTCGGACTCGCGCGGCGCGGCGCCGAAGCGGTCGTCCACCGCGTGTCGTTCCGCGACGGACGCATGAGCGAGAGCCGCTCGCACACCTTCCGCTCCGAGCTGCCCGACGAAGAGCTGTGGCACGACGTGCTCACGGCTCTGTACGGCGGCGGCCGCCGCGAGCGCCCCGAGGAGATCGTTCTGGCCGTCGAGCCGAGCGAGCTCGAGTTCCTGCTCGACGTGTTCGGCGGCGCCGTGCGCTTGATCGTGCCGGCCTCGGGCGAACGCAAGCGCATGCTCGACCTGGCGGGCGAGAACGCGCGCGTCGCGCTCTCGGGGCGCGCGGCCCAGGCGGCGTTCGAAGAGTCGGCGCTCGAGGCCATCGGCGAGCTGGCCGACCTCGACGGGCCGCCCGAGGTGATCGACTGCTTCGACATCTCGAACTTCCAGGGTTCGAACGTCGTCGCGAGCCGCGTGCGCTTCCGCGGCGGGATCGCCGACAAGGCGGGCTACCGTCGCTTCCGCGTGCGCGGCTTCGAGGGACAGGACGACTTCGCGGCGATGAAGGAGGTCGTCGGACGCAGCTTGCGACGCGGGCTCGAGGAGGGCGATCTGCCCGACCTGGTCGTGATCGACGGCGGCGCCGCGCAGCTCGCCAAGGCGCTCGAAGCGCGCGAGGAGGCAGGGGCCTGGGACACGCCGATGATCGGACTCGCCAAGGCGCGCATCGAGCGCAAGCTGAAATCCGGCGTGAAGGAGGCGGTGGAAGAGCGCGTGTTCCTTCCAGGCGCCCACGCGCCGATCGAACTCGCCAAGAACTCGCCTGCGCGCCTGATGCTCGAGCGCATCCGCGACGAGGCGCACCGCTTCGCGATCACGTACCACCGCAAGGAGCGCGGGCGACTGCGTTCGCAGATCGACGCGATCCCCGGTGTGGGGGACAAGAAGCGCAAGGACCTCCTGCGGCGCTTCGGGAGCGTCGCGGGCCTGCGCGAAGCGAGCGTGGAAGCCATCGCCGCCGTTCCGGGCATCGGTCCGGAACTCGCCGCCCGCATCGTGCAGCACCTCGAGAAGCCCCGCGAATGAACGCCCGCATCCCCGCGCTCCTCGCCGGAGAGAGTGACTTCCGTTGGCGCGGCGCCGCCGTGTCGCGCATCGAGGCGCTCTCCGACGCCGTGTTCGCGCTGGCGCTGACGCTGATCGTCGTCGCGCTCGATCCGCCGAGCACCTTCGCCCAGCTCACCGAGGCCTTCGTCCAGGCGCCGGTCTTCGCCGCCTGCTTCGCGTTCCTCGCGTGGTGCTGGCTGATCCACTTCCGCTTCCACCGGCGCTACGGGCTCGAGGACCTCGCGACGACCTGGCTGAACCTCGCGCTGCTGTTCCTGATCCTGCTGTACGTCTACCCGCTGCGCTTCCTCGCGAGCTTCCTGTACCAGGCGCTCGTGCTCCAACGCGGCTGGAACGTCACGGACGCGCAGGGCGTCACGCTGCCGTTGTTCGAGTCGCAGCAGCAGGTCCGCTGGCTGATGTGGATCTACGGCGCCGGCTTCTCCGCGATCTTCCTGATCCTGGCGGCGCTCTACGCGCGCGCGTGGCGCTTGCGCGCGGCGCTGGAGCTCGACTCCGTCGAACGAGTCATCACGAAGTCGGCGCTCCACTCGCACCTGCTCTCGGCCGGCGTGGGCGTGCTCTCGATCGCGATCAGCGCGCTCGACGAGCGCTGGGTCGGCCTGTCGGGCATGGTGTATGGCGTGCTCGGGCCCCTGCACTTCGCGCACGGACTCGCGACGCGGCGCGCGGTCGAGCGCTATCGCGGCAAGATTCCAGACGCTCCCATGAGCAAGATCCCTTCGAGTCCCAACGCAAAGGACTCGTGAGACAGCCGGACTCGTGCGGTTGCAAAGCGCTCGCTCACCGCTAGCTTGCGCCGCCTTGGTCCGCCAACTGCGCCATCTCTCAACGGACTCTGTCCGCGTCCGGAGCGCAGCGGCGGCTCTCGCGGCGGCGTGGCTCGGGGCCTGCGCCAGTGTGGCGCCGCCGCCCCAGCGCGAACTGGTGGTCCGCGGCCCGCTCCCGACGCGCGTGCAGCATCCGCTCGCGCTCGTGCAGCCGAGCTTCACGCCGCGCAGCGTGCGCACGCAGGCGGACGGTGCGTGGCGCCTCGAGGGCGAGTTGGGCTACTCGAGCATCTTCGAGCGCTCGGCCCGAGCGGGCGAGCGAGTCGCCTTCGACGCCGAACTCCTGCGCGCCTCGCTGCGCATGCGGCGCGGCGTCGCCCGGGGCGTCGACCTCGAGCTCGCGCTGGGCGGCGTGTACGGCTCGAGCGGCTTCCTCGATCAGTTCATCGAGGAGTTCCACGCCTTCATCGGCGCGCCCAACCAAGGGCGCGATCGGTTCCCGCAGGACCGCTTCGAGGCCACGGTGGGGATCGACGGTCAGAGCGCCTGGAGCTGGCGCGACGACCGGGCGCAGCTGGGCGACACGCTGGTCGTGCTCACGGTGGGCGAGCCCGAGCTGGCTCGCGAGCAGTGGGGCAACGCCTGGCGCGTGGGCCTCGAGTTGCCGACCGGCGATGAGGATCAAGGCAGCGGCAACGGCGGCGTCGACTGGATGCTCGGCTGGAACGGCGAGATCAGCGTCGCGGCGACCACGCACTTCGTCGGCGCCAGTCTGGGGCAGGCGCAGACTCCGTCTTCGCTGGAGCGTGCTGGCGTCGACCTGCCGCCGCGCGCGAGCGTGTTCTACGGCCTGGAGTGGCGCTGGGGCGCGAGCTGGAGCTGGGTGTTCCAACTCGACCTGCAATCGCCCCTGTTGGACGACGTGAGCCTCCAGGAGATCGACCAGCCGATCCTCGACCTCGGCGTCGGCTTCGTGCGCGACGCGGGCGCGAACTCGCGCTGGTGGTTCTCGTTCCACGAGGACCTGCTCGCCGACAGCGGACCGGACTTCGCGCTGTTCCTCGGCTGGATGTGGGGCCTGTGAGCGCGCGCCCGCCGCAGGGCGATCACACCGCGGGCGGGTGTTAGAGTGCGGCTCGCTCGAGCTGCACTCGCTTCGACGAAGGGATCCGCATGAATTCACGGGACTTGGGCCGCGCGCTGGCCGGCGCACTGGCGATCGGTTGGCTCACGTGCTCGCTCCACGCCTGGCAGGGTGATCCGGAGAAGGACATCAAGTCCAAGTCGGCGGAGCAGCGGGTCGCGGCGGTCGAGGGGCTCAAGGCGCTCGGTCTCGAGCGCGCGGAGAAGGCCCTGCTCGGCGCTCTGGGCGATCGCGACTGGGAGGTCGTGGAGCGCGCGGCGCAGGCGCTCGGTGAACTCGGCGCCAAGAGCGCGAGCGCTGCGCTCGTCAAGACGGCGCTGGATGCGCCCGCCGCTCGTGTGCGCCGGACCGCGGCGCAAGCGCTCGCGCGCATCGACGCTCCCAAGGCGCTCGAAGAACTCGGCAAGCAGACCGCCGGGAAGAACGCGCTGCGAGCGTGGGCTGCGCTCGCCTGGGTCGCTGCGAGTCCGGAAACCGTCGGGTCGGAAGCGCTGACCAAGAACCTGCGCAAGTCGCAGAAGTCGAAGGAGGCGGCGGAGCGCGTCGCGGCGGCGGGTGGAATCCTCGCGTTGGCGCCTGCGGAGCGCGTGGCCGCACTGGAGGACTACATCGCGGGTTCGGACGTTGAACTCGCCGCCGCCGCGCTCGCCGCGAGCGGACGACGTCCGAGCGCCGACGTGTTTCCCGTACTGGCCAAGCACCTGGCCAAGGCGCGTCTCGACGACGTGCTCGAACGCCGCCTGATCGCGACCTTCACCGCCTGCGCGGCTTCGGATGCGAGCGCGGCCAAGACGGCGCTCGGTGAGTTGTGCGCGAACGCCGACGCCGCCGTCGCGTCGCGCGGTCAGCGTCTCGCCGCATCTCTCGCTGCGAGCAACACCGACGCGGGCGTGCGCGAGGCGGCGTTGTCGGCGCTGGAGCGCGGAGTCGATCATTCGCTGGCGGCGGTGCGCTGCGCCGCCATCCACGCGGCGGCCAAGTTGAAGCACGAGCCGGCGTTGACCAAGGCGCGCGCGCTGCTGGGCAAGGACTCGGACGGTCGCGTGCGGCTGATCGCGCTGCGTTCGCTGGTCGCGGCCGTGGGCGTGTCCGATGCAGAGTTGCTCGCGGCCGTGATTGCGCGCCTCAAGTCCGATCCCGACGCGCTCGTGCGTGAAGAGGCCGCCGTCGCGCTGGGCAAGGCGACCAGCGCCGATGCGATCGCCGCGCTCGACGCCGCCGCCGCGGACAAGGAGTGGGCGGTGAGCGTGTGCGCGATCGTGTCGCTCGGCAAGACGCTCCAGGAAGAAGCCATGCCCGCGCTCAAGCGCCTCGCTCGCGAGAGCGACTGGCGCGTGCGTGGCGCGGCCGTGGTGGGTCTGTGCCACGTGACGAAGAAGGACGCCATCCCGCACATCATCTCGGCGCTGGGCGACGGCGAGCCTGCGATCGCGCGCTCGGCCTGGAACTACTTGCGCGCGCTGTCGCGCCAGGACCTGCCGATGGAGGCGGCGCCGTGGCAGGCGTGGTGGACGGAGAACGAGAAGCGGCTGCGCATGTGGACGCCGCAGGAGGCCAAGGAGCGCCGCGAGAAGTACGGCTACTCGCAGTCGATCGTCGAGGTCTTCCGCGACTTGGACGTGCTGGTGCTCGACAGTCGCGGCGACCACATCCAGAAGGTGCTCGACATGGTGCGCGCCGACGACCGCAACCAGCCCACGGACTCGAAGAAGGAGTCGGAGCAGGGCGCGAAGGCGATTGTGTACCGCATGACCGCGGCCGCGCGGCATCGCCAGGACGGCCTGCATCCGCACGCCGTGTACGTGTCGAACTGCACGGGCGAAGTCGAGCCCGAGGACATCGAGCGCATCGCCTGGTTCGTGCGCACTGGCGGCTACCTGTTCGGCTCGTGCTGGTCGCTGCACGAGACGATCGAGAAGGTCTACCCCGGCGTCGTGCGCAAGTTCCCCACCACCAGCGAGGTCGTCGACACCGTCGACGCGGAACCCTGCGCGCCGAACAGCGCCTACCTCGAAGGCGTGTTCGCTGGCGGCGTGTCGCCGCGCTACAACCTCGAGGGCGCGCACCTGATCGAGGTGCTCGACCGCGAACGCTGCGAGGTTCTGGTCGACAGCCCGCAGTGCGCGACGCGCTGGGGCATCGGCAATCTGGCCGTGTGGTTCCGCGCGGGCCACGGGTTGATCCTCGACTCGGTCAACCACTTCGACAATCAGGGGCTCACCAACGCCAACTGGATCAAGGAGGTCGACGAGCGCCAGGCCTACGCGGTCGACCACATGGGGCTGAGCTACTCCGAACTGCGCGCGACCACCGGTGAGAAGTGGTGGGGCGGCAACACCAAGGCGGCCGAGCGCATCTACGACCGCACGGCGTTGCGTCTGGTGACGAACATCGTGCGCAGCAAGCGCCTCGAAGAGCCCTGAGAGCGCTGCGATGCTGCGTTGGGCGCTGCTCAGTCTGGTTGCAGCCACCGTCGAGCCGACGAGGCAGGCGCAGGAAGCGCCGCTGACCGAGCGGGTCAACGCCGCCATCGCGCGCGGCGTGAAGCTGCTGCGCGAGCGACAGACGCCCGGCGGCGATTGGGCGGGCGCCGAGGGTGATCACCCGGGCGGAATGACCGCGCTGTGCGCGTTGACGCTCGTCAAGTCGGGTGTCGCGCGCAACGATCCCGCGGTGCAGCGCGCCGTCGCGCGCGTGCTCGAGACGCAGTTCAAGAGCACGTACTCGCACAGCGTTCGATTGATGCTGTTCGATGCGCTCGAGCGCGGCGCGGCTGTTCGCGAGCACGCCGAGGCGAGCCTGCGGGCGCTGGTCGAGTCTCAAACGGGCGGCGTGTGGGCCTACCCCAGCGGCGCCGTCGATTTGTCGAACACGCAGTTCGCGCTGTTGGGCTTGCGCGCGGCGCATCGCCAGGGACTCGAGGTCCCGCAGGAGACTCTGCTCGCGTCGCTCAAGGCGCTGACGCGCTGGCAGGAGCGCGCGAGCGGCGGGTTCTGCTACGACGACGGCAAACCGCCGACCGCGAGCGTGACGGCGGCGGCGCTCGGCGGCTTCGAAGTGCTCGAGCAACTCTCGCAGGGGCGCTCGCCGTGCCTCGCGTTGCTGCGCAAGCACGAAGCGGATCGACGCCGCGCGCTGGTCTGGCTCGAGGGCCACTTCGACGTCGCGCGCAACGCCTGGGGCGAGGACGCGTGGACGCCGGGGTTCCACTACCCGTACCTGTGGGCGATCGAACGCTACGGCGGGCTCTCGGGCGAGTCGCGCATCGGCGCGCACGACTGGTACGCCGAGGGCGCGGAATGGCTGGTCGCCGCGCAGGAGAACGACGGCTCGTGGGGCAAGACGGAGGACACCTGCTTCGCGCTGCTGTTCCTGCGACGTGCGACGGTCTCGAGCGGCGGCGCGCTCGAGGCGGACTCTCTGGCTGCGCTCGATCGCCCGGCGCCCGTTCGACCCGGTCCGCAAGCTCTGCGCGTCGTGGACGTGCTCGTGGCCGGCCCGTGGGTCGGCGCTCGTTTCGGCGAGACGCTTCTCGCGCCCGGCTTCGACCCCGCGAAGGCGCGCGCGAAAGAGGGCGACAAGCTGGCGCGCAAGGAGTGGCGTCGTTTGAAGCTCGTCGAGCGCGGCTGGAGCAACCTCGACGACTTGCTCGGAACGCAGTGCGATCGAGGTGTCGTCGCGGTCGCGACCAACTTGAAGGTCGAGGGCGCCGAGCCGCTCGAAGCGCGCTTGTGGTTCGACCTCGAGGACGGCTGGGACATCTACCTCGACGGCGCGCGCATCTCGCACGGCCGCCGAGTGCAGGCCGCGATCGACGCGTCGTTGTCGGTGGACGTCACGCTCGCGCCGGGTTCGCACACGCTGCTGTGCCTGGTGGAGGATGCGCTGGGCGCTGCGGCGTTCGGGCTTCAACTGACGGCGCGCGACGGTTCGCCTCTCGAACCGGCGCCCAAGACGGGCGTGGAGCCGGAGCGAGGCGCGCGCAAATGACGCTCGGCGAGTTGCGCCTGGGGTGTTCGAGTTGGACCGAGAAGGGCTGGAGCACCGCCTTCTATCCGCCGGGGCTCGCGCCGGCGGAGCAACTGCGCCACTACGCGACGCGCTACGACACGGTCGAGGCGGACGTGACCTACTACCGCGTGCCGAGCCGTTCGATGGTGCTCGGCTGGCGCGATCGAACGCCGGAGAACTTCGTGCTCTCCGCCAAGTTCCCGCGGAGCATCGTCCACGCCGGCGCCGCGGCGCAGCCGGACGCGAGCAAGGTTCTGGTCTGGGATGAGGTCGGTCGCGACTGCGAGCAGTTCCTCGACACGATGTCGCTGCTGGGGCCCAAGTGCGGACCGCTGGTGCTGCAGTTCCCGTACTTCAACCGCAGCGCGTTCGCGTCGGCCGCGCCGTTCCTCGAGCGTCTCGACGCGTTCCTCGAGCGACTGCCGCGCGCTCTGCGCTACGGCGTCGAGTTGCGCAACAAGAGCTGGGTCGACGAGAGCTTGCTCAGCCTCCTCCGGCGCCATCAAGCCGCCTTCGTGATGGTCGAGCTGCCCTACATGCCGCATCCCGCTGATCTGGCGCGGCGCTTCGATCTGCTGACGTGCGACTTCGCCTACGCGCGCCTGATCGGAGATCGCAAGCGCATCGACGCGCTGACCGACGTGCTCGATCGGACGGTCGTCGACCAGTCGGCCTCGCTCGCGCGCTGGGCCGAGCTCGCCAACGAGCTGCTCCAACGCGCGAAGCGCGTCTACGTGTACGCCAACAACCACTTCGCGGGGTTCGCGCCGGCGACCATCGACGAACTGTCGTCGCGCATCGGAGCGCTCGGCGGCGACGGCGCGTAGGGCCGCCGCATGCGCCTCCCAAACGTGCTAGTCTCAACGAACAGCGCGAGTGGGTGGACCCGAGCGCGCGGAACCGCATGGGACTGTTCGATTTCCTGAAGAAGAAGCCTGCTGGCGAGGTCGTTCGCGACGCGCAGCTCGAGCAGCGCGTGCAGGCGTTGGTCAGCGAGCTGCGCGACCCGAACGCCGCTGTGCGATGCACGGCGGCTCGCGCGTTGCGCGACATGGGTCTGCAGGCCGTGTCGGCGCAGGCCGCGCTGGAAGAAGCGACCTCCGACGACGACAACGAGGTCTGCACGGCGGCGGCCGAGGCGCTCGCGGCCATTCGTCGAGCGCTCGACCAGGCGCAGTACTGACTCGCGCGCGAGCGGGGATTCGACCGGATCGCCCAGGCTTTTCGCGCGAACGCGGTGCGGAGTGTTGCGACGCAGCGCGCTCCTCGGGCCGTATGCTGGGCGCCCGTCCGGCGCGATTCGCCGCGGGCGTCCGCACTCGACTTTCGCCGCTCCTGCGCACCCTCGATGAAGCCCGTCGACCGTTCCTCGATCCTCGACTACGTCACCTACGAAGAGCAGCGCGACACCCTGCGTCCGCGCGTGCTCGCGATCAAGGCGCGTCGGCGCGTCCACATCGGCGAGCACCTGACGCTGGTGTTCGAGAACACCGAGACCGTGCGCTACCAGGTCCAGGAGATGGTCCGGATCGAGCGCATCGTGAAGGAGGCCGACATCCAGCACGAGCTCGAGACCTACAACGAGCTGCTCGGCGGCCCGGGAGAACTCGGCGCGACGCTGTTCATCGAGATCGACGACCCGGCGCTGCGCGCGGTGAAGCTGGCCGAGTGGCTCGAGCTGCCCTGGCGCTTGTACGCGGAGCTTCCCGGCGGCGAGCGCGTGTACGCGCGCTTCGACGAGCGCCAGGTGGGCGAGGCGCGCTTGTCGAGCGTGCACTACGTGAAGTTCCCCGTCGGCGGACGCGCTCCGGTGGCGCTGGGATGCGACCTGCCGGGGATCGAGGCGCGCACGCTGCTCGACGATACGCAGCGCGCAGCTCTGCTCGAAGATCTCGAGGGCGCGGGCGACTGACGCGGCCCGCGGAGCGCGCTCACTCGAGCTCGGGCTCGCGGCGCGGAGGGTCGAGGTCGTCGACGACGCCGTCGTACTCCGCTTCCCAGTCCGCCGCCGGCTCGATGGGCGGCGCCTGACCCTTCTCCGCGATCAGCTTGTCGCGCTCGAGCGCGCGCTTGATCGAGTCATCCATGCGCTGAGCGACGATCAGCGACTCGTCGAAGTGCCACGTCAGGTGCGGCGCCTTGCGCATCTCGAGCACGCCCGCGACCTTGCGCTGGATGTAGCCAGCGGCCGAGTCGAGCATGTGCTGCGCCTTGCTGCGCTCGGAGCGCCCGCCGAGCACCGAGTAGAAGATCTTGCCGTACAGCAGGTCGGGCGAGAGCTCGACGCGGGTGATGGTGATGAAGCCGACCCGCGGGTCCTTGAGCTCGAATTCCAAGGCGTGCGCTGCGCGCTCTTGGATGCGCGACTGCAGGCGCGCAATGGTGCGGGGATTGGCCATGAGTGTGGGCTGTCAGCGGCGCGGCGAAGGGCTCGCCGCGCCGCCAGTTCCGGCGCGAGCGCTCAGGTGCGGGCGAGCTTGCGCTTGACGGCCACGATCTTGTAGCCCTCGATCACATCGCCCAGCTCGTAGGCGTCGAAGTCGCGGACGGTGATGCCGCAGTCGAAGCCCTCGCGGACCTCGCGCACTTCGTCCTTCTCGCGCCGCAGGCCGGCCAGCGCGCTCTCGTGCACCAGCTTGCCGCCGCGCAGCACGCGGACCTTGTTGTCGCGCTGGAGCGCGCCGTCGATGACGTGCGAGCCAGCGATGTTGCCGAACTTGGACGACACGAAGATGGCGCGCACCTCGGCGTGACCCGTGATCTGCTGGGTCATCTCCGGCGCGAGCTCGCCTTCCATCATCTGGTGCAGGTCGTCGAGCAGCTCGTAGATCACCTCGTAGGGCCGGATCTCGACGCTGGCGCGCTCGGCTGCCTCGCGCGCTTCGCTGTTCACGCCGACGCGGAAGGCGAGGACGATGCCGGCCGAGGTCGCGGCGAGGTTGACGTCGCTCTCGGTGACGGTGCCCAGGCCCGACTGCAGCAGCTTGATGTCGATCTCTTCGTTCTTGAGCGTCGCGATCTGGCTCTCGAGCGCCTGCAACGAACCCTGCACGTCGGCGCGCAGGATGACGTTGATGACCTTCTTCGACTGCGCCGCCACGGCCGCGAGGATGTTCTCGCTCGTGATCTGCTTGCGCTCGGCGAGCGAGGTCAGGCGCACCTTCTTGCGGCGCTCCTCGGCGACCTCGCGGGCCTGCTCGAGCTTCTGCACCACGTAGAACGAGTCTCCGACGGTCGGGAGGAACTCCGACAGACCGGTGACTTGAACCGGCGCCGACGGGCCAGCGCTCTCGATCTCGCGTCCGTGGTCGTCGTACATCGAACGCACGCGTCCGTAGCCCTCGCCGGCGAGGATGACGTCGCCCTTGTTGAGCGTGCCGTCCTTCACCAGCAGGTGAGCGACGCGACCCTTGCCCTCTTGCACCTCGGCCTCGAGCACGACACCGGAGGCGGGGCCCCTGGAGTGCGACTTGAGTTCGAGCACTTCGGACTCGAGGAACACGCGCTCGAGCAGCTCTTCGACGCCGTCACCGGTCAAACCGCTGATGGGCATCATCGCCGTCGTGCCGCCCCATTCTTCGGGGATGAGCTCAGCCTTGGCGAGCTGATCCTTGACGCGCTGCTGGTTGGCGTTGGGCTTGTCGATCTTGTTGATCGCCACGACGATCAGGCTCTTGGCCGCTCGTGCGTGGTTCAGCGCTTCGAGCGTGGACGGCATGACGCCGTCGTCCGCGGCGACGACCAGCACGACGATGTCCACAGCCTGCGCGCCGCGCGCGCGCATCGCGGTGAAGGCCTCGTGACCGGGCGTGTCGAGGATCGTGAGCGTGTGACCCGCCTTGGTCTTCACCTGGTACGCGCCGATGTGCTGCGTGATCCCGCCCGACTCGCCCGCGGCGATGCTCGAGTTGCGGATCCGGTCGATCAGCGTCGTCTTGCCGTGGTCCACGTGACCGAGGAACGCCACGGTGGGGGGGCGAACCACGAGGTCCTGCTCCTCGACCTCGGTGCGCTTGCGCACGAGCTCGGACAGCAGCACGTCCTCGGCCTCGACTTCCTTGGCCACGTTGAGCGTGACGTTGAACTCGAGCGCGAGGACCCCGGCCGTGTCCTCGTCCACGACGGAGTTCTGGGTCAGCAGACCCATGTTGTTCTCCATCACGCGGGCGAGCAGCTGGGAGACCTTGATCGAGAGCGCCTCGGCCAACTTCTTGACCGTGATCGGCGCGGAGATCGAGATCTGTCCGCCGGAGAACGGCGACGTTCCGCTCTCCGTGGTGCGGGAGCGCGGACCGCGCGGAGTCGGCGTGGCGCTGACGGGACCGGCGCCCTTGCGGCGGAGGAAGCGCGCGGCCTCCTTCTCCTTGAGCTGCGTGGCCGTGAGCGTGCCGCGCGCGGCCTGGTCACCGCGCACGAGCGCCTTGCGCTTGTCGTGACCGAGCGTCGGCTGGACGTTGGGCGCAACGTCGTCCTTCGAACGCAGGCGGCGCGACTCGGGCTTCTTGGGCTCGGTCTTGGCCTGGACCTTGGACAGGTCGACGAAACCGACGACCTTGCCAGTGCGACGCTTGGCTGCCGGACGAACGATGTCGGCCGGATCCGTCGACGCCGTCATGGCGGACTCGGGCGTCGTCGCCTGCGCGGCGGCCGCGGCAGGAGCGTCGGCCAACTCGGCGGGCTGAGCTTCGACGACCGCACTGAGGGCGCCGCCGTCGTCGCTGGCTGCAACCGGCGCGCTGGGTTCGAGTTCGACTTCGGGGAGCGACGAACCGGAGACGTCGGCCGTCGACTGCGCCGCGATCGGAGTGGCCTCCGGCTGAGCGCGGGGCGCCTCGTGAACTTCCGCGGTCGGCGCGGCGGCGACGTGTCGCTCGCTTGCCGTCGAGTCTGCGGCAGGCGCAGCGATCGTCTCGGCGGGAGCTTCGGCCCGCGGAGCGACCGCGGCAGGCTCGGCCACCGGCGGCGTCGAGAGAGCGCTGGCTGCGGGCGCGGCGGTCTGGGTCGCCGCCATGGGTGCGGACGGTGCGGGCGCGGCTGCGCCGTCATTCGCTTCGGCTTCGGGAGCCGCAGGCTCGTTCGACGTGTCGTCGACCAGCTCGGCCAGCGAGGTCCGCTTCTTCTTCTTCTTGACCAGCCCCGGGATGCCGGTCTCGGCAGTCCCGCCGGCGCCATCGCCTTCGGCCTTGCGCGCCGCCGGGACGATGCCGTTGGCTTCCAGTGTTCCCTGCACGTGGAGCAGCAGGAACTCGTCCAGTGTCGACTGCGGGCCTTTGATGTCGTTGAAGCCGAGCGAGCGCAGCTTGGACGCCAGCTCTTGGCCAGTCAGCCCATAGTCCTTTGCCAGCTCGTGTACGCGTTTCTTCGTCACCCGATGTCCTCGAGTTCTTGCTGTCCGCGGTGTGCGAGCGCGTCGCACGCCGGCCGCTTCCAAAGTTTAGCGGGCTGCGCCGTCCGCCCCTACGTTGAGGGGCGGTGGCGGTGTTCGATGGTCCTCGCCCGGACTACGCGCCGTGGAGCACTCCACGGGTGTCGGCGCTGGGCGGCTGCTGTGGCGGCTCGGGGTCCGGGCCTTCGTCGCCGTCGCTGTCGACGGCCGCGTCCGCTCCGCCCGCGCTCTCGGACGGCGTCGAGCCGCCCAGGGAGTCGGCCTCGAATTCGGCGCGCGTCTTGATGTCGATGTCCCAGCCGCACAGGCGGCTGGCGAGGCGCACGTTCTGACCCTTCTTGCCGATCGCGAGGGATTGCTGATCCTCGTCGACGATCACGACCACGGTGTGGTTGTCCACGTCCGGGAAGATGTTGTCGATGTGGATCGTGGCCGGCTTGAGCCCGTTGAGCACCAGCGTCTCGAGCGAATCGCTCCAGCGCGTGATGTCGATGCGCT
>CALKYE010000100.1 GCA_938003765.1 uncultured Planctomycetia bacterium
CCCGCGTCGCGCACGGACTTCCAGGTCGACCAGTCCGGGTAGCAGCGACTGGGCTTGAACGCGTTCGGATCGCCGGGACCGCGCGAATCGATCACGCGCTGCGTCTCGACCGGCGCGAAGCCCGCGCGCTCGAACGCGCTCTTCCACTCCGCTTCCGACAGGTAGTGCATCGGGACGCCGGTCATGCGCGACCAGCACGCGGTCGCCGCGTTGTCCTTGTAGTAGTCGATCACGACATCCGCCGTGCCGCCGGGCTTGAGCACGCGCGCGATCTCGCGCAGCGACGCCTCGAGATCGACCGCGTAGTACAGCGCCTCCATCGAGAACACGCGCTGGAACTTCGCGTCGGGCGCGTCGATGCGCTCGAACGAGCCCACGGCGTAGCGCGCGCGGATGGTGAGGCTGTGGAGCCGCTCCGCCTCGGCGATCATCTCCGGCGAGACGTCGATCCCCAGCGCCTGCACTCCGGGGCCGAGCTTGGCGAGCTTGCGCGTGGCCCAGCCGTTTCCGCAGCCCAGGTCGAGGATCTGCTCTCCGGCGCGCACGCCCAGCTTGGCGATGACCTGGGCGCCCACGTCGCCGTGCTCGAGCTCCATGCCCGCCGCGCGACCGTCGCGGCTCCACTGGTCGAAGGTGCTGGCGAGAAGCTCGTGGCTCATGATCTCTTGGGGCTGCGCTCGGACGCCGCGCGTGTGGCGCGTCGGAGGATACTGTAGAAGTTCCGCCCCCTCAGCGATGGACCTTCTGCAGCAGCCCAAGCGCGCCGAAAAGGGCGTGGTCCCGACGCGCTCGGCGTGGAAGAGCCGCATCAACGCCTGGCGCAAGCGTTCGCCGCTCAACCCGTACTGGATCGAGCTGCGCGCGCTGCACGCCTCGGTCGAGTTCCTCGCGCCGCGCGCCAAGGGCCGCATGCTCGACGTCGGCTGCGGCGAGCGCCCCTACGAGCAGCTCTTCAAGCCGCACGTGACGCAGTACGTGGGCCTGGAGTACCCGCCCGTCGCCGACAACCTGCACCCCGAGATCTGGGGCATGCTGCACCTGATCCGCGGAGTCGTCGACGTGTTCGGCGACGGCATGCAGATGCCGTTTCGCGCGCAGCAGTTCGACACCGTTCTCGCGCTCGAGATGCTCGAGCATGTCCGCGATCCCGACGCGTGCGTGGGGGAGATCGCGCGCGTGCTCAAGCCCGACGGCCGACTGCTCCTGACCGTTCCGTTCGTCGCGCCGCTTCACCAGTGGCCTTTCGACTACCTGCGCTTCACGCCGCGCGGCATCGACGCCCTGCTCGCGCGCCACGGCTTCGAGATCGAGCACCTGCACCAGCGCGGCAATTTCTCCTCCGCGACGGGATCAACGGTCTCGCACTGGCTCCTGCGAGCCTTCGGCGCGCGCGGGCTCAACCACGACGGCTCGGTGACGCTCTCGCGCTGGCGCGCGCCCTTCGTGCTGCCGCTGATCGCGCTCGTTCAGCTCGGCTTCCTGGCGGCCGCGCGTGTCTCGAACGACAAGGCCTCTTGTTTGGGCTACGCGGTTGTGGCGCGCAGGCGTGTGTGAGCCGCTCGGCGCCGAGCGACTCAAGCTAGGAACGCTCGAAGCGCTCGAGCAACGCGTCCAGCGGATCGAACACGCGCTCCCAGTCGTAGTGCTGCTCGACGAACTCGCGGCCGCGGCGGCCGAGCGCCAACGCACGGTCGGGGTGCTCGAGAAGCTCGAGGATCGCGCGCACCTGCTCGTCGACCGTGTTGGCGAGCATGAAGTCGCGGCCGGGCTGGCCTTCGACACCTTGCGTGGCCGAAGTCGTGCCAACGACGGGCAAACCCATGGCGAGCGCTTCGAGCACCTTGTTCTGGATGCCGCGCGCGATGCGCAGCGGGGCGACCGAAACGGCGGCGCGTGAGAGGAACTCGCGCGGGTCGTCGACGAAGCCCGTCACCGCGACGCCGGGGCGTTGTGCGAGAGCTTTCACCTCGTCAGTGGGGCGCGAGCCAACGATCGAGAGGCGCGCCTGCGGCAGCTTGGCCTGCAGGCGCGGCAGGATCTCGTTCACGAACCACACGCAGCCGTCGATGTTCGGCAGGTAGTCCATGACGCCGACGAACACGAGGTGGCCCGGCTCGGCGCGCTCTGGCCGCGGCTGGTAGTGCGTGAGGTCGACGCCGTTGCGCAGGACCAGCGATCCGGGGCCGGGGATCTCGCGGCGGAAGATCTCCTGCTCGAGCGGCGTGCACAGCACGTTCTCGTCGAAGCTGGCGGCGATGCGGCGCTCGAACTCGAGCAGCGTGCGGTGCTCGCGCGAGTAGACCCAGCTCATGGGCCACTTCGAGCGCTCGGCGTACTGGCGCCACTTGTCCGAGTCGAGCTCGGCGAAGTGCATCACGCGCTTGAGCCGCGAGTGCGGTTCGAGGAACGCGCCCATCGACGACGAGTACGCGTAGCCGACCTGGCAACTCGGCGCGAGCTCGTCGACCACGCGTTGCAGCTCGCGCGAGCCGTAGGCGCCGAGCGTGAGCGGCTTGCTCGTGAGCAGCAGCGGCAGCGACGCGAGCTTGGTGCGCTTCAAGTCGATGCGCAGCGCCGTCGTCGGCGCGCCCAGACGCGTGAGCTCGGCCGCGGCCTCAACGTCGGCGTCGTCGTGCGCGAAGGCGACGCAGCGCACCTCGTGCCGGCGCTTCATGCGCTCGACGAGGCGCCAAGTCGTGATCTTGTCGCCCCGGTTCGGCGGGTAGGGGACGCGCTGGGAGAGGAACAGGATGCGCACGGGCGGCGCAGACGCTACGCAGCGCGACGCAGCAATTCAAAAGGTGAGATCGTCGTCGACCACGCGGGGCGCGGGCGGCGGCGCGGGCTCGGCGAACGGAGTGTCGAGGCCTCGGCGGCTCACTTCGAGCGTCAGGTCCATGTGGTCGAGCGCCGCGGACAGCACGCGATCGGTCGTGTCGATCACCAGCCGCGCGCCGCCCCGCGGCCAGTCGTCGTCCGCGCTGCGTCCCAGCTCGGAGTCGACGGGCAGTTCGCCGAGGAACAGCTTGTTCGCGCCCACGAGGATGCGTCGGTCGAGCACGTAGACGCACCCCGAGTCGCTCTCGCGCCGCATCAGCCGGCCGAAGCCCTGGCGGAACTTCGACAGCGCGCGCGGCAGGTAGATGCGACGGCGCTGCTCGCTCTGACCGAGCGCGGCGCACTGCGCGTGGTGGTAGCGGTCGGGAACGCCGTAGGGGAGCTTCACGATCACCAGGTGCTCCAGCGACTGGCCCGGGAAGTCCGCGCCATACCAGAACGTGTCGACGCCCAGCAGCACGGAGTTGGGCCGCGTGCGGAACAAGTCGGGAAGCTCTTCCTTGCGCACGCCGGACATGCCCTGGAACCACAGCGAGATGCCGCGCGCGCGGAAGAAGCCGACCAGCTCTTCGCCCGTGCGCCGCGCCTCGTCCGCGTTCGTGAACAGCGCGAGCATTCGACCGCCCGTGCGCTCGGCGAGGTGCGCGATGAAGCGGCGGACATAGGACTGGAACTGCTCGCGCGAGGCTCCGATGTCCGGCGCGTCGTTCGGCACGCCGACGAGCACGCGCGAGTAGTCGAACGGATCCTCGGCGCGGAAGGTGACGACCTCGCTCGGCGCGCGCGTCTCGTCGGGCAGCGGTTCGCGCGCGCGATCGAGGCCCAGGTAGCCCATCGAAGTCTCGAAGCCGCCGCGCAGCCAGGTCGTCGCCGAGATGAGCACGGCGCCGTCGAGTGATGGGTAGTAGTTGCGCCCCAGCAGTTCATTGGGCAGCAGCACGCGCGCCGCGAGCAGGTCCTGGCCGCGCGAGTCGACCTCGATGTCGTAGAAGCGCTCCTTGGCGAACGCGGGCTTGCCGTCGACGACGGGCGCGAAGTTCTCGAGCGGCTCGCGCCACTCGAACAGCTCGCCGCGCGCGAGCTCGAGCCCTCGGCGCAGCTTTGCGACGCCCGGGCCGCGCAAGTCGGCGAGCAGGCCCACGGACTGACTGATCTCGCTGTCGAGCGTCGACGCCGCCGCGAGCAGAGCGCCTTTCGCAGCGAGCAGCGTTTCCGCGCCGCGCGCAGCCTCGCTGTCGAGATCTGCGCCCGGCGCCGGCTCGAGAGCCCCCAGGTATTCGCGCAGGAGCGAGTGCTCGTCGCGCGCTTCGCGCTTTCTTCGCTGGACGTCGCGCCAACGCTTGAAGCCGCCGATCGCCGTCTCGAGCTGCTCGAGCGCGCTCCAGGCCTGCAGCCAGGCGGCGCTCGCGGCCTGGTGGCGCGCGGCGAGCGCGTCGTTCGTGATCGCCACACGTTCGAGTCGATCGAGCACGGCGCGCGACGTCGCACGACCGGGCTGGCGCAGGCGCGAGAGCTGCTCGTGGATCTCGCGCAGCGTCACTTTGAAGCTCCACGCGCCGCCGCACTGGTCGTGCAGGTGCTCGCACTCGTCGAAGATCGCGTGCTTGAACAGCACCTGGCGCACCAGCGCGAAGGCGTGGTTGGTGATGAGCACGTGACTGCGCTCGGCGCGCATGCGCGAAACCTCGGCGGCGCACGTGTCGCGGTCCTCGCGCGCGGAGCAGCAGCCCAGCGCGGCGTGGGTCGCGCGCACGAGGGAGTCGAGCTCGCGCACGAAGCTCGCGGCGGCGGGCGCGCTCAGGTGCAGCGGACAGCGCATCGCCAGTCGATCGAGGTCGCCGTCCTCGTCCTGCGCCGCGAAGAGCACGAGGCTGGCCCACGCGAGCCACGCTTCGCCGCTGTCGTTCTCGCTCGGTCCGTGAAGCCCCAGCGCGCGCCAGCACAGGTAGTTCTCGCGCCCCTTGAGCAGCGTGATGCGCGGCTCGTCGGTCACGCCGATGGAGCGGAGCGCGGCCAACGCGCGGGGGGCTTCGGACTCGAGGGCCTGATCCTGCAGCGCCTTGGTGTACGTCGAGATCGCCACGCGCACGTTGTTGCGCAGCGACCACAGGAGCGC
>CALKYE010000101.1 GCA_938003765.1 uncultured Planctomycetia bacterium
AGAGAGATTGGTGATGCGAGACCGCTGACGCGCGGCCGCTGAGCGAGCCCTTGTTCCCCGACCCCATGATCCAAGCGATCCACACTTCTCCGAGCACGTTGCTCCGACGCGCAGCGCGGCTGTGCGCGTGGCTCGCGTGCTTCTTCGCCGCCGCGGGCGTGGCGAGCGCGCAACGTCGCGACGAAGCCCAGGTGCGCAGCTACCTCACCAGTGGCGTGGTGCGTCTGGGCGATCGCGCGACGCTGATCCTGTCGGTCGAGAACGCGAGCTCCGCCGAGGTCCGAGCGCTGCCGAAGGTCGACGGGCTCCTGATCGGGCCGCTGCCTCCGCCGAGCGAGCGCTTCCAACTCGAGTTCCGCGGCAATCGCCAGGTGCAGTCGGTCACGCGCACCTGGGCCGTGCCCGTGCAACCGACCGCTGTCGGCGAGTTCGTGCTTCCTCCGATCGAGTTGATCGTCGACGGCGGAAGCGTTCTGACCGCCGAATTGCGCCTCAACGTCGTCGCCGACCTGCGCGGCGAAGAGCTCGGTTTCCTCGAGGTCCGTCCCTCGTCGCGCAAGGTCGTGGTGGGCCAGCCCTTCTCGCTCGAGCTCGTCTTCGGCTTCGACAACGCGATCGCCGAGCAGACCAACTACGGCAACCTCGCGCTGTCGTGGTGGGGCCGCTTGCCCGGCCTCCTGGAGAACGAAACGGCGTCGAGCCCGGGCGCGCGCAAGATCAAGCTCTCGCTCAACGACCGCGATTCGATCGAAGTCGAGTCGGTCGACCCGCCGCGCGAGATCAAGGGCCGCAAGTTCGTCACGCTGCGGCTCCGGCGCTCGTACACGCCGACGCGCACCGGGCAGATCGAGTTCCCGGTCAGCTTCTTCGAGTTCGGCGAGGTGGTCGAGCGCCGCGACTTCTTCCGCACCGAGCGTCAGAAGGGCGAGACCTACTTCGCGCGCGCGCCCGAGTTCTCGATCGAGGTCGTGCCGCTGCCCGACGCCGGTCGACCGGTGGACTACAGCGGCGCGATCGGCAAGTTCAGCGCGAGCGCCAGCGCGCAGCCGCGCGACGTCGACGCCGGCGAGTCGATCAAGTGGCGCGTGGAGTGGACCGGCGAGGGCAACCTCGAGTTCTTCACCGCGCCCGATCCCTCGCGCCTCGACGCGTTCCGCGACTTCCGTGTCTACGGCAAGACCGAGGAGAAGAGCTTCGAGCGCCGCGTGGTGATCTACGACATCGCGCCGCTCTCGAGCCAGGTGCGCTCGATCCCCGCGCTTCCGCTGAGCCTCTACGACCCGCAGGAGGAGCGCTACACCACGGTGCAGACCGCGCCGATCGAGATCCGCGTGCGCGCGCTCGAGGGCGCGAGCGGACTGGGCGGCGGAGAGGCGCGCGAGAGCTTCGAAGAGGACCTGCGCGACATCGTCGTGCGCGCCGAGCGCCGCGAGCGACCGCGTCCGCTCGGCCCGCTGGGTGTCGGCGCGCTGGGACTGGGCGTTCCGCTCGGCTGGCTCGCGCTGCGAGCCGTCGTGCGGCGGCGCTACGACCCGGATGCGCCGCGCGAACGCGCACGTCGTCGCGCCCGGCGCGAGTTGGGCCGCGCGCTCGGCGCGGGCGGCGGCGCTCGCGAACAGCTCACGGCGATCCACCGCTTCCTCGGAGCGCGCACCGCGCAGACTCCGCAGGCCTGGGAAGGCCGCAAGGCGAGCGAGGCGTTGCCGCCGAGCCAGCGCGAACGCGCGCGCGCGCTCGAGGAGTGCGTCTGTGCGCTCGAACGCGCGGTGTGGGGCGGGCAGGGCGGCGCGCTGGAGCGTGCGCGCATCGAGAGCGCCGTCGACGAAGCCTTGAAGGGAGGTCTGTGATGCGCCCGGGCCCGATGCGACTGCGCCTTTCGACGCTGTGCGGAGTGCTCCTCGTCGTGCTCGCCAGCTTCGTCGTCAGTGTTCGCGCCGCGCGCGCGAGCACGCCGACGACTCCTGAGACCACGCTCGAGGACGCCGACTTCTACGACGCGGTCGACGCGTACCGCGCCGCCGACTATCCCGCGGCCCGCCAGGCGTTCTTGCGCTGCCTGGAGTCCGAACTGACGGACCCGGCCGCGGTCAAGCGCAACCTCGGCAACGTCGCCTTCCGCGAGGGCAAGCCGCTCGAGGCGGCGGGTTGGTTCGCGGCCGCGGTGCGCGACGCTCCGCGCGACGCCGACGCCTGGTTCAACCTCGAGTTCGCGCGGCGCCAGGCCGGGCTCGATCCCGCCGATCGCGGCGACCTGCGCGACACGGCGGTGCGACTGGCCACCATGCTGCGACTCGACGAGGCCGAGCGCGTCGTGCTCGCGCTCCTCGCGCTTCTCGCGGGTTGCCTCGTGTGGGAGGCGCTGCGCGGAGGCCTCGTGGCGAAGGCCGCGGCCTGGTCGATCACGGCCCTGCTCGCGCTTGCGCTGGTCCCGTACGCCACGCAACTCGCGCTCGAACGCGAGGACCCGTGCTTCGTGATCCAGCCCGAGGGGGCCGCGCTGGTGAGCGAGCCGCGCGAGAGCGCCGCGCTCATCGGACGGCTCGCGCCGGCTTCGACGCCGGAGTTCGTCGATGAGCTGCCGGGATGGGTGCGCGTGCGCGGAGCGGACGGCGCGGTGGGATGGGTGCGCGCTGACTCGCTGCTGCCGTTGCACGGCAGAGCGACCGACAGCGCGGAATGAGCTGACGCACGCGTCCGTACCGGCTGCGCTCCGTGGGCTCGGCTCGCCGACGCGCCTCCACGCGCTGAATCGCCAGCGGCCGTCCACCGCCGAGAGCTTCTCGCGCTCCCAGTGCGCGCTCCCGCACGCGAGCTTCGCGCGGCCCGCTGCTACAGTGCTGCTCGCACCGCCGGCGCGCTTCCGGCCGAGATGCTCACACGCACGTCGCGCAAGCTCCTGCTCCTCGTCGCGCTCCTCGCGAGTGCGCTCCCAGCGTGCAAACCGCGTTCGCGCCAGGCGCGCGGCGCGCTGCTGGTGATCGTCGTCGACGAACTGCGCGCCGATCATTGCTCGCTGCTCGGATACGACCGGGAGACGACGCCCCAACTCGCGGCGCTGGCCGCGGAAGGCGCGCTGTTCGAGCGCGCGTTCACCACGGCGCCGTGGAGCGTTCCCGCGCACCTCGCGTTGCTGACAGGCTGTGATCCGGGAGTCGCGGAGCGCTACCTGCCGCCCGACGCGCCGGTTTCCGCGGTGCTGCGCTGGCGGCTGCCCGCGGGCGCGCCGAGCTTCGCGGAGGAGATGCTGCGCGCGGGCTTCTCGACGGCGGCGTTCGTCGAGAACCCGCTGATCGGACCGGCGCTGGGCTTTGCGCGCGGCTTCCAGACCTTCGAGAACCTCGAAGCGGGCGGGGGAGAACGGCGCGAGCGAGGCGGTCCCCTGGGCCGACTCGAGAAGTGGATCGCCGAGCGCGACGAAGGCGAGCCCTGGTTCGCCTACGTGCAGCTCTCCAGCCTCGTGCGGACCTGGGACGAGCCCGACGCGCACTGGGACCGGCGCTTCGAGCCGCGGGCGCAGCTCGCTCTAGCGCCGCCGGTGGTCGACTCGCACTACGCCTGGTTCGCGGCGCCGCGGCGGCGTTGGTCCGGCGCCTACACCACGCTGGGGGAGTACGAGGCGCGCTACGACGGAGCGCTCGCGAAGCTGGACCTCGAGCTGGGCCGCTTCGTCGACAAGCTGCGCACGCGGCGCGACTTCAACGAGCTGACCCTCGCGATCGTCGGCGCCTACGGACTGTCGTTCGGCGAAGGCGGGCTGTACCTCGACAGCGGCGGCTTGACGGAGTCGGACTTGCGCTCGCTGTGCCTGATCCGGCCCGCGGATCGCACGCCCAACGCACCCCGCGGAACTCGCATCAGCGCCGTCGCGAGCACGATCGATCTCGCGCCCACGCTGCTCGAGGGGCACGGAGCGCAACCGCCGGGTTCGATGCAGGGCCACTCGTGGTGGGGGCAGATCGCGGGGAAAGCGGCGCCGCCGTCACAGGACCGCGTGGTGTTCGCGCGCTACGCGCGGCAGGACGGATTCCTCGCCGCGAAGACCGAGCTCACGTACGCGTACTCGCGTCCGTGGCTGACCGATCCGCAGCATTTGGTGCGCGCGTGGTATGGCGGCGCGGCGCCCTCGGATCCGCAGCCGATCCACACGCTCGTCGAGCGCACGGCCGAAGGCTGGAGCGCGCCTCGGGAGATCACCGACGCCGAGCAGCCGCCGCTGCGCGAGTTGCGTGACGCGGCGCAAGCGTGGTTCCAGCGCGTCGAGGACGCGCGCCGGGCCTTCCATCCAGGCGCCGCGAGCAACGCGTCGCTCTGAGAATCGGATCGGCGAGCGCCGAGCCGCCCGCTCAGCGCAAGCGACGCAGGATGGCGGACCAGCGCTCGCGCGCCATCAGCGGACCGCGCGTGATCGCGAGCACGTCCTCGTGGAGCGCGGCGAGCTTCGGATCGTCGAACTGCGCCGGTTCGCCCGCGAGCCAGGCGAGGTACGCCGGCGGGATCGAGCGGTAGTAGTGCCCGACGCGCCAGGCGCGTTCGCGGAACGCGTTCTTCTCGGGGTTCGTGACGCGGCCGTCGACCACGATCGGCAAGCGCGCGAGGAACGCGTCGGACAGTCCCATCGGATCGATCAGGTGCACGTCCGGCCCGGCCCAGTAGCCGAGGTAGCCGATGCCTTCGATGACGCGCGGCGGCGCGCGCTCGTCGCGCATGCGGAACGCCAGTCCGTGGCCCTTCGAGACGTGGCGGTAAGGCGGGGTCTCGAGCTGGCGATTGGGCGAGAACAGTCCCGCCGCCGCGTACCAGTAGCCGCGCTCGTCGGCGATGCCGCTGTCCGTGACGTGGGCGTCGGGCGTCAGCCCGCGCGTGTAGTCGAGCGGCGCGCGCAGCGGGCTCAGCGGGGTCGCCGCCGAGAGCGCCAGGGCCGCGAGCGCTGCGACGCGCGCGCGAGGCGCCGGGCCCACGCCGAAGCGCGCGAACACGAACGCAGCGCAGCACAGCGGAGCGGTGAGGAAGCGTCCGCTCATGAAGTCGCCGCCGACCCACAGCACGTACGCGAGGTGGAGCGCGATGCCTCCGGCGAGCGCGCGAGCGAACCCGTCGCGCCTCAGCGCAGCCAGCGCGGCGGCGGCGAGGATCGCGCACAGCGTGAGCGGATCGCGCGTGAGCGACTCGAGCAGGTAGCGCGCGCCCTGCGGAACCAGCTCGCTCGCGCCCAGGCCCGTGTTGAGCTTGGCGATGGCGGTGTTGGGGCTGAGCGCGCCGTAGTAGACGAGCGAGAACAGCTCCCACGCGGCGAGCGGCGCGAGTCCGAGGAGCAGTCCGGGCAGGCTGCGCCGCGGACCTGCTCGCGCCACCCAGAAAGCGAGCGCCGGCGCGACGAGCAGCACGCTGTCGAGTCGCGTCAGCGCCGCCGCTGCAGTCCACAGCCCGATCTGCAAGCTCGAGCGACGTTCTGCGAGAGCGATCCACGCGCCGAGCAGCGCGAGGTGCAGCAGCGGGTTCTCGAGCCCGGATGTGGAGAAGTCGCACCAGGCCTTCGAGCCGATCCAGATCGCGAGCGCGAGCGC
Source organism: uncultured Planctomycetia bacterium (assembly GCA_938003765.1). Classification (GTDB taxonomy): domain Bacteria; phylum Planctomycetota; class UBA1135; order UBA1135; genus WYBT01. The sequence continues at coordinate 5,565 of CALKYE010000101.1, forward strand.
GGCGTTGGCGCCGTTCGAGGCGGCGCGCAGGACCAGCGAGAGCGCCGCGAGCAGGCTGCACGCGAGCCCCAGCGCGATCGACGTGAAGTACACCTCGCCGCCCACTCCTCGCGCGGCGGCGACGAGCGCGAGCCACAGCGGGTTGGTGTAGGCCTGCACGCGCTCCGCGACGTTCCAGCGCAGCCCGTGACCGAGCCAGAGGTTCTCCACCACGCGGAACGTGATGTACGCGTCGTCGCAGACCCAGGCGCACTTGAGCGCGAGCAGGAGCAACGCGGCGATCAGGCCGCCGAGCACCGCCCGGTCCGAGGAGGCCCGCACCGTCGCCGTCGTCGCGGCCTCGCTCACGGAGCGGGCTCCGCGTGCGGTGAGCGCACGTTGCAGCGCAAGAGCCGCCATCCGTCCGCTGCGTCGTGGAGCAGCGCGCCAGCGGTCAGGTCGATGCGGATGCGGAACGACACGGTCGGCGCCACGCCCAGCGCGTGCGCGATCAGGTTGCGCACGACGTTGTAGTGGCAGGCGATCGCGATCGGTCCGGGCGTTCCGCGCAGCGCGCGTTCGAGCACGGGCCAGGCGCGCGCGACCACGTCGCTGTCGGTCTCGCCGCCGTGCTCGCGCCAGCTCCACGGATCGGCGTAGAAGGCCGCGACCTGTTCCTCGTGGCGCGCGAGCAGTTCCTTCTGCGGCAGGCCTTGCCAGCGACCGCGATCGATCTCGACCAGACCTGAGTCGATCTCGAGCGGAGCGCCGGTGCGCTGCGCGAGCCGCTCGCCGAGCCGGCGCGCGCGCTGCAGGCTCGAGGCGACGATGCGCGTGAAGCGCACGCCCGCGAAGCGCTCGGCGAGGCGCTCGGTCTCCTCGATGCCCTCGGCGGAGAGCGGCACGTCCATGCCGCCGTACGCCAGCGACTGGAAGTCCTCGTGCACCTCGCCGTGGCGGAACAGCCACACTCTCGCGCCGCTGCCGAAGCCCGGATGCGGTGCGCGCGGCGCGGCGGATTCGGTCGAGTTGCGCATGTCGCGCAAGGTAGCGCGCCGAGCGGCCGCGTCCGATGGGGCGTCGACGTCGCGCGTTCGAAAGGCCGTGCTTGCCCGATGTGGCGAGTGGCCCGTACCTTTCCGTGCTCTCCGCCTGCCACTCCCTCGACCCACAGCGCTCACCCGATGGCCAAAGTCACCTTCCTCGTCAACGGCGCCACCTTCGAAGTCCCGGCCGGGACCAGCTTCCTCGACCTGTGTCAGACCAACGACACGCCGCACGACTTCGGTTGCACGGTGGGCAGCTGCGGGACGTGCTGCCTGACGCTGGAGAGCGGGGCGGCCAACGTCGACCCGGCGAGCGCCGACGAACTGGAGACGGTCGAGATGCGCACCTCGGTCCCCGGAGCGCGTCTGGGCTGCCAGCTGATCGTGCGCGGCGACATCGCGGTCAAGCCGGTCGACTAGCCCCGCGCTGGCCGCACGCGGGGCGCTCGTCGCGCGTCGGCGTCAAACGCCGATCGCAGCGCTGCGCAGGCGCTCGTAGTGCGGCCGGCACTCCTCGAGCAGAGGCTCGAGCACGCGTGGGAACGGAGCGCTCTTGGGCGCGAAGGGCTCGAAGCCGCGCGAGCGATGCACGTTGTGGTACCAGTGCTGCGCCCACACGCCGTCGAAGGGGCGCGGCCCCGCCTCCCAGGCGAGCATCGCGGGATCGAATTCGAGGCCCAGGCGTCGGCACAGCTCGCTCAGCACTCCGCGCGGGTCGGAGAGCAGCGCCGCGGCGTCGAGCACCGGCGGCGACTGTCCTAGCGCGCGCAGTTGCGCGAGGAGCTCGCTCTGCACCGCGTAGCCGGTGTCGGCCAGCGTGGGCTCGGGGATCTGTTTCACCAGCGACGGCAGCATTTCACGCGGATCGCGGGTGAGCAGCACGTTGGCGCACTGCGCGAGGAATCCGCGCTCGAGCCCCAGCAGGTGGTGCGCCATCTGCTTGAAGAACAGCACCGGCGAGTCGCTCGGCGCCATGAGCTGCTCACGCACCACGCGCTCGCCGTCGTTGTCCTGCGCGCGCAGCACTTCGTCGCGCCCGGGGTGGACGGCGCCGCTCGTGCGCAGGTAGTGCGCGTACAGCGGCTCGTCGACGCAGCGCGTGTCGGCGCGCTGGGCGAACGAGTACATCAGCGCCGTCGAGACGTTGCGCGGGCCGGACCAGAGTTGAAGGCGTAGCGTCATGGTGTTCGAAGGCGCGCTCCAGGGACTTGAGGTCGAGCATAGCCTCGGGCCATCATCCCTCGGCGTGCAGACTCCTCCGCTCGGCGTGGCTCTGATCCGCGTCGGCGTCGGCGCGCTGCTCCTGTTCGAGGCGCGGCGCATGCTGGACGCCGGCGTGGGGCCGCACTTGATCGAGGACTGCGCGCACCGCATCGCGCTCGCGCCGGAGTTGCTGGCGCGGCTGGGTCAGGACGTGCTCCTGCGCGCGCCGCGCGCGGCCGCCTGGGCCTGGGTGGCGAGCACGGGGCTCGTCGGCGCCTGCTGGTTCGTCGGCGCGTTCGTGCGTCCCGCGGCGCTGCTCCTGGTCGCGATCTGCGCGCTGCGCTGGAGCTTCGGCCCTCCGAGTGAACAGCTCGCCGTGGCGCTGTACGCGCTCGCGGCCGTCGGCTGCGCGCTGGCCGACGCCGGTCGGCGCCTGGGGTTGGACGCGACGCTCGCGCGCTCGCTCCCGGCCTGGCTCACCTGGACGGGCGGAAAGTCCTCGAAACGCGGCTAGCTCGCGCGCGTCTGGCGCACCTGCGGAGGCGGCCCCATGCCCTCCAGGAAACCCTGCGCCAACTGCTCGCGCTCGACGTTCCGGCGCCGCGGGGCGATGCGGTCGAGCAGCGTGCGCGCCGCGCTGAGCGCCTGCTTCTGAGCTTCTTTGCCGTTCGCGTCGTAGGCCTGCATGCGCTGCATCCCGTCGCGTTCGAGCGCGACGCAGATGCGCTCCACGGCGGCGTCGCGGAAGCGATCGAGGAAGCCGCGCTTGAGCTCGAGCCCCGCGCGCGGGTGGAGTCGCTCGACGCCCTCGCGCCACTGCCTGCGCTCGCTGACCAGGAGCACGTGGTTGAAGATCGCCTTGTTGGTCGAGAGCGACAGCGCCTTCTTGGGCACGGTGCGATTCACGAGCTCGTCGAGCTCCGTGAGTCCGTCGAGCTGCTTGAGGCGCGTGACCACGTCCCAGCGCTCCTCGGGCACGAAACGGTCCGCGTTGAGCTCCCAGTACAGGTGCCCCAGGCCCTTGGTGCGGGCGTAGCGCGCGAGGTGGTAGGGCACGAAGTGGTTGTGCGCGATCGTGTCCGCCGCGAGGTGCGCGAGATAGCCGAGCGTGAAGGCGCGCTGCGCGTCGGTGGTCGCCAGGACCTGCATCTCGGCCACGATGCCCCAGCGGTGGCAGTGGCTGTACGGACCGCCGACCGCCTTGAAGTTGATGATGTCGGCCGCGATGTGGCCGTACTGCCACGATTCGCGCTGCTCCTCGATCAGGCGCGCGACGCCCGCCGGCAGCCGACGTCGTCGGCGGAACACGCGGGCTTCGAATTCGAGATGGGTGCCCGGTCCCCACGCCAGGTTGAGCGCTGCTGTCAGTGCGCAGAGCGCGAGGAACATCCATCCGAGAGTCACGGGCCCCAATCTAGTCGCTGCGCGCGCGCGCCGAAGTCTCCAATCCGCGTATCGTCCGCGGAGCGCTTCGATCGGTAGCGCGCGGCGCTACGGAGAAGTACGGGCCGTCGCGAGGGCGCTGGCGGCGCGGCGAGCGCGCGGCTCGCCCCGCTCAGTTGCGCGTGAGCACGTCGCGGACGGCGCTGACCACGTCGTCGACGTCCTCGTCGCTCAAACCGGCCGACAGCGGCAGGCTCACGGTGCGGCGCCCGATCGACATGGCCGCCGGCCAGTCGTTGGGCTTCCAACCGAAGCGCTGCTGGTAGTAGGGGTGCTCGGGCACGCTCAGGTAGTGCACGCCCACTCCGATGCCGTGCGCGGTCATGGCGTCGAGGAAGCCGTCGCGCGAGACCGGAGCGCGCGCTTCGTCGATGAGCAGCGTGTACAGGTGCAGGCCGTGGCGCGTGTCCGGCGCCGGCGCGGCGGGCAGCTCGACGGGCAGATCGGCGAAGGCCGCGTCGTAGCGCTTCCAGATCTGCGCGCGGCGCTCGAGCCAGCGTTCGATGCGCGGCAACTGATGGATGCCGATCGCCGCCTGCAGGTCCATCATGTTGTACTTGAACCCGAGATCGACGACCGAGTAGTGCTTGTAGCCCTCGTCGGAGAAGCGCTTCCAGGCGTCCTTCGACATGCCGTGCAGGGCCAGCATCTTGATGCGCGCGGCCTGCGCCTCGTTCTGCGTCAACACCATGCCGCCCTCGCCGGTGGTCATGTTCTTGGTCGCGTAGAACGAGAAACAGCCGAAGTCGCCGAACGTGCCGGCCTTGCGGCCCTTGTACTCGGTCTCGATGGCGTGGGCGCAGTCCTCGATCACGACCAGATTGCGCCGCCGCGCGATGTCGAGGATCGCATCCATCTCGCACGGGCGACCGGCGAAGTGCACCGGCAGGATCGCGCGCGTGCGCGGCGTGATCGCGCGCTCGATCGACTCGGGGTCGATGTTCATCGTGCGCCGATCGACGTCGGCGAGCACGGGCGCGGCGCCGGCGTGCAGGATCGAGTTGACCGTGGCGCAGAAGGTCAGCGGCGTCGTGATCACCTCGTCGCCGGGAGCGAGGCCCGCGCCGAGGATCGACAGGTGCAGCGCCGCCGTGCACGAGTGCACCGCCACGGCGTGCTGCGCGCCCTTGTAGGCCGCGAACTCGCGCTCGAGCCGCGCGACCTTGGGCCCGGTGCCGAGCCACGACTTGCGCAGCGAGTCGACGACCTCTTCGATCTCGGGCTCTTCGATCGTCGGGCGGCCGAAGACCAGGAAGCGTTCCTTGGGTCGAACGGGAGTACGCGGCGCGGCGGGAGTGGACATGCGGCCCAGGATGCTAATCCTCGCGAGCCGTCGGCCGAAGGGCCCGCTGCGCGCGCCTCAGCGTGTCAGTTTCAACTCGTCGAGGTCGAGCTCGGCCTGGAGCTTCAACTGCGTCAGGTCGTTGATCACCCCGTTGGAGCGCAGCTCGAGCAGCGCGCGCCGCTGGACGTCGAGCAGATTGAGCTGCGCGTTGCGCTCGTGCGCCAGCGCCGCGTCGTCGCGCAACTGCGAGCGCAGCTCCGCCTGTCCTTCGAGCGTCGCCAGCCGCGCGCGCAGGGCCGACTCCGCGCCGGCCACCTGCGCCGCGGGGCAGGTCGAACGCGCCTTGAGCTCCTCGATGTGGCGCAGGGCGGCGCGCACCAGCTCCAGCCGCGCCGCGCGCTCCTCTTCGTCGCTCAGAGCGTCGGTGCGGATCCCCAGCGCGCGGATCAGCGGCTCGAGCGTGAGCCCCTGGAGCACCAGCGTCGTCGCGATGACGCACACGCAGCCGAACACGACCAGGGCGCGGCCGGGAAACGGCGCGCCGCTGGGGAGCAGGACCGGGATCGACAGCGCCGCCGCGAGTGAGACGACGCCTCGCATCCCGCACCAGCCGACCACGAACACTTCGCGCAGGCGCGGCCGCGGCTCGCGCTCTCGGATCGCCTTGGAGAGCAGTCGGGGCAAATACGCGCCCGGGTACACCCACACGATGCGCGCGACCACCACCGCGAGGCTCACCGCTGCGCCGAAGGCGATTAGGAAGCCCGTGTCGTAGGGCTCCAGTCCGTCGCGCAGGCGCGGCGCCTCCAGGCCGATCAGCACGAAGCAGAAGCCGTTGATGATGAACACGGCGAGTTCCCACACCGTGTAGAGCTGAACGCGCGCGTCGGCGGGGATCTCGTGGATGCGCCACGAGACGAAGAAGCCGGCGACGACCACGGCGAGCACTCCCGACGCGTTCACTTGCAGGCAGGTGACGTACGCGACGTACGGCGCGAGCAGCGAGAGGCTGAACAGCGCTTGCGTGTCGCGCACGACGCGGTTGAGTCGCGCGGCGAGCCAGCCCACGGCGAGCCCCACGCCGACGCCCGCGAACGAGACCCACGCGAAGGTCAGGCCGACCGAGGCGGCGTCGAACACGCCGCTGAGCGTCACCGCGACGGCGACCTGGAACCCGACCAGTCCCGTCGCATCGTTCACCAGGCTCTCGCCGCCGAGGATCGCGGTGAAGCGCCGCGGCATGCGGATGCGCTCGAGGATCGCCTGCGCCGCGACGGTGTCGGTGGGGGACACCACCGCGCCCAGCAGCAACGCGACGGACCACGGCAGCTCCGGCGCCAACTGCTTCGCGACGAAGCCCACCGCGACGGTCGTCGCCGCGACCAGGCCCGTGGACAGGAGCGCGATCGGCCGCAGCCAGCGCCGGAAGTCGACCCACGAGGTGTGGAACGCGTCCGCGTAGAGCAGCGGCGGCAGGAACAGCAGCAGGACCAGATCGGGATCGAGCCGCGTCCCGGGCGCGAACGGCAGGAAGCCCAGCGCGAGCCCGCCGATCACGAGCAGGATCGGGTAGGGAACCTTGATGCGGCCCGAGAGCGCTGCGATCGCGCTCACGACCGCCAGCAGCGCGATCAACGTCTGCGCGGCTTGCACGGGAAGCCTCGGCGGACCGCCGTCACACGTGGTGCACAGGCCCGGTGCGCGTGGCCGCGGCGGCGAGCGTGCGGCGCACGTAGACCGGGACCATGTCGCGGCGGTAGTCGTGGTCGCCGGGGATGTTGGGCAGCGGGCGACACTGCTTGTAGGCGAGTTGCGCGGCGCTCTCGCATGCCCGCTCGAACTCACCGGAGCCGATGGCTACGCCGTGCAACGCGTCGGCGAGCTTCGCGATGCGCTTGGGCTGCGCGGCGAGCGCCGTGACCACGATGTCCGCGCGCTGGATGCGCTGCGCGTCGTCGAGCTCGAGCCGCGCCGCGACCCCCAGCAGCGGGAAGTCGATGCTGCCTCGATCGCGCAGCTTGCCGTACGCGCCGCGGTGTCCCGCTCCGGTGGCCGGCACGCGGATGCGCGTGAGGATCTCGCCTTGCTCGACCTTCTTGTTGCGGATGCCGTCGGCCAGCCACAGCTCGTCGATCGGCGTCGTGCGCGTCCCGCGCGTGCTCTGGAACTCGAGGCTCGCGCCCAGCGTCATCAGCGCCGGCGCCGAGTCGTTCGACGCGGCCGCGACGCAGTTCTTGCCGCCGGCGACGACGTGGCACACCGTTCCGTCCTTCTTCATGCAGAAGCCGAGGGCTTTGCGCCAGAAGTAGGTCTGGTTGTACCACTGGCAGCGCGTGTCGAGCATCACGTTGCCGCCCAGCGTGCCCATGGTGCGGAGCTGCGGTCCAGCGACGAGTGAGCACGCTTGCGCCAGTGCGGGCGCCTGAGCGCGAACGAGCTCGCTCGCGGCGACGTCTTCGAGCGAGGTCATCGCGCCGATCACGAGCGCGCCGTCGTCGTCGCGACGGATGCCGCGCAGCTCGGACACGGCGGCGAGCGAGACCACCAGCTCCGGCTTGAACAGCTCGTGCTTCATGTTGGGCACGAGATCGGTGCCGCCCGCGACGATCATCGCGTCGGGGCCGGCTTCCTCGAGAAGCGCGAGCGCCTGCTGAACGCTCGTAGGCGTGCGCAGTTCGAACTTGGGCAGACGCAGCATCAGCGCTTCTCCCCGGCGAGGGCGCCGTTGCGCGGGAGCGACTTGCCCGCGTTCTTCTCGCGCAGTGCGGCGAGCACCTTGCCCGGCGTGAACGGCAGGTGCTTGAGCCGCACTCCGATCGCGTCGTAGATCGCGTTGGAGAGCGCGGGCAGCGACGGGTGCAGCGGACCCTCGCCCGCTTCCTTAGCGCCGTACGGACCTTCCGGATCGAGCGACTCGACGATCAGCGCGCGGAACTCGGGCGTGTCGAGCGAAGTCGGGATGCGATAGTCGAGCAGCGACGGTCCCCGGTGCAGGCCGAAGCGGTTGATGTCGTGGTCCTCGAGCAGCGCTTCGGCGAGCCCCATGTAGGCCGAGCCCTCCATCTGACCGGCCACGATCATCGGGTTGATCGCGCGGCCGCAGTCGTGCGCGATCCACACGTTGGGGACGCTGATGCGGCCGGTTTCGAGGTCGATCTCGCACTCGACCACGTGCGCGGTGAACGAGTACGCGGGCGACGCGCCGATCGTGCCGCCGCGGTAGTCGCCGCCGAGCGTGGGCGTGTTGTACGCGCCGGTGGCGCCGAGCGTGTCGAACTTGGCCTCCGCCAGGTGGAAGGCCTCCGTGGCGCTGAGCGAGCGCGCGCTGTCGTCGAGGTCGACCACGTGGCCGTCGATGAAGCGCACGCGGCGCGCATCGCACTCCCACTTCGCGGCCACCGCTGCGACGAGCTTCTCGCGCAACTTGCGGCAGGCGTCGATGGTCGCGTTGCCGACCATGAAGGTCACGCGGCTGGAGTAAGCGCCCAAGTCCACCGGGCACAGGTCCGTGTCGGCGGCGACGACGCGCACCTGATCGAGCTTGAGGCCGAGTTCCTCGGCGACGATGTACGCGCACAGCGAGTTCGAGCCCTGGCCGATGTCGTTGCCGCCGGTGAACACCGTCACGAGCCCCGAGCGATCGACCTTGAGCTGCACGCCGGCCTGCGGCATGTCGTTGGGATACACCGGGTAGTTGGTGCCCGAGATGTACATCGAGCCCGCGACGCCCAGGCCGCGGCCCAGTCCCAGCTTCCCGCGCCGTTCCTTCCAGCCGCTCGCGCGCTCGACCTCGTCGAGGCAGGAGAGGAAGCCGTTCGACGTGATGCGCTGGCCGTTCACGGTGCGCGTGAAGTCGCCCTGGAAGTTGCGCCGCCGGATCTCGATCGGATCGAGCCCGAGTTGCTCCGCGAGCTGATCGAGCTGGATCTCGAAGGCGAAGCGCGGCTGCACCGAGCCGTGACCGCGCTTGGGCCCGCACGGCGGCTTGTTGGTGAACACGCGCGTCGAGTCGAAGCGGTAGCTGGGGAAGTGGTAGGGCCCCGTGAGAAGTTGGCCCGAGTAGTACGTCGTGACCAGACCGAAGGAGCTGTACGAGCCGCCGTCGATCAGGATCTTCGCGTCGACGCCGAGCAGCTTGCCGTTCGCGTCGCAGCCGCTGCGGTAGAGCAGGTGCATCGGATGGCGGCCGCGGTGCGCGTAGAACACTTCCTCGCGCGTCCACAGCATCTTCACCGGCCGGCCGGTGAGCATCGCCAGCTTGGCGACGCAGAACTCGAGGCTGAACGGATCGCTCTTGCCGCCGAAGGCGCCGCCCAGGCACGGCTGGATCACGCGGATCCGGTGCGGAGCGAGCTCGAGCACGCGCGCGAGCGCTCGGTGCACGTAGTGCGTGATCTGCGTCGCGCTCCACAGCGTGAGCAGGCCGTCGGCGGAGTACGTCGCGACCGCGCAGTGGGGCTCGATCGGAGCGTGCGTCGTCCCGTGGAAGCTGTACTCGTCCACCACGGTCGCCACGGCGCCCTCGAGAGCGGCGTCGACGTCGCCGAAGGCGAGATCGACGTGCTTGGAAACGTTGCCTTCCTTGCTGTGCTCGTGGATCTTCGGCTCGTGACGCGTCAGCGCCTCGCGCGGATCGAAGTAGGCGTGGAGCGGCTCGTACTCGACCTCGATGAGTTCGAGCGCGGCGTTGGCGGTGTCCTCGTCGATCGCAGCGACAGCGGCGACCGGATCGCCGATGAAGCGCACCTTGTCCACCGCGAGGGCGTTCTCGTCCGGCGTCCACGGGATCACGCCGTACTTGATCGGCATCGAGTCGCCGCCGATGACTGCGTGGACTCCGGGCAGCGCGCGCGCCTTGGTGAAGTCGATGCGGCGGATCTTCGCGTGCGCGTGCGGGCTGCGCAGCGTCTTGGCGTGCAGCATGCCCGGCAACTGGATGTCGTCGGTGTAGACCGCGGCGCCGGTCGCCTTGGCGAGGCCGTCGACCTTGCGGTGCGCCTTGCCCACCACGCCGAAGTCGGTGTTGGCCTTCGAGCCCGGCGCCTCCGGTCCCCAGGGAGCTCCCGGGCCGTGCAGATCGCGCGCGCTCACGGCGTCACCGACTTCCCGCGACGCTCGGCGAGCTGCGCCTCCCAGGAGCGCGTAGCGGGCGCGACGCCGAGCGACTCGGCCACGCACGACTCGACGGCTTCGAAGATCTGCGTGTACCCGGTGCAGCGGCACAGATTGCCGCTGAGCGCCTCGCGGATCTGATCGCGCGTCGGCTGCGGACAGCGGTTCAGCAGCGCTCGCGCCGAGAGCATCATCCCCGGCTGGCAGAAGCCGCACTGCAGCGCTCCGCAGCGATCGAAGGCCTCTTGGATCGGATCGGCGCCGGTTCCACCCGCGCGGCGGTGCGCGGGCAGCAGCCCTTCGATGGTGGTGATCGCTCGGCCCTGCGCGGCGCCAGCCAGCGTCAGGCAGGCCAGCACGGGCTTGCCGTCGATGAGCACCGTGCAGGCGCCGCAATCACCCTTGTCGCAACCCTGCTTCGAGCCGGTGAGCCCGAGTCGGTAGCGCAGCACCTCGAGCAAGGTCCAGTGGTCGGGCGCCTCCGTGCTGAGGCGGTCGCCGTTGATCTCCAGGTTGAGCAGGCTCATGGGCGCCCCTCATCTTGCGGTGTCGCCGCCCAGCGCGCCACCGTCAGAGCCATCGCCGCGCCGGACCGCGCCCTGCGGCTCGTCAACGCCCCTCGCCGTCGCTCGACTCGCCGTCGTCCCCGTCCGAACCCTCGCTCGGGTTGTCGGTCTTGCCCCGGCGCTCGCGGCGTTCGCGGCGACGAGCTTCGCGCTCGGCGTCGAGTTCCTTCTTCAGCTCGGGGTCCGCAGTCGCCCGCTGGCCGCTCTTGGAGCGCGCGACCGCCACGGCCACGCGCCGCAGCGCGGGCGTGATCTCGATCGGCGCGCCGCCGTCCGCGCTGATCTTCTCGATCTCCTTGAGGCGCCACTGCGCGCGGAAGTGGTGCGCGACGTTGGCCTCGCCCCAGTCGGCGACGAGCTCGAGCTGCGCCGCGAGTTCGGCCGCCTGCTCCGCGCCGATCGATTGACCCGAGCCGACGGCGATGCGCGCGCGGTGGATGATGCGGTCGGCGGCCCACAGCGCGTCCATGTCCGGCGCCTGGACGGCGACGTGGCCCTCGGTGGCGACGAATCCGTCGCTGTCGAAGTAGCCCAGCTCGTTGAGCGTCTTCTTCTCCGCGGCGGTCATCTCGCGCGGCGCGGCGCTGTCGGCCATGCTCGCTGCGACGCGTTCCGACTCCTGTTCGATGCGGGCCAGCGCCTCGGCCAGCTTGCGCATCTCGTCGGGCCGCTCGCTGGCGAGGTCTCGGCGCTCCCGCGGATCCGCAGCGCGGTCGAACAAGCGCGAGTTGACCGCCACGGTGTCGGCGTAGCCGAACGGATCGGCGGCCTCGCTGTAGACCGTCACGCGCTCGCCGCCGCCGGGGAGCTTGCGCACGAACGGACTGCCCGAGAGCTGCTCCCCGAACACGGCGGGGTTGGCGGGGTCGAGGTGCGGGCGAACGATCTGGAACGGCCGCAGCGTCGTGCCCGTGATGTACTTGAGGTTGCCGCGCACCAGGTAGTAGCGCTCGCCGTTGACGGTGTGCCCGAAGGCGTAGCTGCGCGAGCGCTTCCCTCCGCGCACCAGCTCGCGCAGGCTCGAGCCCTTCATCACGCTCGGCGCCGGCGCGCGCGCGCCATCGAGCAACGTCGGGGCGATGTCGACCGTGTCGACGAGCGTGGGGATGCGCGCACCCGCGCCTTCGGCGCCGGGGAACTTCACGATCAGCGGCACGGCGATCTCGTCGTCGGTCAGGTTGATGCCGTGCCCGACCCACAGCCGCTGGTCGTAGAACGACTCGCCGTGGTCGCTGGTCACCACCACGAGCGCATCGTCCCAGCGTCCGAGCTCGCGCAGCGTGCGGAACACTCTGCCGACGGCGAGGTCGGCCTCGTGCACGCCCGCGTCGTAGTCGTTGAGCAACTCGGCGATGCGCTGGTAGTTCGCCATGCGCATCTCTTTGGCGATCGCGGTGTGCGAGCCCTTGTAGAGCTCGTGATCGAACTCACCGTCGGGAGTCGGCCGCTCGCGGAACTTGGCCAGCACTTCGGGCGGGCACTCGTCGTACGGCGCGTGGACGTCGAACGAGTGGAGGAACAGGAACACCGGCTTGTCGCCGCTCGAGCGGAGCCAGTCGCAGGCCTGGTCGAGATAGCGCGCGAAGCCGGTGCGTCCCTGATCGTCGCGGTGCTTGCTGTCGAAGCTCTCGAAGCCGTCTTCGAGGCCCCAGCCCGTCCCGACGAAGCCGCCGTCGGCGAAGGCGGCCGTCTCGTAGCCAGCCGCCGAGAGCGTCTCCGCGACGGTCTCGACCTTCGACGACAGCCGGTTCGCCGACCACCGCACCCCGTGGGCGATCGGGTCGAGTCCGGTCAACATGGTCATGTGCGCCGGCAGGGTCCAGGGCGCGACCGACAGCGCGTCGTCGAACACGACCGCCTCGCGCGCGAAGGCGTCGAGGTTGGGTGACACGTCGGGCGTGTTGCCGTACGCGCCCAGTCGCTCGGGGCGCAGCGTGTCCAAGCTGATCAGGACGATCGTGCGCGCGCGCTCGCCTTGGGCGGCGCCGCTGGAGCGCTCGCCGGGGGTGGAACTCGTGGCCGGCTGCTTGTCGCCGCAGGCCGCGGCCAGGAGGCCGATCAGGAGCAGAGCGTGCGCGCGGAGGGCTCCGCGATCGTTGGTGCAGGGCATGGACTGAGGCATCGCGGTCGGGCTGGAGTCCGTGAATTCTAGCCCCGCTGCGCTCGCGCCACACTCGCGCGCGTCGCCAGGTCGCCGCTGGCCGCTGGCTCAGCGCTGCCAGCTCAGAGAGAACCAGACGTTGCGCTCGACGCGGTAGCCGCCGTTCTCGGGGTGATCGGGATCGTTCGCGTTCTGCACGCCGATGGTGAAGCGCCAGTCAGCGCTGGGCGAGTAGCCCAGTCGTACGTCGGTGCGGAAGTAGGAGGGCGTTCCGACGGAACCCATCTCGTCGACGTAGTACAGGCCGACGTCCAGCTCCCAGTGCCCGCCCAGGTCGAGGTACGAGCGCAGATTGGAGATGTTCTCCGGCGTCAGGCCCGCGCCACTGGGGAACCCCAGGTCGTCGCTCGCGGCGTCGACGCTGCTGTTCTGCTCGTAGTGCGTGTGCGCGCCGCGCAGGCGCCAGCCGTCGGTGATCACGGCGTCGACCGCGAGCTCGTAGCCCCAGGCCTCCGCCGCGCCGAAGTTGCCGAAGGTCTCGGGGAAGAACGTGTTCGGGCCCTGAGCGAACGGCGTCGCCAACTCACGCGTCACGAGCGAGTCCAGGTCGTTGTAGAACCCGACCACGTCGAGCGCGACCTGCTCGCTCACCTGCGTGCGCCAGCCGAGTTCGAAGGCCGTGAGTTCCTCGGGGTCCAGGTCCTCGTTGCCGACCTCGAGGATGATGTCCGTGGGGTTGTTCGTGTCGACGTACTGGTTGTAGCGATAGATCTCGAGCAGCGACGGAATGCGCACGGCGCGCGAGATCGAGGCCCACACGGAGTTGCGTTGCGTCGGACTCCAGATCGCGCGCAGCGAGGGCTGGAACTCGGCGCCCGTGATGTCGTTGTATTCCGCTTCGGCGCCGACCAGGCACTCCAGATCGAGGCTCGGGAAGCGCAACTCGTCGATGGCGAAGACGCGCAGGCTGCCGATCGTCGAGCGTTCCGGCCGGAAGCCATAGATGAACTCGCCGTCGAGATCGGATGCGACCATCCGGTAGCCCAGGCCGAACGTCAGGGTGTTGCTCTCGCTGAGCGGAAGTCGGCGCTGCCAGTCGAGATCGACGATGTCCTGGCCCGAGCGGAAGTCGACCTGCTTGAGGTTGTGGCGCTGGTAGCTCGTGACGACACGGTCCGCGCCGCCGTCCTCGCGCGGCCGCGACCAGGCGAGCGCGATCGATCCGCCGTTCTGCGGCGTGTCGTCGGTGAGCGATTGATAGAACGGCGCGGTCGGGAAGCCGACCGTATAGCCTTCACCCATGCGGCCCGCGTACGCCTGCGAGAGAACGGTCAGCGAGGCGCCGTCCTCGAGCGCGAAGTCTCCGCGGAAGCCGGCCTTGTAGAGCTGCGTGTCCTCGAACGACGTGTCGGCGCTGCCGGGCGCGTAGCCGAGCAACGGGTCGCGGTCGAGTCCGAGCACCCAGGCGCGCACGAACGACTTCTCGCCCCAGGCCGCGCCGTGGCGCGCGTGGAACTGACGCTCCTCGTCGCCCGCCAGCGCTCGCACCTTGGATCCCTGGGTCTCCGCGGCGGACTTGGTGACGATGTTCACCACGCCGTTGACGGCGTTCTGCCCCCACAGCGTCGCGCCCGGTCCGCGGATGACTTCGATGCGGTCGATCTCCTCGACGTCGAGCGACTGCAGATGCCAGCGCACGCCTTCGGCGCTGAACAGGTCGTAGACGTTGACGCCGTCGACCAGCACCAGCAAGTTGTTGTTGAAGCGGCTGGTGAAGCCGCGCGCGGTGACGTCCCAGGTGTTCGTCTGCCAGTGTCCGACCAGGAAGCCCGGCGCCATGCGGAGCGCCTCTTGAACGGAGCTGTGTCCAGCGCGTCGGATCTCGTCGCCGGAGATGACGTACACCGCCGACGGCGAACGCGAGATGGGCTTCTCCGAGCGCGAGGCGACCGTCACCTCGATGTTCATCAACTCCTCCAGACTGAGGTTCTGGATGTTGTCCGGCGCGTCGGGATCGCCGAACGCAAAGGACGGAGTCGCGAGGAGCGCGAGCGCGCAGAGATTGTGGGCCGGCTTCACTAGGGGGAGCGCCGAGTCGGAACGGCGGGGGCAGGCCGTCATCGACCGATCCGTGGTCGGCCCCTGAGCGCAACCCGTTCCGCCCACTAGCGTTGCTCCCGCCCGAGGACGGATCGCCGGTCGCTCTGGGCATCCGGGGCAGGGCAGCCAGAGCTGCTGCGCTCCTCGCGCTCGAGGTCGATGGTCGGCCCGGCGCTGGCGGCGCCACTCGGACGAATCTTCCACCCGTCCAGCGCAGCCCCGCAGACTG
>CALKYE010000102.1 GCA_938003765.1 uncultured Planctomycetia bacterium
GCGGTTCGTCAGGCCGCTAGACGATCGACTCAGCGGGCTGGACGCCTGCGAGAGCTACTGATCGCGCTGCGACGGCGGCGCTGCGGCTGCACCGGCGCCGTCGATCCCATCGGTTCATCTCCCATCGGTCCGAACTTGCCTGCGCGCTTTGCTCGCGCGGCCGTGCGCGCTGGCCCCGGGGCCGCGCGCGGCGCTGAACTCGCCTACAGCAGGCCGCTCAACACCAAGATCCAGTACAGCGCGAGGCCGTGCAGGCTGATGATCCATCGGGGGTCCATGGGGTGCTCCTCGTGACGGCGCGGGTTGCTGCGCTCGTTCCTTGGCGCGCGCCTACAGACGACTGCGCCGCTGGAAACGTCCCCTCGCAATGAAATCCGCGCGACGCGAGAGCGCGCGCAGACCGAGCCGCTCAGTGGCTCGAGCCCGTGTCGTGCGCTTCCCAGCTCGTCCGCGCGGCCTCGACAGCGCGCCAACGCGCGCCTTCGTCCGCGATTCCAAGCTGCGTGAGCGCCGGGGAATCCACCAGCGCGCGCAGCCCGATGTCGTCGCGCAGCGAGAGGCGCAGGTCCACCTCGTGGGCGAGCTTGGCGAGCGCCGCCTCGCGCGGGTGTTCGACGTTCGCGGCGAAGTCGTGGTGGCAGCCGGCGACCGAGACGATCTCCGCGGGGAGCTTCCAGTCGAGGGCCATGGCGCGGCCGGCGCGCTCGTGGAAGGTGCGGAACGCGCGCCCGACCAGAGCGGGCGTCAGTCGTCCCATGTCCTTCATCTCGGTCTGCAGCATCCCCAGGAGCGCGATCTTGCCCAGGTCGTGCAACAGCCCGATCAGGTAGCCCTGCTCCCGGTCGATGCCGGCCGATCCGCTCAGCGTGCGCGCGACGATCGCCACGGCCTGGGCCTGGCGCCACACCTCCTCGGCGTACTCGTTGAGACGTCGGGCGTTGCCCAGCGAGCTCTTCATGGCGGCGCCGAAGATCACGTTGCGCACCGTCTTCAGTCCGACGCGCATCACGGCTTGCTGCACGGACGAGGCCTCGGCGGCCGTCGCGTAGAGCGCGGAGTTCGCCATGCGCAGCAGCTCGCTGGCGATCAGCGGGTCGCGCTCGATCGCCTCCACGAGCTGGCGCACCTCGACGGACGGTCGGTTGACCATCTCGAGCGCGGCGACGCTCGTCGGCGGCAGCATGGGGATGTCGAGCTTTCCGCTCTCGATGCGCTGGCTCAGCCGCCACAGGAGCTCTTCCTCGGGGCTCTCGAGGACCACCTTCATGTTCTCCTCGCCGTCGAGCGGGCCCACGACGGGCCGCATCAACGCCGCGGGAGACGGCTTGTTCTCTGTCCGCGTCGGCAACGGCGCGTCGCCCGGCCGCTGCTGGCTGGGGGCTTCACGCTGCGGCGTGGCCGGGACAGGGAACAGGACTCGTTTGAACCAACCGATCAGACCCATGGAGAGCGCCTCGAGAGGGTCCCTTCGGCGAAGGGCCCGTTCCCAGGCCGATCGGCGCACGGCGCCCAAGACCTGAGTTCGGGCCCGTGGCCGATTCCGAGCGATGGGGCGGCGGCTGGCGGAGTCAGTGCGCAACGCCGTCGCGCGCGAGGTCCGCGGCCGAGGCCGGCAGTGCGACCGTGCCGGCCGGGTGCTCGTACCAGCCCGGTTCGACGCCCTCGCGCAGCTCCTCGCGCACCTTGAGCAGCGTGAACATGCCGCTCATCGTCACGTAGCCGAAGGGGCCGCGCGTGCCGACCATCGGCAGGCTGTTGGGAGGAATCGCGCCGCCGCCGTGCGCGTGCGCGCCCTGGCCCATGTCGGCGTAGCGCGGGACGATCCGCTCGAGCTCCTCGTCGAAGCGGCTCGCGTCGACGCCGATCAGGTTCGGGATGCCGTGGCTCATCTGGGTCATGACGTGGTGCGTCATGTGGCAGTGGAAGGCCCAGTCGCCCGGGTTGTCGGCGATGAACTCGAGCGTGCGCGTGCTGCCGGTCGGCACGAGCGCGCTGACCTCGGGCCAACGGCCGGCGGGCGGGATCACGCCGCCGTCGGTCTCGACGACGGTGAACGTGTGGCCGTGCAGGTGGATCGGGTGGTGGTCCATCGCGCTGAGGTTGCCCACGCGGATGCGCACGCGCTCGCCGGTGCGCGCCACCATCGCCGAAGTCGCCGGCGCGATCTTCGCGTTGAGCGTGAGCACGTTGAAGTCGCTCATCTCGTTGGGATCGGGGCGCCGCGCGCCGGGCTCGACGCGCCACTCGCTCAGCAGGTACGCGTAGTCGCGATCGGGCGCGGGTTCGCTCGGACGCCGCGGGTGGATCACGAACAGACCCATCATGCCCAGCGCCATCTGGGTCATCTCGTCGTGGTGCGAGTGGTACATGAACGTGCCGTGCTGCCGCAGCGTGAACTCGTAGCGGAACGTCTCGCCGGGCAGGATCGGCCGCTGCGTGAGTCCGCCGATCCCGTCCATCCCGTTGGGGAGGATCAGTCCGTGCCAGTGCACCGTCGTCGGCGCGTCGAGTCGGTTGGTCACGTAGATGCGCACGCGATCGCCCTCGAGCGCCTCGATCGTCGGGCCGTGCACGCGGCCGTTGTAGCCCCAGGCGCGCACCGTCATGCCCGGCGCGAACTCGTGCTCGACCTCCTCGGCGACGAGGTGGAACACCTTCACGCCGTCGACCACGCGGAACTCCAGCGTGGCGCCGTCGGGCGTGATGACCGGGCGGTAGTCGACGTTCGGAACACCGGGCGGAAGCGCGCCGGCCAGCTCCGCCGCCGTGAGCGTCGTTGCGCCCCGTGCTGCCGCGGCCCGCGAGAGCGCCGCGCCGGCGAGCGCCGCGCTGGTCGATCGAGTGAGGAAACTGCGTCGCGAGAGGTTCATGGGAGTCACTCCAGTTCGGGGGCGAGGGCGTTCTGTTGAGGCAAGCTGCCGGCGCGGAGCTCCTCGATGTCCGCGGCGATGAGGTTGAGTTCGAGCGCGCGCGCGAGGAGCTGCTCTTGCGCGTCGAGTTCCATCCGACGCGCCTCGAGCACGTCGAACACGCCGATCTGCATCGCGTTGTATTGACGCAGCGTGTCGTCGACGAAGCGCCGCGCCGCGGGTTCGAGCTCTTGCGCCGTCGTGTGGTGGCGCTCCGCCGCCGCGAGGTAGCTCTTCAGCAGCGTGTTCGCGCGCTCGTGGACGTCGAGCGACAGGGCCGCGTGTCGTTCGCGTTCGAGCTCCAGGCGTGCGCGGGCTTCGGCGCGCGCGACGTCGACACCGCCGAACAGCGGCAGTGCGAGCCCGAGCGTCAGACCTGCGCCGCGACGTCCGTCGTCGCGCGCCGCGGAGACGCCGACGGAGCTGCGCTCGAGCAGCGCTTCACGTCCCGCCAGTCCGGCCGCGCGCGCCGCAGCGTCGACGCGGGCCTCCGCCTCGCGCAGGTCGAGGCTGCTCGCCTCAGCGCTCTCCGCGAGACTCTCGAGCGCCAGCTCGGGCGCGCCGAGCTCATCCGAACGGTCGAGCTCGACGCGCGCGTCGGGCGCGCCCAGACGACGCGCGAGGCGCAGCAGCGCGAGCTCGGCTCGCATCTGTGCGGCCGTGGACTTCTCACGCGCTCCGGCCAGCGCGAGTCGGCTCAACGCGAGCTCGGACTCGACCAGGTTGCCCGCCGCGTGCAGCTCTTCCGCGAGGCGCGCGGCGGCTGCCTCGGCCTCGAAGCGTTCCTCGGCGAGTTGCTGCGCCCGCTCCGCCGCCGCTGCTTCGAGCCAGGCCCGTCGCACGTCGTACGCGAGCCGCACGAGCGTGCGCGCCGCGTGCTGTCGCTCGGCTTGCATCTGGGCGTCCGCGCGTTCGATGCGCGCGCGCCGCGTGAGCAGCTCGGCGAGCGGCTGCGAGAGGTCGAAGTCGACGTCGGTGTCTCCGCCCAGGCGCAGGACTTCCAACTGCGCCAACGGATTGCGCACGAGCTCCGCGCGGGCGCGAGCGGCGGACGCGACGTCGAGCGCCGCGAACGCCTCGCGGGCCTCGGGTGCGAGCGCCAACGCGATCGCGACCGCGTCGTCGCGCCCGATCGGACGCTCGAGCCGCGCCAGCGACCGCGCCTGATCCAAGTCGGGCGCGGCGGTCTCGACGCGTGCGTGCAGCTCGCGCGAGAGCTGGTCGCGCTCGCGCTCCGTGATGCGCGCCACGCTCGTGCACGAGGCGACGAGCGCGAGCGCCAGGGTCTGGGCGAAGAGCTTCATGGCAGCCCCGCGTCAGCGCGCCCGCTCGACGCTGGCCAGCGCGCGCCGCAGCGCAACCGCCGGATCCTTGGAGAGCTCTTCGACGTGCTTGGGCGAGCTCAGGCCGACGATGCGGCCGTCGATCACCGCGAAGGCGTTGGGACTGACCGGCTTGCCGTCGATGGGGCAGGTCGCGTTGCCGACCTCGACCAGCTTCGGCTCGAGGACGCGCGCCACGGTGATCTGCGTGCGCGTGCGCGCCAGTTGCGCCGCGGCGTCGTCGAACACGCGGAAGCGCAGGCCCTGCAGCTCGACGAAGGGCGACTGCTCGCGCAGCTCGCGGCCCGTGACGGGGCACTTGTCGAGCTGAACCTCCCGCGCGGTCGGATAGGCGGTGCGGTACGCGAGCTCGACGTCGTCGTGGATGTCCTTGATGCAGCCCTTGCAGCAGACCCAGATGCGGCCGAGCTCGGTGTCGGTGAACAGCTTGAGCGAGATCGGCTTGCCCATGATCGGGCAAGTCGAGTTGGGGTGGACCGGCACGCGCACGGCCGCCGACGGGGCCGTGGCCGGAGTCGGGGCTTGCGCCGCGTCCGCGGCCGCGGCGGGGGAGGCGAACGGCGTGGACGGAGCGGAGAAGAGCGCGGCGGCGACGAGGAGCAGGTGCATGGCGGGTCTCGGCTGAAGGAAGGGCGCCGGGCGCGCACTCGGGCGACATGCCCGTGGCGCTCGGCTCATCCCCGCAGACGCGACGCCCCGCCCGGGCTTACGCGCAAGTGCAGTCGAAACAGCCGTGCTCGGCGCACGTGCCGCAGGAGCGCGAGACCTCGCGCCGCAGCGCCTCCCGCGCGCGGTAGACGCGCACGCCGGCGTTGCTCTCGCTGATGCCGATCTCGCGCGCGAAGTCGACCACCGGCACGCCGTCGAGCTCGATGCGCTTGAGCGCGAGCGCGTACTCGGCCTTCAGCGTCCCGGCGATGCGAGCCACGCACGCGCACACGGTGCTCTCCAGCTCCTCCGGCGCGGCGCCGTCGGGGTCGAGCTCGGCGGCCAGGCTCTCCAGGCGTCGATCCGATGCCGCCCGCCGCCGGTGGTGGTCGATCACGGCGTTGCGCAGGGTCCGGTAGAACCAGGCGCGGACGGACTCTTGCTCGCGCAGCTCGCCGAGCCGGTCGATGCTGCGCACGAACGCTTCCTGCAACAGGTCCTCGGCCAGCGCGCGGTCGCCGACGCGGCGCTCGAGGAAGGCGAGGAACTCGCGGTGGTTCGCGACCAGCGCCTCGACCACCTCCGGCGCGGGCGGAGCGCCGCTCTTCTCAGCGTGCCGCTCGTCGCGGTGTCCTCCGCAGCCGTGTCCGTGCTCCATGAGAGGCTCTCCTAGTCCTTGGCCAAGTC
>CALKYE010000103.1 GCA_938003765.1 uncultured Planctomycetia bacterium
TGGTGGCGAAGTCGTTGTTCTCGATCATCTCCTTGCTGATCGACATCAGCCGCAGCGTCTGGGCGAAGCTCTTGACCGTGTTGACGGTGAGCGCGCGCGCCTTGCGGTTCTTGCCCAGCTCGAAGTAGCCGACCTTGGCGTCGTACTTGACGTTGCCCAGCGAGCGCTCGGGGAAGCGCAGCTCGGGCAGCACGCGCTTGTCGATCGACGTGCGCACGCGATCCGCGGTGGACAGGATCAGCTTGAGCGTCTTCTTGTCGTTCTCGTCGAGCGCCCGCGCCGCGCGCGTGACGCTCTTCTTCTTCTTTTCTTCGGCCATGCGGCGCTTCTACCAAGCGCCGCAGCGGCTTTCCACGAGCGGAGGCCGCGCGAGAGCGCCGGAAAGCAGTGCAACACTCCGGGCGCCGCGTCGCTTGTCCTTGCGGCGGCGCAGCGCCGCCTCCCGCATCCCTTCCTCCGTTCCGACCCACCCGCTCGAGACCACCATGCGATCTCACTCCATCCTGCGCGGCGCACTGGCGCTGGCTGCGTTCTGCGCCGCAGGCGCCAGCGCTTCCGCCGACGAGCTGCTCCTCGGCAGCCCCAACACCGCCGTGTTGACCGGCAACCCCTTCAGCTCCGCGTTCACCGTCGTCGGCGCCTGCGGCGGCGCCGTCGCGTCGCTCGCACTCGACGGTCAGGTCGCGTGGATCGGCGACGAGAGCGGCATCGTCTACCGGCGCGAGCTCCAGCTCGGCGACCAGAGCTACGCGTTCAACGCCCCCAACTCGGCGCTCGGGCTGGGCATGCACGCGGGCGATCTCCTCTCGGCCGGGGGCTCGACCGTGGTGCGCATCGACACCGCCACGGGCGCGGTGCTGCAGACGCACCAGCTCCCCGTCCCCGTCAGTTGCATGACCGTCGTCGGCGACGACGTCTACGTCGGCAGCGACTGGGGCGTCAGCTTCAAGGGGCACGCGATCCAGGGCGACTTCCAGTTCTTCGGGACGTGCGGCGGGCCGGTCAACTCGATCGCCGTCGACGATACGCACATGTTCCTCGGGTCGACCGATGGGTTCCTGTATCGCGTTGAACTCGCGTCGCAGCAGATCGACGGGTTCTTCCACGTCGGCGGAGACATGACCGCCATGGCGCTGCACGGCGCCGATGTGCTCGTCGGCGGATCCGACTCGCGCGTGACGCGCGTCCACCGGGCCAGCGGCGCGATCAAGGGCGCCTTCGATGCGCTGTTCCCCGTCGGAGCGTTGATCGTGCTCCCCAGCGCGGAGGTGGGCGCGCCGTACTGCTACGCCAGCGCCTGTCCGTGCGGCAACGACGGCGGCGACGGCGGCTGCCTCAACTCCACCGGCTTCGGCGCGCGCTTGACCGGCAGCGGCTCGA
Organism: uncultured Planctomycetia bacterium; assembly: GCA_938003765.1. Lineage (GTDB taxonomy): Bacteria > Planctomycetota > UBA1135 > UBA1135 > WYBT01. The sequence goes on from CALKYE010000103.1 coordinate 1,381, forward strand.
CGAGCGTGTCGGCCGACGACCTGCGCATCGATGCGTTCCAGCTCCCCGTCGGCCGCGCGGCGCGCTTCTACATGGCGCGGATGCTGACGCAGCAACCGTTCGGCGACGGCCTGTTGTGCGCAGGCTCCGGAGGCTACGGCATGTTCCGCTTCCCGCCGTCGGACACAGGCGCCGCCGGCGCAGTCGCGCTGGAGGCCGGGCTCGCGGCGTTCGCGGCCGCGAATCTCCCGCCCGCCGCTGCGCTCCTGCCGGGTGACACCTGGAACTTCCAGGTCTGGTTCCGCGACGGCGCGGGGCCGTGCGGATCGGGCATCAACACTTCGAACGCATTGAGCGTCGTGTTCACGCCCTGAGCGGGCAGCTCCACAGTCCGCCTGCGTGATGGCGAGCTCGACGGCAAGTCGGGCTCGCCCCTTTCGTTCGGCCGCAGCGCGTGCTCACTCGTGCGGCGACGTCCTCACGCTCCGCGCCCGTCGGCCTCCATGTCGAGCGCCAGGCGCGCGAGCGCACGCGACAGCAACGTGCGCGTCGCGGACGGTGTGCGGCCGAGCCTCCGCGCGATCTCCTCATGAGCCAGCCCTTCGATGCGCGCGTGCACGATGGCGGCGCGGTAGTCCGGCGGCAGGCGCAGGAACGCCGCGGCCATGCGATCGAGTTCCTCGCGGCTCGCCGCGTGCCGGCTCGGCGTGGCGAGCATCGCCAGGTCCAGGCTCGCGCGCCGATCTCCGTCGCTCGTCGCATCGAGCTCCACCTCGCGCGCGACGTCGCGCTTCTCGCGCCGCCAATGGCGCAAGCGATCACGGATCTTGTTCTCCGCCGCTCGCAACAGCCACTCGCGGAAGCCCGCCGCCGGCCGGGCTTCGCGACGCTCGAAGTCGGACAGCACTTCGCGGCAAACGGACTGCACGAGGTCGCGGCTCTCTTCGCGCGCGCGGAGCGCTCGACCGAGGCGGACGCGGACGTAGGCCTCGAGCGCGGCGAGATGTTGCTCCAGCAGCGGACCGCCCTCGTCGTTCGTCTCGCGCGTCGAAGGGCGTTGCTCGGACATGACGGGCGAGTCTATCCCGCCTCACGAGGTCGGATTACAGTTCGAACAGCGCGCGCCACGCGCCGCTTACGCAGCGGACGCCCAGAATGACAACCGATCCGCAGTCTTCCGCGCAGTCAGAACAGACGCCGTCTGCGGAACACGCCGCGCGCGAACGCGAGGAGCGCGCGCTCGCCGAGAGCATCGAGCGCTGGCCGGAGCTTGGCGCGGCGGCTGCAGCGCTCGCGTGCGCGGGCGATGAGCAGCTCGCGCGCAGAGTCGCCGATCGACTCGCGTCGCTGTCGCGACTGGGGCTGATCGACGGCGGCGATGCGCCCGCGCTGTTCGCGGAGCGCTATCGCATCGAACGCGTGCTCGGCCGCGGAGGCATGGGAGTGGTCTACCTCGCCTTCGACGAACGCTCGTCGCGCCGCGTCGCGCTCAAGGTCGCGCACGCTCCGCTCGCGATCGACGCGGGGGACGTGTCCGCGCAGCGCGCGCGCGCCCGCTTCGAACGCGAGTTCCGCGCTGTCGCACGGCTCGAGCACCGCGCGATCGTCGGCGTTCTCGACTTCGGCGAGCACGAAGGCCGGCCGTACTTCACGATGGAGTACGTCGAGGGCGTGACGCTCGCGCGCGTGGCGGCGGAGCTGGATGCGCGCGGGCTCGATCCCACGCAGCTCAGCGGCGAGGAGCTGCGCAAGCTCGTGCGAGAGCTGGCGCGGGGCGACAGAGGCCGGCAGGACGAGGTCAGTGCTCGCCCCGAATCCTGGGGCCGCAACTACGTGGAGACGCTGTGTCGCTGGACCATCGAGATCGCCGATGCGCTCGACCACGCTCACGCGCACGGCGTCGTGCACCGCGACGTCAAGCCCTCGAACGTGCTCGTGCAGCCCGATGGACGCGCGCGCCTGTTCGACCTGGGCCTCGCGCGTCTCGACGACCAGCCGGCGCTGACTCGCACGGGAGACTTCGCCGGCAGTCCGTTCTACGCGGCGCCCGAGCAGCTCGAGGGCTCGGCCTCGGCCGTCGACTGGCGCTGCGACATCTACTCGCTCGGTGTTTCGCTGTACGAGCTGTTGGCGCTCCGACGGCCCTTCGACGGCGCCAACGCGCAGCAGGTGTTTCGCCGCGTCGCTCGCGGTGAGCACGCGCCGCTGCGCCGCATTCGCCCGGCGGCGCCGCGCGACCTCGAGGTCGTGTGCTCGACCGCCATGGAACGCGATCCCGCCGCGCGCTACGCGTCTATGCGGGAGTTCGCCGCGGACCTGCGCCGCTTCCTGGAGTTCCAGCCGGTGCTGGCGCGGCCGGCGGGGCCGATGCGGAGGGTGTGGCGCTATGCCAGACGCCGACCAGCGGTGGCGACGGCCGCTGCGCTCGCGGCGCTGTGGCTGACCGGTCTGCCGATCGGGCTGTTCCTCGCCAACCGGGCGATCCGCTCCGAGCAGTCGCTCGCCCAGCTCGAGGCGCAGCGCAAGTCGGCGGTGACCCAGTTCTTCGTCGATCACTTCGGGCTGGCGGAGGACGAACGCCGGCGCGGAGGCACGGTTTCGGCGCGCGAGCTGCTCGATCGCGCGGTCGCGCGACTGGAGTTCGAGTTCGAGCACGACCCGAGCGTGCGGGCCGAACTGCTGGCGGCCACGGGCGCCGTGTACGCGAACTTGGGGCTCTACGAGCGCGCCGTTTCACAACTCGACCGGGCGCTGGCGTTGCGGCAGAGCGCGAGCGCGCCGGACGAGGTCCAGGTGGCGACGACGTTGGAGGCGCTCGCTCGCGCGCACGTGGAGCTGGGGCGCAGCGAGGTCGCGCGCCGCATGTGTGAGCGAGCGTTCGCACTGCTCGACGATCGCGTCCACGAGCACTCCGCGCTCGCAGCGCGCCTGCAGTTGACGATCTCGGACGCTGCGCGCGGGCTGGGCGAGCTCGCTGCGAGCGCGCAGGCCCTCGACGCAGCTGCAACGCATCTCGCCCGCGTGGATCGCTCCGACGAACGCGAACTCGCGGGTCTCGAGCGCCGGCGCGCGAAGCTCGCGCTCCTCGCTGGGGATCTCGGCGCAGCGCAGCGCGCGTTCGACGCGGCGCTCGAGCGAGCCGGTCGCGCGTGGTCGCCGCACGTCGCGACTCTCGAGGCGCTGCTCGAGGAGGCCGCCGAGGTCGACGAGCAACTGGGCGACACGCGCTCCGCCGCCGACCGGCGCGAACGCGCTCGCGCGCTGGCGAGCGTGCAGCTCGATTCGCATCGCCCGGCGTCGCTGCCGTTCGTGGCGGACGAGCCGTGGCGCGCGGAGTTCGAAGAGCTCTCGCAGCGGGGGATCACCGCGTTGCAGGCGCGCGATCTGCCGGCCGCGAGCGCCGCGTTCGAGCGCTGCGCCGAGCTCGACGCGAGTGATCCGGTCTGCGCATACAACCTCGCCTGCGCGCGCTCCCTCGCCGGAGACGTCGAGCGCGGGATCGAGGCGCTGGAGCGATCGGCGAGCCTGGGCTTCGGCTGGGATCCGGCGCGTGTGCGCGTCGCGGAATCGGATCCTGACATCGAGCTGTTGCGCGCCGATCCGCGCGGCGCTCGGTTGCTGAGCGAGCTGCGTCGCCAGCAGGCCCGCGCCGAGGCTGCGACGAGCGCGTCGGTTCACGTGGACGCGTCGCTCGGCGGGGCTGCGCCGCTGCTCGTGGTGCTGCATGCGTCGGGCGGGAGCGCGCGTGCGACGGCCGCGGGCCCCTGGCTCGAGGTCGCGCGCGAACTCGGCGCGCACCTGTTGGCGCCGTGCGGTCCGGTTCCGGTCGGACCGTCGAGCGAAGCTCGCGCGTGGTTCCGCCGCGCCGCCGAGCTCACCGGCGAGCTCACTCCCGAACAACGTCGCGTGCTCGGGGAGATCGAGCGCGTGCTCGCCGAGCAAGCGATCGATCGCGAGCGGGTCTGGATCGCAGGCGAAGGCGCGTCAGCCATGCTCGCGTTCGAACTCGCCGTGCGGAATCCGGGTCTGTTCAAGGCCGTAGTGCTGGCCGATGGGCCGCTGCACCCCGGCTACTCACCTGGGCGAGTTCGCCGGGCCGCGGCGGTCGGTCTGCGCGTGCTGGCGTTGGTCGGCGCTCGCACGCTCGAGTTCAGCCGAGTGAGCGATCCCGATGCGCTCGCGCGCGAGGTCTCAGCCTGGCTCGACGCCTACGCGTTCGCGGGCTGGAGCGAGGGACCGTCGGTGCGCGTCCTCCAGCGAGCGGACGACCTGCATGCGCTGGTCGCCGCGCGACTCGCGCAACCCGCTCGCTGAAGTCGCTCGCGCCGCTACTTCCTGCGGCGGTACTCGATCTCGAGCACCTTGGTGTCGGTCTCGCCGATCATCATGTCGTGCACTTCGAGCACGAACTTGTCCTGTCCGAAGCCGCGGTAGACGTACTTGACCTGCTTGTCCTGCTCCGGCGTCATCGGCTCGTCGATCGTGCCCCACAGGATCAAGTTGTCCCCCGACTTGTCGAAGTGACCGAAGCCGCCGTTGATGGTGGTCTGCAGGCTGTCGAAGCGCGTCGAGATGTAGCGCTCCTTGAAGTTGTCGTAGCCCAGCACCGTCATGCCCTTCGACGGTTGGCCCATCATCGAGATGGACCAGTTCTCCTGCAGCCACTTGCCCTCGGCGAACCAGACGAACTCCGCCTCGCCCTTCGACTCCATGGGCGGCATGCCCGGCGCCATCTGCATGCGCATGGTGGTGTCGTACTTGCCGATGAGTTCGCCGAGGCGCTGGTGCGCGGGGCCGGGCTTCATGGTCGCCATCCAGCGCGCCATGCCTCCGTCGGCGTCCTTGGAGGTGGGGTGGGTGAAGCGCTTGGGCTTGCTTTCCTGGATCCACATGGCGCCGGCGCTGACGGTGGCGAGCGAGACGAAGGCGAAGGTGAAGAGGGTCTTCATGGGGCTTGGCGGTCGTGTTGGGACTCGGCCGCGAGCACGAGCGCTGCGGCCTGGAGTGAGAAGCAGCTCTGCAGCTCGCCGCGTCGTTCGGCGGCGAGCACGGCGAGCGCTTGTTCGCGCAGCGACGGCGCTGAGGGCGCCATGGGCAGCACGCACGCGGTGAGGAGCGCGGCGAGCGCGGCGCTGACCGCCCGGACAGCGAGCAGGGAAGGTCCGACGCGCTTCTCGAGCTGTTCGAGTCTCGCGAGGATCATCGCGCGCGGTCCCAGGAACGCTCGCAGCTCCGTCGGCGCCGCCGCGCGTGGCGCGATCCACTCGCGCGCCGCAGCGAGCAGCGTGTTGCGATAGTCGGCCGCGCCTGCGCCGAGCGCGCTGGCGACGGCGCGGTCGCACGCGAGCTCGCTGAGCTGGTGGAGCCGGCTGGCGGCCTGCCACACGAGCGGGTTGAACCAGAACAGCGCTCGCGCGAGCGCGACCAGCTCGTCCTTCCACAGGTCGCCGCGTCGCACGTGCATCAGCTCGTGCAGCAGCGCGTGCTCGTCAGCGGCCGCGGGGGTGCGATCCAACACGCCCGGAGGGAAGAGCAACGTCGGGCGCATCGCGCCGCAGACGGCGGCGCCGCGCAGTCCTGACAGCGCGCCCAGTCGCGGAGTACGGCTCACGCCGGCGATGGATCGCGCTCGCTCGAGCGCGGCGCTCCACGCGCGCGGGAGCGAGAGGTGTTCGATCGAACGCAGCAGTCGGCGGCGGCGCCACGCCCGCGCGACGATCACGAACGTCGTGCCCAGGGCCCACAGCGAGAACAGTCCGAGCAGCGCAGGGCCGGGCGGTGTCGCGCGCGCGGCCGCGGCGGCCTTCGCGCCGACCTCGGTCGTGACACTCCAAGGCGAGGAGATCTCCATCGGCAGCACCAGGCGCGCGAGCGCGAGCCACCACAGGCACGCGAGCACCTGCGACCACGCGACGCGTCGCAGGAGACGGTCTGCGAGCCACACCGCGCCGAGCAGCGCGCTGGCCTGCAACGTCGCGGTGACGATCCACGCCCACCACGTCGCCAGGAGTTCAGCGACCACGGCGCTTGCTCCTCGGCTCGCTCGCGCGGAGCTTCTGATCCAACTCGGCGCGCTCGGCATCGCTCAGCGCTTCCGACTCTGCGAGGTGCGCCAGGAGCGGCCCCGACGCGCCTTCGAACACGCGCTCGATCAGCGTGCGCAACGCGGAGCGCTGGGCCTGTGAGCGGGCGAGCAGGGGCTCGTATTGCGCGGCATTGCCGACCGCGCGCGAACGCACGAAGCCCTTGTCCTCCATGCGCGAGAGCATGGTCTTGAGCGTGGTGTAGGCCCACTTCTCGCTCGCGAGCTCCGCGAGCAGTTCGCGTGAAGTGGCTTTGCCGCGCCGCCAGAGCGCGTGGAGGATCTTCCACTCGGCGTCGCTGGGCTGAGGGGATTCGCGCGTCATGGCGGGTCAGGCTACTACAGATGTAGTAGGCGTCAAGCCGACCGCCGGAAATCCCCGTAACGGCGCATCTGGGGCTTGGATCACTCCAGTGGGGGGCTCGTGCTCCCCGTCCGCACCCGAACTCCACACTTCGATGAGAACCCTGCGCCGCTCGCTCGCTTCCTGCCTCTCGTTCGTCCTCGCCGGCCTCGGCTTCAGTGCGCCGACCTCGGCGCAGGGGCGGATCTTCGTGGCGCACGACGAGTGGACGTTGTCCGACAACGGCTTCGCGGCGAACTCCGCGAGCACGCAACAGTTCGTGCGCAACGTCGCCGACTGGTTCACCGGCGGACAACCCGGGGCGTTCCGAGTCTGGTCCAACGACTTCGGCTTCACCGGAGGCCAGTTGGGCCAGGTCATGACGACCGCGGGCCACACGTGGACCGTTTCGACCTCCGGAACCTTCGACCTCGCCACGCTGCAGCAGTACGACGCCGTGTTCGTCGGCGTCTACACCACCGGCGTCGATGCGAACGTGCTCACGCAGTACGTGCAGTCCGGCGGCTGCGTGTACATATGTGGTGGCAGCGGCGGCGACGGGCTGGCGTCGCTGGCGTGGAACCCGTTCCTCCACAACTTCGGTCTGGGCTTCGCCGCCAATTACAACGGCCTCTCCGGCGTCCGTTCGATCACCTCGTTGCATCCGCTCTTCGCCGGGGTTTCGACGCTGTACGAAAACAACGGCAACTCCGTCGGACTCGCCGGCCAGCTCAACGCCAACGCGCAGGTCCTGCAAGCGGCGGCCACGCAGGGCTTGTATGCGATCTACGACGGCGGACTCGCCCCGACCGCCTATTGCACGGCCAAGGTGAACAGTCTCGGGTGCGCGCCGGCGATCGATTCGAGCGGCGCGGCCAGCGTGTCGAGCGCGAGCGCGTTCAGCGTGCGCGCGGTCAACGTGCTCAACCAGAAGCAGGGACTCCTGTTCTACGGCTACGGGCAACAGGCAGCGCCGTTCCAAGGCGGCTGGCTGTGCGTCGCGACTCCGACACGGCGGACCCCGGCGCAGAACTCGGGCGGTTCTTCAGCTCCGACGAACAACTGCTCCGGCGTGTACAGCTTCGACTTCAACGCCTGGGCGCAGTCCGGCTTCGACCCGCTGCTGGTCGCGGGACAGACGGTGTTCGCGCAGTACTGGTCGCGCGATCCCGCGAGTCCGAGCACCACCGGCCTCACGAACGCGCTGCGCTTCGTGATGGGCGCCTGAGCCCGGGGTCCGCTCGCGCGGCGCGCCGTCCGTCGACACACTCGCGCCGTGCGAGCGGTCAGCGCCGCGGGTCACGCTCAGCGCGCGCTCGCCTGCGCCCGCGCAACGCGACGCGCGAGCAGCGCAGCGCACATTCCCTGGCCGTACGTCGTCATTCGGCCCGAGGACTCGAAGCCGCCGCGCGGAGTCGCGTGCAGCACGGGCTCCAGATCGAGGGTGTCGAGACCCGCCGCGTTCAGTGCGGCGAGCAGGTGGCGCGAGGTCTGCCTCAAGACGGAGGCGCTCGCGGGAGTGAGCTCGAGCTCGGGGTTCGCCATCAATGCGCGCCGCAACGCGCCGCTCGCGCCGACGGAGATCGGCGCGGGCAGGCCGACGATCACGAGGCGCGCGCCCGCCTGTTCGCAGCGCGCGTGCGCGTCCATCAGCAGGCGAGCCGCTCGTTGCGCCGCGACTTCCGGCGCGCCTTCGCGCTTGAGTTGAACGGCTGCGGCGAGCCCCGTCGGTTCGGACGTCCGCAGCAGTTCGGCCCAGTCCGTCTGTTCGTCGAACGCCAGCACGACGAGCCGCGGTTGCAGGGCGAGCGCGCTGTCGAGCGTGGCGCAGGCCGACTCCAGCGTGGCGTGGCTCGCCGGCGCGTCGCGCAGCGCCTCGGGCGGCGCGCCGAGAGCCGCGCACTCGGCCTGCACGCGGGTGAAGAAGTCGCCGCCGGCGGCGTCGCGGCCGAACTCCGCATCGCGGATGACCACCGCGAGCGGCGGAGTCTGCGCGCCAGGATGCGGCGGCGCGATGTGGTGCGCGGTGGCGTGCGCGGCGGCCTGGTTGTTCCGTTGCGGCGCGGACGCTTCGACGATCAGAGCGCTCTCGTCTGTGGGCTCGGGCTTCAATCGCTCGTAGAAGTCGAGCACCAGCTCGCGCGACGGCCCTCCGTTGGCGAGCAACGGCCGAGTCTCCACGGGACGCGGCTCCCGTCCGTCGAGCAGCACGCCTTCGATCCAAGCCTGGGTCGCGTCCGCGATGACGCGTTGCCCTGCGATGTTGATGTGGTGGTCGCGCTTCCAGTACAGCAGCTCGCTCGACGCCTTGAAGTGCGGACGAAGGTCGATGAACTCCGCGCCCATCGCTTCCAGTCCGGCGAGGTAGCGATCCGCCAAGTTCCGCTGGATCGAGAGATCCTCGGGCTGGAGCTCGAGCGCCTGAAGCAGGGACTCGACCGGCAACTCCATCTGCTCTGGCTGGGTCTCGAGGACCGGCGGGATGTACACGAACAGCGCCTTCGCCCCCAGGCGCTCGCAATGCGCAATGATCTCCGACGACAGCGCGCAGGACGCATTCAGCGCGACGTCGACCTCCGTCGGATTCTGTGCGAAGAACTTCATCGATGCGAAGCACTGCGAGACCGCCGCGGAGGAGAAACTCGCCGCGCGCTCGAACAGCTCTGCTTTGGCGCGCGCCGTCGCCGGCGGGCGTGTGTTCGAGAAGCGGTAGTGCAGCGTGAGCACGTCGTGGAAGTCGTTGCCGCCGTACACCATCACGACGCACGCGTCGGGGCGCAGCCACGAGAGCCGCTCGAGCGAGCCCAGGTAGTGGTGCAACGTCTGACCGCCGTGTCCGGCATTGAGCACCTCGAGCTCGCGCAGCCGCGGCTCGCGCTGCAGCCGGCGCTCCAGTTCCGAACCGAAGTGCTGCGCGTTCTCGAACACGCCATCGGTGTGCGAGTCTCCGACCACCAGCACGCGCGGGACGGGCTGGTCGAGCTGCGGATC
>CALKYE010000104.1 GCA_938003765.1 uncultured Planctomycetia bacterium
CGATGTGTTTGGCAGGCGCGGCGCCGGCGCAGCTCTCCATGTACGACAACACGGCTGAGGACTACGTGACGATGCACGAGTCCGAACGGCTGTACTGGCCGGCGGGGCCGACACCGAACTTCAAGCGCACGGTCGCCGGCGACTTTCGCGCGGATCAGTCGCTCGACGTCGCCGTGCTCGCAGGTAGCTCCGTGCACCTGTGGCACGACCCGTCGTACGCGAACGTGAGGGTCGAGCTCGTCGCCTCCGATGTGAACGACATCGACGTCGCACGCCAGGGCGCCGGCGCGTCCGACGGCCTGGCGATCGTGCGCTCGACGGGCTTGTTCCTGGTCACGCTGCCGGTGAACCCCAGCGACCCGCCGGTCATCACTGCGGTATCCACCAGCAATCCGTCTGCGTGGAACGGCGCCAAGCTGGTCCGCGCCATGGACTACAACGCCGACGGTGTCACGGACTACGTCGGCCTCGCGTCGGACGGCGTGACGATCCTGCGACTGATCGGCGGCTCGGGGGGAGCGACCGAGAGCTTCGTTTCGCCGCACACGGTTCACGATCTCGGCGTGCTGCTCTGGGACCTCGACAGTGCGCGCGAGCTCGCCGTGGCGACGAGTTCGGGGATGTTCGTCCACGAGCTGGTCGGCGCCACCGTCTGGGCGCCTGCGGCGACCATGGACAGCGGCAGCAATTGCTTCACGTCGACGGTGTTGCGCGGCGTCGGACGCGATCGCCTCGCGTGGGCGCTCGACGTCGGCTCGCAGGAAGAGATTCACGTCGCGCGCATCGGCTACGCCGTCGAGGTCGTGACGCTGCAACTCGGCGCCGAGGTCGTCGGACTGAGCGCGGCCGACGGCGACGGCGACGGCGACATCGACATCGTGTTCAACACGCGCGGGCATCTGGCCCCGATCTACCTGCGCAACTTCAATCCCCAGATCCCGGCGTTCGCGACGTCCATCGCGTGGGGAGCCGCGGTCATCGACAGCGACCCGCTGATTCCCACCTGGCCGGGATCGAACAACACCTGCGCGCCGCTGTTCCGCGACTTCAACTACGACGGGAAGGCGGACGTGTTCCTCGCGCTGCCGCAGACGTCCACGACGCTCGATCAGTCGCCGGCCGGTGTGTTCATGCCCTGGATCCATGTTCCCGGGATTCCGGTCGAGATCGAGTGGCTGACCGGCGGGCTCATGACGCCGATCTCGGGCTCGGGCGCCAACCCGCACCAACTGCACATCAAGGTCACCAGCGCAATTCTCCCCACGGTGAACGGCGAGACGGCGAATGCGCTGCAAGTGGTCGTCTATCGCCAGATCGAGGCGTACGGAGAGCTCGAGCCTGCCGCCCTGGCCCACCAGCTCTACCGGATCGACGATCTTTCGGAGGGCGAGGAGATCCACATCTGGCTCGACATCGACGACAACCCGTGCTTCACCGCAGGAGCGAGCTCCGCACCCGGACTGTACTGGTTCGAGTTGTGGCCGCGGCGCTTCGACTGGGGCTCGACGTGGCCGAACGAGAACCCGACTCTCATCCGCAACTACGCGCCGCGCTTCGCTGCCGTCGGCGCGAACGAGTACGACGTGTGCACTTACCTGGTGGGCGGCGGCGGCGGAAGCCAGTCGGCGCTCGACGACAACTTCAGTGGCTTGCTCTCCGGCGCGGTGTGCGGCCAAGCTCAACTGAGCTGTGTCCTCGACCCTCAGACGAGCGGGACGACCCAGGGCCCGGCCGCGGTCATCCGCGTGCGACGGCCGGGCACCATCGCGCCCACCGTTCCGCCGCGCGTGCTGATGAACTGCGGTGCGAGCAACTGGCCGGGGTACTTCCCCTGTCCGTACTGACGCTACGGGCGCGGCGTGCGGAGTCGGCGCAACCACCACGCCGTCGCCGTCAGCGCTGAGAGAACGAGCGCCGCGATCCCCAGCAGGGTCGCGGCGCTCGCCGTTGGCTCCGGCGCGCGCGGCTCGAGCAATTCGAAGCCGCCGAATCCGTGCAGACCCAGGCTGGCCCAGGCGAGCGGATCGCTTTCACTCGGATCCTCGGCCAGCGCGCGGCGTGCGGCGAGCAGGGCCTGCGAAGGCCGGCCGTGCTCGCGCAAGCTCGTGTGGAAGTGCTCTGCGAAGCGCGTCGCGACGTCGCGCTCGACGTCCACGCGCGCGGCGAGCACGCAATCGGCGCCGGCGAGCAGGAACGCGCCGACGAGGTGGCCCGCGGCATCGTCGCCCAGCCTCAGCGGGCCGCGCGCGGCCCCGCAGGCGAGCAGTTCGACCAGCGGCGGCGCGCGCAGGCGCTCGACGTCCGCACACCACACGACGCCGTCAGCGCTGCTCGCGCACGCACTCAGCACGAGCGCGCTCGGCCGTTCGCCGTCGCCGCGGCGCTCGGTGTCGAACACGCCGTGGGCGAGCACCACCAGCGCCCGCGCCGTGGGGACGTGGGCATCGGCGAACGCTTCAAGGCTCGCCTGCTCGCGCTCGAACCAGCGCACGCGCTCGGCGGAGAACCCTGCTTGCAGTCGGGCGCGCTCGGCGCGGCTCAGGTCGAGTTCGCGCGCCTTGGGGTAGCGCTCGCGCGCATCCGCGCTCACGACCGGGTCGGCCAGCACGACGAGCTCGAGCTCGCCGTTCAGCGTGCGGCCGCGCGCGCGACGGGCCAGTGCGACTTCGATGGGCAACGAGGGCGCCTCGACCAGCGGCACTCGCAAGCCCAGCGGCGCTCCATCGTCGAGCACGGCCAGCGCCAGCGGGAGATCGCCTGCGAGGTCCGCTCCGGCGGCGATGCACTCGCTCCATCCCAACACTCTCGTCCGCTGCGATTCGCTGAAGAGCGCGTGGGCCAGCGCGACACCCGCTCGGCGCAGCTCGCCGTCTCGCAGTTGCGCCGTCGACTGCGCACGGGCGCCGCTCGCCCGCGCGTTGGCTCCGCTCTGCGCCAACTCGCCGGTCAGCCTCGCCAACGCGTCGCGCGTGGGGGCCTCGTGGTGCTCGATCCCGCCCGAGTCCAGCGTGAACACGTGGCTCCGGTTGATGCCCGGCACGATCCACAGCACGCCGCGGCCCTCGCGGCACAACTCCTCGCGCACCTGCGCGACGGTCACGCTCGTCGCGAGCGCGCGCGCGAGCGAGCCGGCGCTCTGTGCTTCGAGCAGCGGCTCGAGCGCGCGCTCCAGCCCGGCTTGCGAGTTGTCCAGCGCGAGGCACACGCGCACCCACTCCGAGTACGGTGCGCGGCGCGAGCCGAAGTGCCACACTCCGACGCCTCCCGGGCGGCGCTCCATCGAGCGCCACTCCTCGTGGTTGGCGTCGAGCGCACGTTCGAGCTGCCCACGCAGCGCTTCGAGCCGTTCGCGCGGCGCGCCGGTCTCGATGGCCAGCGCTGTGGCGAGCGCCGCGGTGCGCGCACGCAGCTCCACGGACAAAGCGCGACCCTCGAGGTGCGCCAGTTCCTCTCCAGCCTGCTCCCAACGCTGCTCGAGCAGCGCCAGGTCCGCGAGCGTCGCGTGCGCGGCGTCGGCGTTCGCCGGATCGAGCCCTTCGATCGCCAGCGCCGCACGGAGGGCCTGCTCCGCAGCCTCTGCGCTCGCGCTCCCGTCGCGCCGCATCTCGGTCAATGCCATTCCGCGTTGGACCAGGAGCTGCGCGCGCACGCCGTTCGGCGCCTCGGCCAGGGCCTCCTCGTTCGTCATGGAGAGCACGCGCGCGTCCTGACCCGCGGCGAGCGCTGCGTTCGTGAACGTGATCCGGTGCACCAGGCGCGGATCGGGGTCGATCGACGCCAGGTCGAGCGTGCGTTCCAGCGCGCTCAGGCGCTCGAAGGCGAGGTCGATCATTCCCAGGTCGATCTCGAACTGCGCGCGCTGCGACGCGCAGTAGGTCAGCAGCGCGTTGCGATAGTCGCTCGGCTCGAGCGCCTCCGCGTTCGCCTGCGCCCGCGCGATGTCGGCGAGCGCTTCGCCCAAGGCGCCGCGCGACTTCGCGCGTTCCGCGGCGAACATCGCCAGAGCTGCGTGCGCGGCGCTCGCAGGGCGCTGGGACGCCAACGCGCGTCGCACGAGTTGTTCGGCTTCGGCGCGGGCCTGCGGCGTTCCGAGAGCGGCGAGCGGGTAGGCGAACTCGACGACCAGCCAGTCGACCCGTTCGTGTTCTCCCTCGTCACGCGCTGCGCGCCGCGCGGTCTCGAGCAGCGCGCGACGCTCATCGAGGGTCGTCTCCGGCGCTCGAGAGCGCGCCTCGAGCTCTGCCAGGGTCGTGTTCGGATCGTCCTGTGGCTGCGGTTGGCGCGCGAACGTCGCGCTCAGCGCGCCGGCAGCGGCTGGCGCACCCAGTCCGAGGCTTCGGGCGTCGAGCGCGCCGGCGAGCAGAGCAACACCCGCCACTCGAAGCTGCCAGCGGCTTGCGCGACGCGTGAAGCTTCGAACTCCCATCGAGGTTCGAAGAGCATATCGCTGGCGAACTCGTGCGAGCGTCCCTGGGCGTCGCGGAAGCGCACCTGCGCCTGATGCGTCTCGTCGCCGAGCGCTTCGGCGCGCCAGGTGCAGGTCACGCGCAGCGCATCGACGGCTGCGTTCAACGTGCTGATGCGCGAGCTTCCAAGGTGTTCGCTTCCGCGCGAGGGAGAGTCGCTGCGCGAGAGGAAGCGGCCCGCGGCGAACACGGCGAGCAGCGCCGCGAGGGCTGCGATCCAGGCGAGCGGACGAGGCTTGGCGCGCGCGGGCAGCGATGGTGGAGCGTCGCTTCGCTGCGCTTGGGCCAGCTCACTCGCGGCGCGCTGGAGCCCGGCCCAACGGCGCACGCGCTCGAGCTCATCGGGCTGCGGCGCCAGCGCCTCCGCGGCGCTCAGATCGGCGCGCATCTGCTCGCCGTAGGCGCTCAGCGCGCGTCGAGCTTCGGCGATCTCCGCGCGGCGCTCCACGCAGGTTCGACACTGCTCCATGTCGGACAGCGCGCGCTCGGGAATGCGCTCGCGCTCGTTCAGCGCGAAGGCCTCGATCCAGGCTTCGTGCTCTTGGTCGTGATGGTTCATGGCTGGGCTTCGAGCGTGCGGCGGCGGAGCAACGCGGCAAGGCGTTCCATCCCCCGGTAGTAGCGACTCTTCGCGGTGCTGGTGGGCACTCCCACGATGCGCGCGGCCTGCTCGAGACTCTGGGAGTGGTAGTGGTGCAGCACGATGATGCGCGCGTCATCCGCCTCGATCTGCGCCAGGGCCGCGCGGACCCTTTCGAGTTCGTCGGCGTGCGGAGAGGCCTCGACGCGATCGGGCTCTTCGTCGCTCAGCTCGGAGCCCGGCGCGCGACGTTGCTTGCGGCGCAACGCGTTCATCAACTCGTAGCGGGCCACGCCGTAGAACCAGGTCTCGAGCGTCGACTCGCCGGTAAACGTCTCGAGCTTGCGCCACAGCTTGGAGATCGTCTCCTGGCACGCATCCTCGACCTCGTGGTCGTCGAGGGGCCAGCCCAGGCGCACGTTGATCGCCATCAGGATGCGCGGCACGACGCGCATGCGCCCCAGCAGGTCTTCGACGGACTCGGGGCGACCGCTGCGCGCGGCCTGGACGAGCTCGAGGTCGCTCTGGCGCATGGCTTGGGGGGGCGCGCGCTCGGGTCCGCTCCTGACTGCGGATGAACGTCTACGGGCGAGCATAGCCGCCCTCGGCGCGCGGGCTACTGCGCGCCAGCGCGTCTCGGGACAATCGGCGCAGAAGCAGTCGCCTGGAAGCGGGCGGCGACAGTCGCTCGTCAGGGAGCACGTTGAGTGGCGCGTCGACAGGGCTGGCCTCGTTCGACGCCGTCCACGTCACGAGCGTCCGCCGCGGTCGATGCCAATCCGTGAAACCCGCTCCGAGACCCGATCAGTAGCCCGCGAGCTCGACGTAGCCGCGCTCGTCGACGCTCCGCCCGCGCACCTCGCCGCGCACGC
>CALKYE010000105.1 GCA_938003765.1 uncultured Planctomycetia bacterium
CCGCGCGAGTGCGCGGGCCGTCGCATCGCGCGCTCGTTGGGTGTGCGGCGGGAGGCCGTCGATGGAGGCCAGCCCGGAGTGGAGCGTGCGCAGCATGTGGAGGATGTTCTGCCCGACCACGACGTTCGCTGCGGTGAACGGAGCCGCGTTCGCCGCGCTCACACGCGCTTCTCGCAGGCGCTCCAGGAACGCTGCGTAGCCCTGCTCGTCGTGCTCCGCTCTCAGCAGCACTGCGGCGACGGTTCGCGCGAGGCGCTCGTCCTCGCCCATCGAGAACCCGCGCTCCATCGGCGTCGCCAGGCGCTGTTCAACGGCCGCGAGGATCCGGTTCAGGCCGTCGGTGTCGACCTTCGGGTTGCGCGCGAGGAACTTCAGGACGTCGGCCGTGTGCGCGACGGCGTGGATCCAACCCAGTTGCGCATCCCAGTCGCGCAGATCGCGCTCTCTCGCGCTGTAGTCCAACGCACGCTGCAACAGCGCTTCGACCTCCTCAGCGCTCATGAACGGCGTGTCGAGGTCGCGCGCCGCGATCAACGCCAGCGCGAGCGCGGAGAACGACCGCAGCAGGACGCTGTCGTCGCCCGCCGAACCCAGGCCCTGCTCGAGGTTGCCGGTCCAGCGCCGCGTGAGCTCGCGGAGCTGATCGGGCTCGAACAGCTTCTGCCGCACGATCCAGTTGGCGAGCAAGCTGTACGCGCAATCGTCCCGCAGCACCGGATCGCGCGAGCCGAGCAGCTCCGACAGCTCGAGCGCCAACTCGAACGGCTGCACTCCCTCCGGAATCGCTCCGTCGGCCGCGATGGCGCTCCAGTCTCGCTGCGGCTTGGCCGCGGGCTCGGAGGCCGTGGTCGTGCAGGCCGTGGTCGTGCAGGCCGCACAGAGGAGCACCGCGAGAGCGATGGAATTGCGCATGGATGCGGAGCATAGACCCCGCATCCATGCGCGAGAGCCCACTACTGACGGAAGTAATCAGCGAGCAAACGGGCGCCCGGCGCCGGGATCGACTGCGTCCCCGGTTGATGCGGATTCACGTCGACGCGCTGGTGCGTCGTCAGGTCGATCACGTCGATCGCCTCGCTGACGCCGGTGCTCTCGCGCACCGCGAGGAACAGGTAGCGCGGCTCGCTGGTGTTGAGCACCGCTGAGCCGACGTTGCGCACCTGGCTCTTGCCGTTGATCGCGACGGGTGAACCCGAGCCGAAAGCGCTCGTCACGTTCTGGAGCGCGCCCAGGTTGCGCTGATTGTCGAACGCGATGTCGGTGGGAAGTCCGCTCAGCACGTCGCTGCCGATCGAAGCCGCGATCCTGAAGCTCAGCTGGCGCATCTGCGGGGTGTTCACGTTCTGCGCGGTCAACGGGATCTGGCCCGAAGCGCTCGAGTCGATCACGAGGTTCGTCACCGCGCCGCCGAGCAAGCCCGTGGGCGCACCGAGCGGGCTCAACTGGCCGTTGTGCGCGATCCACACGCCCGAAGTGAGTTGTCGGGGATCCGGTTGGATCGATCGGGCGCGCTTGAAGATCCGAGCGGTCTTGCCGATCACTGCGTCGTACCCCCAACCGTTCACGCCGTTGGGCCCCGACTCGAACAGGTGCACCGCACCGGCGCGATCGAGGATGTAGGCGAAGTACACGTTGCGCTGGTAGCCGAAGTTGCTCTGGCGCTGCGTGATGGCGACGTCGAAGGGTCGGCTGAAGCCCCCCGACAGCGTCTTGCGCACGTTGCGCGTGAACACGGAGAGGATCGACACGGTGTTCGAGTTCTCGTTGCACACCAGAATGTCTTCGTTGCCCGGATCCCACGCGATTCCGCGCGGGCCGTCGCCGACAGGCGTCGAATCGACCACCTGATGGAACGTGGCTGACATCGGGTCGATGTCGATGAACACGACCTGGTCGACGGCGCGACAACTGACGGCGAGGAGATCGAGGTTGGGCCCCATCGCGAGGTCGGTGGGGTCGGGCACGACGATGCGCTCGAGCACCTCGAACGTGTTGGAGTTGAGCACCAGCACTTCGTCGCGCTCGTTCTCCGTGACATACAGGTAGTGACCGATCTGCTGGCGGATCATGTAGTCCTCGCACTGCAGCGGACCCACGAGACCCGGGCGATCGGGCCCGACGAAGAACGAGTTCTGCTCGGGCGACAGCAGCCCGGTCGGCGGCAACGCGAGCGCGTCGCCGGGAATCAAGAGGTTGAACAGTCCGGGCAGCGGAAGGCGCGTGTTGTAGATCGAACTCGGCTCCTCGCCCGCGATCCGCGGCAGCGCGCACAGCGGCGGTTGCACGATGCGCGGCGGGTTGGGGTGCGGCGCGAACGAGATCGGATTGCCCCCGCCGACGACGTGATTCAGCGCTTGCTCGCCGGGGAGCGTCGGCCGCAGCGTGTGCGGGCCGCCCATCGTGACCGAGAGCACCTGCTTCGACGTGATGGCGCACACGTTGCCGCCGCCCGCCTGGCAGCCTGTCGGCTCGAGCCCGTTGTTGGTCCGCCGATCGAGCGGCGCGCCGAGCATCATGTCTCCCGGCGCCAGCACGGTGGGATCCGTCACGAGCCGGTCGCTGAGTTGCGCGTCGCGCACCAGCGTCAGCGCGCCGGACGATCCGCCGTCGATCGTCGTGACGCCGGGGAACAGCGGCGGGAACAGCGTGGGGCCGAACTGGATCAAGTTCGGGTTGGTGGGGAACTGACTCCAACCGTCGGGGAAGCTCTGGTAGCTGAAGTCGAAGCGCGGGTCGCCGGTCGACTGACCGAAGCCGTTCAGGTCGATCACCGAAAGTGCGGCGTTGGGGAACACACGTCCCACGTAGATCGCATCCGGAGCGACGGGTGCGTTCACTTGCGCACGGCCGACCGATGCGAGAACGAACACTCCGCCCGCGAGAGCCAAGTGGTGGAACGGCAAGGAGAGCGAACTGAGGGGCAAGTCTCGGGTGAACAACGAAGCGCTCCAGTTGGGAACAGAGGGAAGGGACGACACGGACCCGACCTATGGCAAGCTCGGCGCCGCGCGGCGTTCCGATCGACCCCACGACGCGAGCTGGCTCGCGCGACACTGCGGACGCGAACGCGCTCTCTGAGACCACTGCGTCGGCGTGCGGCGTCGGAATGGACAGTGCGCATGCCGCCGGACTCGCTCGCGGTTCAACAAAGCCGCAATTGCCCGCTTCCAGCGGCGGAAGCGCGACGTGACGAAGTCCTGCCGCGACTCGCCACTCAGGCTGACCGCACTCAGGGCGACTGATCGCAGGCCGCGAGCTGCCGCTTCAAGTAGTCGGCGACTCCGGAGTCGCTCGGGGCGAGCCGACCCGATGCCGCGAGCTGCTCGACGATGGCCAGCGCTTGGTTGAAGCCGTCGCGCGCTTGCGCCAACAACGCTTCACGAGCGTCGGGCGACGTCGAGCTGCGTTTGGCTGCGGTCGCGCGCGCCTGCGCGAGCATCGAGCACGCGACGGCGTGTCCGCGCTGCGCCGACGCGTCGTCGGGCGATTGCGCCGCGAGCTGGGCGAAGATCGCGAGCGACTGTTCGTGCAGCGCGATCGCCTCCGCGTCGCGCTCGAGCCTGGCCAGCGCTCCGCCGAGCTCGTCGGCGGCCACGGCGAAGGCGCGCGCGGCCTTGGCGCTGTTCGAGTCGAGCTCGCGATTGGTCCGCGCGAGCGCGAGCGCTTCCTGCAGCACCTCCACGGCGCGGTCGAGTCGTCCCGCGCCGACTTCGAGCACACCCAGCCGGCGCAATGCAACCGCGAGGTCGTCGCGAAACGCCGCGCTGCGCGGATCGTCCGTCAGGAGGGCGCGGTGAAGGGCGACCGCGTGCTCGTGGCGCGAGCGCGCCTCGTCGCGGCGGTTGGCGCGCGCGAGAGCGACACCGTGCTCGCCCGCGATCTGCGCGGCGCGCTGGCGGACGCGCGTGCTCACACCGGGCTGCGACGAGAGCGGCTCGATCGCGGCGCTCGCGCGTTCGAGGTGGCTGAGCGCGGGCTCGAGCTCACGTCGACCCATCTCGAGGCTCGCGAGTCGCTGCAGGCTCATCGCCAACCCTTCGGTCCACGCGCTCTCGAGCGGTTGCTGCTCGAGCGCGTGCTCGGCGAACTCGAGCGCGAGCCGTGCGTGCGTCGCGGCGTCCTCGAGACGTCCCTGGCGCGCGCGCACGTCCGTCAACTGCCCGTGCAGGTAGCCGAGCGTCGGGTTCGCGGCCCAATCCAACGGCGACTGCTCGCTCAGCCGCGCGCGCAGCTCGAGCGCTGCTTCGTACAGCGCGGTGGCTTCCTCAGTTCGCGACTCGTACAGCAGGAGGTCAGCGAGTTGCGTGCGCGCCCACGCGCGCAACGCGAGGTCGCCGGGCTCGCGATCGGCGAGCTCCAGCGCGACTCGATAGCGCTCACGCGCGTCGTTCGTGCGGCCCAGGTTGGCTTCCACCGGTCGACCGAGCGCGTCGCCGAGCCGCACGTAGGCCCGGGCGAGCTCGCGCTCGAGTTCGCGATCTCCGGCGGCGCCGCGCGCGAGCTGGTCGAGCTGCTCCGCCGCCGCGTCCGCGAGCTGTTCGCGCGCCGCGGTCGAACCGGGCAGGTTGCGAATCGCGTCGTGCGCGTCGAACACGAGGACCGTCGCGAGCCGGCGCACCGCTGCGTAGCGCTCCTCGGCCTGCGCGCGGGCTTCCGCCTCGCTGCGTTGCGCCGCGCGTGCGATGCGCGCTTGATCGAGCGCGACCACGGTTCCGGTCATGAGCGCGGCCACGGCGAAGCCCGCGAGGGCGACGGCTGCGCGATGGCGCTGCACGAAGCGTCGCGCCACGTACGCGAAGGCTTCGGGTCGCGCACGCACGGGTTCGCGGCGCAAGCTGCGGCGCAGGTCGTCCGCGAGTTCCGCCGCCGAGGCGTAGCGCGCGCGCGGCTCCTTGGCGAGGCACTGCATCGCGATCGCGTCGAGGTCTCCGCGCAGCGCGCGCACGAGCTCGTCGCGGCTGGCCGCGCGGGCGGCGGCGATCGACTCGTTCGAGCGCGACGCAGCGACGCTGGGTCGAGGCGGCGTTTGCTCGCACACGACGCGCTCGAGCTCGGCGGTCGACTTCGTCGGCGCATCGTGCGCCGCGACGCCGCACAGGAGCTCGTACAAGAGCGCGCCGAGCGAGTACACGTCGCTCGCGGTCGTCACCGGCTCGCCGCGGACCTGTTCGGGGCTCGCGTAGCGCGGCGTGAGCGCCCGCAGCGCGCTGCGCGTCGCCGAGGCGTCGTCCACATCGAGCAGACGCGCGATTCCGAAGTCGCACAGCTTCACGCGTCCCTCGCCGTCGACCAGCACGTTCGAGGGCTTGATGTCGCCGTGCACGACGAGCCGTTGGTGGGCCGCGTGCGCCGCCGTGCACACGTCGATGAACAGCTCGACTCGCGCCGCGATGCGCAGCCGACGCTCATCACACCAGTAGTTCAGCGTCGGGCCGTCGACCCACTCGGTGGCGAGGAACGGAACTCCGCTGGCGCTGACGCCGCCGTCCACCAGACGCGTGATGCCCGGATGCTCCAGGCGCGCGAGCGCGCGTTGCTCGACGCTGAAGCGGCGGCGAGCGGACTCGGTGAGCAGCGGCAGGTGCAGGAGCTTGAGCGCGGCGCGCTGCTCGGAACCCTCGCGCTGCGCGAGCCACACGACGCCCATGCCGCCTTCGCCGAGCTTGCGCACCAGTCGCCAACGCTCGATCAGCGCTCCCTCGCGGAGCGGTTCGGGCGCGTCGGGCGCCGCTGCGCGCGGCCGATCGGCGGCGGCGAACATGCGCTCGGCGCGCGGTTCGAGTTCGAGCAGCTCACGCACCTCGCGAAGCAGCTCGTCGTCGCCGCCCGCGCGCCGCGCCAGCAGCGCCTCACGCGCTTCGCTCTCGAGCTCGAGCGCCTCGGCGACGAGCTCGCGAACCTCGTCCCAACGCGTGGTCATCGCTCGCCCGCGCGCTCGGAGTCCGGTCCCAGTGCGCGTGCGAGCCACAGCCGCGCCGCGCGCCAACCGCGTTCGACGGTGGGAGTCGAGACGTCGAGCACGCGCGCGGTTTCGTCGATCGTCAACCCGGCGAAGAAGCGCAGCTCGACGATGCGCGCTCCGAGCGCGTCGATCTGCGCGAAGCGCTCGAGCGCATCGTGCAGCGCCACGACGTCGGTCTGACCTCCGGCCTCGAGCTCCTCGAGTGCGGCGTCGAGCGCTGCCGGCTCGCCGCCACCGCGCTTGTCGCGTCCGCGCGCGCGCGCGTGGTCGACCAGCACGTGGCGCATCGCCGTCGCCGCCGTGCGCAGGAAGTGCGCGCGATCGCTCCACTGGTGCGCTGCGCCCGGCTTGAACAGCCGCAGCCAGGCCTCGTTCACCAGCGCAGTTGCTTGCAGCGTGTGCTCGGCGCGTTCGCTCGACATCAGCGCGCGCGCGACGCGGGTCAGCTCGCCCTGAACGATCCCGTAGAGCGCTTCAGCCGCCTGGCTCTCGCCCGCACTTGCGCTGCGCAGGAGCTCGGTCGGGTCGGGAGCGTCGGTGGGCATGTGGGCCGACCGCAGGCGGGCGCGGACGGAGCGGACTCGATCCGTTCTAGGCGGCCGGCCCAGTCTCGGCAAGGCGAGGGCGGCGGAGTTGGCGCAGCGAACCACGTGCTCTCCAGCGTCGCGCGCGCCCGTTCTCCATCAGCCGATCGCAGCCTTCTGCGCCGCTCGGACCCGCGCGCAGCTCACAACCCGTTGCTGCTCGCGCGCCCGGCCTGGCGCGACCGCCGCTGCGAGCTGCTCGGGCAGGTGCGGACGCGGACGCGTCAAACGCTCTGGGCCCAGGCCACGGGCCCCGATCGGGCGCCGAAAAGCTGATGGAGCCCGGCCTCCGACGTCGCTCTTCGACTCACGCGCGCGCCAGCCCGCGCGCGTCCCCAACACCATGAGCCTTCGAAACAGCCTGATCCTCGCCAGCCTCGTCCTCGTCTCGCGCGCCGCTGCGCAATGCGGCCCGCTGCTCGAACAAGAGCTGCTCCCGCCCGACCCGCAGCCCAGCACCGTCTTCGGAAAGTCGGTGGCGATCAGCGGCGACACGCTGGTCGTCGGCAACGAACTCGCGGACTACAACGTCGGCGGCGGCGGCTTCCGCGGCGCGGTGTACGTGTGGCGGCGCAACGGCGCGAGCTATGCGTTCGAGGCGAAGCTGCCGGGCTTCCGCGGCACTCACACCCAGATGGGAACGGCGGTCGACGTCGACGGCGAGGTGCTGATCGCCTCGCAGTTCGGCAGCAGCTATCCGGCGGAGTCCGCGCGCGTCTTCCGGCGCGTCGCCGGCGTGTGGACGTACGAGGCGCAGCTCCAGCCCGCCGATCCGCTCACGACCAACGGCACTTCGATCCGCAGCCTCGCGATCGACGGCGAGTGGGCCGCCGTGGGGCACCGCACAGCGCTCGGATCGCCGGTCGTCCCGAGCTTCGCCTTCACGGGCGCGGTGTACCTGTACGAGCGCGTCGCCGGCGTCTGGACGCAGCGCGCCAAGCTGCTCCCGTCGGACTCGCTCAACGGGGATCAAGTCGGCTGGTCGGTGGCGATGGACGGCGGAGTGCTCGCGTTCTCGTCGCGCGCCGCGGGCTTCTCGAACGCCGCTCCCGGCGGACGCGTGCACGTGTATCGCACCGTCGCCGGCGCTCCCGTGCTCGAGACCACGCTGACCGCGAGCGTTCCCGGACAGCTCGGCAACGACTTCGGCCACTCGATCTCGACGGATGGCGTGCGGCTGGCGATCAGCGATCCCAACGACAGCAGCCCGAACGGGACGTCGAGCGGGTGCGTGTACGTGTACGAGCACTCAGCCGGCTCGTGGATCGAACTCGCTGTCGTCCGGCCGTCGCTTCCGAGCGCGCAGAAGTTCGGCGCCCAAGTTCGCATCGAAGGCGACGAGCTGTACGTGAGCTCTGCCACGACCGCGGGCGTGTGGCACTTCCGCCGACTCCCGAGCGGCCAGTGGGCGGAACTTGGCGTGGGCAGCGCTCCGACTACGACCAGTTGGAACGTCGACTCGTTCGATGTGGACGGCGCCGCGATGGTCGTCGGCGCGCGCAGCGTCTACTCCGCCAGCGGCGCGGCCTACGCGTTCGACACCGACTCGCCGGCAGCGTGCACGTACTGCACCGCGAAGACCACGAGCAGCGGCTGCGTTCCCGCGATGGGCTGGAGCGGCTCGACGAGCCTGACCGCCGGCGCCTTCGACTTCCACGCGACGTCGCTGCAGCCCAACAAGTCGGGACTGTTCTTCTACGGCGCGCACGGACCGAGCGTCGCGTTCCAGGGCGGGACCTTGTGCCTCACGACGCCGCTCGCGCGGACGCCGCTGACCTACTCGGGCGGCTCGGCGGCCTGCAGCGGCGCGAGCAGCCTCGACTTCAGCGCCTGGATCGCGAGCGGCGTGGACCCGCGCCTGGTCGTCGGCTCGCGCTGGGCCGCTCAGTACTGGAGCCGCGACCCGCAGGCATCGTTCTCCACCAACCTGACCGACACGCTGGTGTTCACGCTGCTGCCGTGAGCGCGGCGCGCGCGCGGCCTCACTCGAGCGGATCCGCGGTCGTGAACTCGATCTGCACCGCGAACAGCGAGATCCCGGTCTCGCCGACGTTGGGGGCGGTCGAGGCGACCTCGAGGAAGTAGCTGTAGTTCGCGCTGTCGATCGTCGCGAACGAGATCGACGTGTCGGTGGGCAGTTGATCGCCTCCCGATGAATTCGAGGTCGCGAGCGCCAGCGACTGCGGCGCGTCGTTGCTCGGCGTCGAATCGAACGCCTTGCGCAGCAGGTTGACCGAGACGTTGGCGCTGCTCTGGAGGTCGCTCACGCTCGCCGCCAGGCGCGTGACGACGGCGCCGTGCGGCAGTTCGATGCCTGCGTAAGCGCGACAGGAGGCGCCCGGCGTCGAGAGTTGGTTCGTGAGCGCCGTTCCCGCACCGGACGTGAACAAGAGGAAGCCTCCGGTCGCTTCGAAGGAGGCGGCGGCGATCGTGCGGCGACGCGTGGCTGCGGGCAGCTGGAGAGTCCCCTGCACGATCACGTTCTGCGCGGTGAGCGGACCCGAGATCGTCGCGGTTCCGTTGGCGTTCAACGCGACGCCGGTTCCCACGCGCAGGTCTCCGCCCACGTCGAGATCACGGCTCACGTCGAGGTCGCGGCCCACGACCGCATCCTGCGCGAGCGTGACGACGCCCGTGGACGCGACGCTCAGCCGCGAGTTGAAGCTCGCGCCGTCGAAGTGGCCGAGCTGGAACGCTGTCCCCGTCGGAACGCTCAGGTCGCGCGTGACGCCGTCGAGGTGCAGCGCGCCCTGCACGTGCAGCTCGGCGATCGGGTTCGTCGTCTTCACGCCCACGCGGCCGTTGGCGCCGACCGAGAGCACGTCGCCGGCCGCGGAGTGGAACACGTTGAAGCGATCGTCGGCGGCGTTCGCCGTCAGCGAGCCCGCGAGCACCCATGT
Source organism: uncultured Planctomycetia bacterium (assembly GCA_938003765.1). Taxonomy (GTDB): domain Bacteria; phylum Planctomycetota; class UBA1135; order UBA1135; genus WYBT01. The sequence goes on from CALKYE010000105.1 coordinate 9,447, forward strand.
CTCGCTCGAGAGCGCGTTGTCCATGCCGAGGCGCGAGTACGGGCTCGTTCCGTCCTGCGTCAGCATCAAGTGCGGGCTCGCGGTCGAGCTCGAATGCCGCACGCGCACGCGGCCCGCGGGCGTGGCGGTGTTCACCAGCAGCGAGCCCGCCGCCATCGATGCGCCGCCGCCGGTCACGCGCGCGAGCGAGGCCGCGTCGCTCGCCAGCGCACTCGCTCCGACGGCCGACGCTGCGAGCTTGGTCGAGGTCACCGAGCCATTCGCGAGCATCGACGACGCGACACCCGCCGCAGCGATGCTGAACTGATCGCCGCTCAGGCTCAGGCCCGCGCCCGCGCTGTAGGTCGTGTCGTCGTCGACTCCGTCGGCGAAGCCCGCGGGCACGTTGATCAGCGCGTTCCAGTCGCGCGTGCCGGCGCTGCTCTGCACCGTTCCGTCGCCGAAGCGCACGCCGAGCTGTGCGCGCACGCGCCCGGCCACGTCGAGCCGCTCGAGCGGCGCGCTCGTTCCCAGTCCGACCCGGCCGCTCGCGTCGAGGTTGAAGTTCGTCGACAGCGGATAGAGCTTCCCCAACGTCGGCGCGCTCGAGACTTCGACGCAATTGCTCGTCGCGACGTCGACCACGGTCCCCGCGCAGATCAGGCTCGGAGTGGCGAGCGCAGCGGCGGGGTTGAGCGGCGACGCGCTCGCGACCACGCCCGGGGGCGCGCTCAACGACGACGGGGCGCCGCCGCCGCTCGCGGCCAATCGCGCGCACTCCTCGAACACGCCGCGACGCGCCTGGCGCAACACCGTGACCTCGCTGGCGTCGGTCCAGACGAGGTCGAGGCGGCCGTCGCGGTCGAGGTCGAGCCACTGCGGAGCGCCAGCGGGATCGAGCGCTGCGCTCGCGAAGGCGCCGGCGAACTCGACGAACACGAGCGGGCCGGCGTGCTCGAACAGCCGTGGCCCCGCGCTGCTCTCGCGCGGCGCGAGTGCGAGCGCGTCGAGGTCGCCGTCGCCGTCGACATCGACCCAGTGCAGCGCCGCAACCCGCTCGGGCAGCCCCGCGGGTTCGAGGAACTCCGCGAAGCGCCCGCCGCCGAGCTGACGCACCAGCCGCGGTGCGCCGGAGCTGTCGACGACCACCAGATCGGCGAGGCCATCGTGGTCGAGGTCGATGCTCTGCGCGGCGGCGAGCTGGGCCGCGCCGGACTGGAGCGAAGGAAGAAGCGCTGCGAGGAGGACTGCAGTGGCGGACATGGGGTCTCCGTTCGAAGAGGTCACGTCCAGCCGCAGCGCCAAAAGCTGC
>CALKYE010000106.1 GCA_938003765.1 uncultured Planctomycetia bacterium
CCTACAACCCCAACGTCAGCGCTGCGGCTCGCAGGTCGCTCAGCATGGTGAAGACGTTGTCGAGCGCGGTGTCGCACGACGCCATGGCGTCGGCGGCGTTCGCGACGCTCGCGATGTTCACCGAAGTGACTCCCAGACTCATCGGCGTGCAGTCGGGCAGCATGAACAGGAGCAGCTGGGGCAGGGCCGGGTCGATCTGCAGCTCCACGAGGCCGGTCGAGCCGGCGAGGAGCGGGATGCCGTTCCAGTGGCTCGTTTGGGCGAGCTGGGAAAGCGCGAGGACTTGCTGCTGGAACGCCATGTCGAGCACGGCGCGCTCGGCGGGCGAGAGCAATCCGTTCGACGACTTGATGGCGAGCACGCGCATCCGCTCGAGGTGAGTCCTCACGTCGACGAGATCGCTGCGGAGCTGCGCGAGCAGGGCTGCGGCCTGCGCGTGGCGCAACTGCGGCGCGTGGGTGGACGCCAGCGCGGAAGCAGCGGGCGGCGCGGCCGGGCTCGGCGGCGCGGGCGCGATCGAGCGAGCGGAGACAGCCAACGAAAGGGCGGCGAGCGTCGACAGCGCGACGAGAGTGCGAGCGTGCGTCTGGGGCATGGGAAGATCCTCCGCTTCGACTCCGACGGCGGACCGTCGCGCAGGGGCGCAATTCCCGGCGAACCTCCGGGCCTTCGGGCGCTTCGCGAGTGGTCTGGGGCGCCCGCGCGCGCCGGCGGGCGTGCGCAGCGCGCACAGCGTCGGTTCTCCATGCGCGAGCCGCTCGTGCGCGGCTGCGAGCGGGTCTGTGCGCTGGCGCTTCGACGACTCAGCCAGCGCGCGCGAGTTCGCAGCGCGGCGTCTCGCGGAGTGGCTCGTCCAACGCTGCTCTCCGACAAGTTCTCGTGAACGCGGCCACGCGGCTTCCGACAGCAGTCGCGAGCCCGCACACTGCGGACCGAACTGCCTGTGCGAGCTCGATGTCCGCCCTCACCCATCCACTGCAGCGCTCCGTGCGCTCCGACCTGCGCAACAGCTACCTCGACGGCCTGCTCTACGCCGCGATGGTCGGCCTGGGCGAGAGCTACCTCGCGGCGTTCGTGCTCGCGGCCGGGTATGGCGAGGTCGCCGCGGGCTGGATCGCGACGCTGCCGATGCTCGGCGGCGCGCTGTTGCAGCTGGTCACGCCGCGCGCCGTCGAACGACTGGGCTCGCACAAGCGCTGGGTCGTGCTGTGCGTGGCGCTGCAGGCGGCGTGCTTCGTCCCGCTGATCGTGATGGCGCTGAGCGGGGCGGCGCCGCTCTCGATCGTGTTCGCCGCTGCGACGCTGTACTGGGCCTGCGGGCTGGCGGCGGCGCCGGCGTGGAACACCTGGATCACGACGCTCGTGCCGCTGTCGCTGCGCGCGAAGTACTTCGCCATGCGAACGCGCGCCTGCAACGGCATGACGCTGGTGACGTTGCTCGCTGGAGGAGCGCTGCTGTCGCTGCTCTCCGGCGACGAGCACGAGCTGCGCGGCTTCGCGCTGCTCTTCACCGTGGCCGCCGTCGCGCGCTGGGCTTCCTCGCGGCGACTGGCCGCGCACTCGGAACCGGCGCCGATGCCCTCCGGGTTCCGCGCGCTGCGGCTGCGCCAAGTGCTGTCCCTGGAAGCGCTGGGCTCGGGCCGGTCCCTGATCGTGTTCATGCTGTTCGTGCAGTTCTCGGCCCACATCGCAGCAGCGTTCTACACGCCGTACATGCTCGAGAAGCTGCACCTGGGGTACGCGAGCTACGTCGTGCTGATCGCCACGGCCTTCGTCGGCCGGATGCTCGCGCTGCCCTGGCTGGGCGCCGCGATTCGCAGGGTCGGCGCCCACCGCGTCGTGTGGCTCGGCGCGATCGGCATCATGCCGGCCGCCGTGCCGTGGATCGTGACCACGAACTACACGGTGCTGCTGCTGTCGCAGATCACCGCCGGCGCGTGTTGGGCGGCCTACGAGCTCGCGACGTTGCTGCTGTTCTTCGAGCACGTGCACGAGCGCGAGCGCACCAACGTGATGACCGTCTTCAACGTCGGGCACTCGGCCTCCATCGCGCTGGGATCGGTGGTCGGAGGTTTGACGCTGAGCCGCCTCGGCGCCGACACCGACGCGTACATGACCCTGTTCGTCGCGACCACGGTGTTGCGCGCGGTCGCGCTGCTGCTGCTGCGACAGGTCCCGGCAGGCGAGACTCGCGGACCGGCCACAGTGCCGCACATCACGCCGACGGCGGTGCGACCGTCGCTGGGCGCGCTCGAACGCGCCGTCTGGGACCAGGCGCCGACGGCGGGCGCTCGCGACTGAGCTCCGATCCTCCGTCGATAGATCGCATCCCCCGCAGGGCTCGCGCGCTCAGCGCTGCTGGGGTTCGAGCCTCGGTCGGCGCTCGGCGATCAAGAGGTCGATCATGCGGCCGTAGCTGCGCACGCCGCTCCGCTGGCCCTGCGCTTTCAAGTACGTGTCGTTGATCGCGTGCGACGCCGTGCGGAGCTGCTGGACCGCGCGCGACTGCGGCTTCCAGAACCGCTCGATGGCCTGTTTGTCGCGCTGCACTCCGGCCGGCACGTCGGTGGACAGCGCGAACCAACTGTCGGGTCGAGTCACGAACAAGGGCGCGCTCAGGTAGCGGAAGGCCATGAGCGCCGCGCTGTAGGCCAGCTCGGGATCCTCCGAGCGCCAGCCCACGAAGCAGGCGAGGTAGTTGGCCTCGTCCTCGCGCGCAAAGCCGCGTTGGTGGGCGACCTCGTGCAAGCTGGAGAAGAGCCGGCTGTGCAACGGCGGCTGTGCGTTCACGTGCGGCTCGCCCGTGAAGGGCCAGTAGATGCCTGCGATGCCGGCGGCCGTCATCAGGCTCGAGATCCCGCACTCGCGCAGCGCCGGTTTCGGGCCAGCGAGCCGCGGATCGAGTTCGGCGGCGCGCTCCCAGGCTCGCGCGATGGCCTCGACGTGGCGCGCGAAGTCCGGCGAGAGCGCGACCACGCCGTCGGGGCCCTCGGGCAGTTTGCTGCGCAGCTCGGCCGCGCGCTGCAGCCATTCGCGCGCCGTCTGTTCGACCTCGTCGGCCGTCGCGGGTCGGACGTCGAGCCGCGCGGCGAGAGCGAAGGGCTCGCGGGCGTAGTTGAACGCCCAGCCGAACATGTACGCCGCGTAGAGCCAGCAAGCGAAGCGCGCGAGCCGCCACAGCTCGCCCGCCACGCGCTCGAGCCGCTCGGGCGCCGGACGCACCGCGGCACGCACGAGGCGTACGAGGATCAGCGCGACCCAGGCGAGGGCTGCGGCGAGCGCGAGCTGGCCGACGGAGAACGGGAAGCTGCCCGCGAGCGTGGAGAGTCCGAGTTGGATGCCCGGGTAGAGCGTGCGCGAGTAGAGGCGCTCGACGAGCTCGGGCGAGCCGTCCGCCGCCCAGCGCAGGAGCAACGCGCTCGCGGCCAGCCCGGGCGCGATCCACGCAGCCCGGCCGCTGGCGCGCGCCGCCCGGCGCGCGGCATCGAGGAACTCACGGCAAGCGCGTTGGGCGATCACGGGACCCGAACCTACCGCGGCGCGCCGGGGTGGCGACCGTGAGCAGTCCAGCGCCTTGAATCTTCCGCGAACGTAAGATCTTCGGCCCCCTGCCGCCGCTGGCGGGCCTAGAATCCGACCCGCAACGTCGTCGCGCCCCGGCAGCCGACGCAGCAACCCCCAAGCGACGACCCCTCCTCATGGCCACCGAAACGCTCACCGAGTCCGTCTACGCCCAGCTCCGCCAAGTCTTCGACCCCGAGATCCCGGTCAACATCGTCGACCTGGGCCTGATCTACGACGTGAAGGTCGACGGCGACACGTGCAACGTGACGATGACGCTGACCTCGCAGTCCTGCCCGGAGGCCAAGACCATCCCCGACGTGGTCAAGCGCCGCTGCAACACGGTCGCGGGCATCAAGAACACCGAAGTCACGATCGTGTGGGAGCCCCAGTGGACCCCGCAGCGCATCTCTGAGGAAGGCCGCAAGCTGCTCGGCATCGACGAGGAGCAGCAGGACTACTAGTCACGCCGGGCGTCGGGCGAAGTGCAGGGCCGCCGCCGACGCTCCTCTCTAGGTGTCCTTCCGGCGCCGACGAGGCGCCGGTCTCTCTCACTGGAGCGCAGTCGCCGACGGCGACCCCGTTCGATCTTCGACCAGGGTTCAAGCGCCGATGAAGGAGACTCGCGGCGCAGCGGTGTCGCGCTCGAGCACGGAAGCGCGCGCCGCGCGACTCCTTCGATGGGCCGCTAGGGCGCGGCCAGCACGCGCGGCGAGCTCTTCTCGACGACGCGCCGCATCGACCACAGGTCCTCGGCCAGGATGCCGAGCACGTCGTCGAGGGTGATCATGCCCACCAGATCGCCCTTGGCCGACACCACGGGCACGCGCCGCACGCCGTGGGTGCGCATGATCGCGATGGCGTCCTCGAGCGGCGCGAGCTCGGCGACCGTGTGAGGCTTGTGGGACATCACGTCCTGCACGTGCACGAGGTTCGGGTCGCGGCCCTCGCCGACGACGCGCACCGCGAGATCGCGGTCCGTCAGGATCCCGACCGGCCGGCGGGCGGCGTCGAGCACGAGCAACGTTCCGACGGCGCGCGAACCCATGCGCTGCGCTGCGGCGCGGACGGACTCGTGCGGCTCCGCGGTGTCGACTTCGCGATGGCAGATGCGACCGATGGTCATGGCTCTCGTGCGCCGGGCCCGGAATCGCTGGCGCGGACGATCCGCGCCGAGGCGAGCGCTGGCGGTAGGAGCAGCATCGCCGTTCGGCGCGCCGAAGCCCATACGAGCTAGAGCGCAAGCCCTGCGCGTTCTCGACCCACTGGTCGGCGGCGCGGCCCCGGCGACGGGTCAGTCCGTCCCGCGGCTCGCCGCCCGCGCCTCGTTCAGCGCGGCCTCGAGCGACTCGTCGGTGAAGGGCTTCTCGAGCGTCGCCACGCCGGGCTCGATGCGTCCCTGGCGGACCAGCACGTCCGTCGGGTACGCGGACATGTAGATCACGCGCAGAGCGGGTCGATCGGCGCACAGGCGCTCGGCGAGCTCGCGACCGCTGCGCCCGGGCAGGACCATGTCCGTGAGCAGCAGGTCGATCGGGCCCGCGTGCTCGGCGGCCAGTCGCTCCGCTTCTTCGGAGCTCGCGGCCGTCAGCACGCGATAGCCGCGCGCGGTGAGCGTGTGCGCGAGCGAGACACGGATGAGCCGTTCGTCCTCGACGATGAGGACGACTCCCGCGCGGCGCGGCGAGTCCGCGGCGGTCGTGGCGCTCGGCGTCGGCGCGGGAACGGGTGTCGCGCGCAGAGGCAGGAGCACGCGGAAGCTCGTGCCCCGACCGACCTCGGACTCGAAGTCGACCACGCCGCCGAGTTGCTCGACCAGCGCGTACACGGTGTAGAGGCCGAGCCCGGTGCCCTCCCCCACGGGCTTGGTCGTGAAGAACGGCTCGAAGATGCGATCGCGGATGGCCGGATCGATCCCGCTCCCGGTGTCCTGCACGGTCAGGCGCACGTAGCGACCCGAGTCGAGATTGCGCACGCGCGTGGCGGGCGTCAGCTCGAGCTGCTCCGTCGCGATGCGCAATCGACCGCCGCGCCCCATGGCGTCGCGCGCGTTGATCGCGAGGTTCATGAGGATCTGCTCGAGCTTGGTCGGGTCGCCGAACACCGGCGCGCCTTGCTCGCCCAACTCGAGTTCGAGTCGCACGTCCTCACCCAACACCTGGCGCAGCATCTCCGACGCGGTGCGCACGATGTCGTTCAGCTCGAGCGCGACGGCTTCGACGGGCCGCTGACGGCTGAAGTTGAGCAGCTGGCGGCTGAGCGTCGCGCCGCGCTCGGCCGCGCCCTTGATCTCCTCGATCAACTGCGCCGCGGGCGACTCCGCCGGGACCGACTTGCGCGCCATGTTCGAGCAACCGATCACGCCCGCCAGCAGGTTGTTGAAGTCGTGCGCGATGCCGCTGGCGAGGCGCCCGACTGCTTCCATTTTCTGCGCCTGGCGGAACTGCTCCTCGAGGCGCTTGCGTTCGGTCAGGTCGCGCAGGATCCCCGTGAACTTGCGGCCCTCCTCGGCCACGAACTCGCCGACGCTCAGGTCGAGCGGAAAGGTCGCGCCGTCGCGGCGCAGGCCCGTGACCTCGCGGCCCAAGCCGATCACGCGCGGCTGGCGCGTGCCGAGGTAGCGCAGGATGTAGTCGTCGTGGCGCTCGGTGTCCGGCGAGGGCATGAGCACCTTCACGTTGCGCCCCACCAGCTCGTCGGCGCTCCACCCGAACATGCGCTCGGCGGCGCGGTTGGCCGATTCGATCTGGCCCTGCGTGTTGATCGTGATGATCGCCTCGGCCGCGGTGTCGAAGATCGAGCGCAGCACGCGCTCGCTGCGCAGAGCGCGCTCTTCCGACGCCATGCGGCGCCCGATCTCTTCGCTCAACCCGTCGCGCGCGTGAACCAGGTCCTCGGTGCGCTCGGCGACGCGGCGTTCGAGCTCGGTGGCCGTCAGACGAGCCTGGCTCTCCGATTCCTCCTGCACGCGCAGGCGCCACGCAGTCTCGCCGAGCGAGCGCTCCGTCGCCGCGCGCGCCGTCTGCTCGCGCACGAGCCAGACTCCGACGCCAACGGTGCTCCAGATCGCGACCACGCTGAGCAAGCGATTGGCGCGGACGATCCACAGCACGGTGTCCGCATCGGCGGGCGAGACCGCGACGTCGATCATGGTCAGGATGGTCGCCACGATCGCGAGCGCGACCGTCCAGCCCACCTCGCGCAAGCCGATCGAAGCGAGCACGACGAGCACGTACAGCCCGGCCGTCGCAACCCCGAGGGGCAGCGCGAGGTCGATCGCGAAGATCGCCGCGAGCCCCAGCCACATGAGCACGAGGCGCAGCGGACGCGCCGCGGGCATGTTGAGCTTCCCAGACTGTTGAGTCATCGACACCGATACGTCGTCGTGCTCAACGTCCGACATGGTGCGCGCCCTCGGCAGTGCGACTAGGACGTAGGTTCGAAACGCAGCGTGCGCAGCGCGTCGGCCGTGAAGCTCAAGCGCCTTGCAGGGCGGCGCGGAGCGTTCCGACGAGCTGCTCTTCGGTGAAGGGCTTCTCGAGCGTGATCTGGCCAGCCTGGATGTGACCCTTCTGGATCAGCACGTCGCGCGGGTAAGCGGACATGAACACCACGCGCGCCGTCGGCCACTTCGCGCGCGCCAACTCGGCGACTTGCGGCCCCGTCGGACCGGGCACCACTACGTCGGTGAGGAGCAGGTCGATCGGCTCCTGGCGCGTTTGAATCAGCCGCGCAGCCTCGTTCCCGTCGGCGGCGCACTCCACTTGATAGCCGAGGGCCTGCAGCTCGTGCTTGAGCGTGATGCGGATGAGGCGTTCGTCCTCGACGAGCAGCAGCCGCGCCGCGCGATCGGGCGCCGACGACGCATCGACGCACAGCGCGCTGTCGGCGACGCAGTCGCACGCGATCGACCGCTGCGGAACCGTCGCATCCGATGATTCGAGCAGTCGCGAGCTGAGCGCGACGCCTTGCTCGGCGCGCGAAACGATCTCGTCCACGTAGGGTCGCGCGGGGTCGATCGCCTCGAGCGAGCGCGAGGCCATCCGACTCGCGCCGAGGATGCCCATCAGGGCGTTGTTGAAATGGTGCGCGAGTCCGGCGACGACTCCGGAGCTGGCGTCGACGCCGTGCTCACCCATCGCGCGTGCGACCGGCGCGGACTTGGACGCGGGGTCGACGGGTGCGTCGGCCGCCAGAGCGAGCTGATCGCACAACCACTGCCAGTGCGCGTCGGAGCGCTCGGACTTCAGGCGCAACACCGCATCGCGCAGAGATTCCTGCTCGGACCTGTGGTACGCGCCCATGACTTCGCCTCGCGTTGACGCCTCTGCCTGGGTCGACGGGAAACAGACCGCCAGAGAGGCCCAGACTTGGGCGAATCATCGACGCCAGCACCACAAAGCAGCGATGGGCCCGACTTCGTAGCGCGGTTGACACCGCGCCGTACGTTGGACCGCGCTGGGTCGAGCGAGGACCGTAGCCGACGATGGCCGGCGCGCGCCGTGGCTACTGCACCACGTTCATCTGCCCAGGCGCCTGCGGCGGCGGCGCGTTGGGGTTCTTCTTCAGCTCTTCCTTCCAGGCCAGCATGCGAGCTTTCGCCGCCGCACTTTCAGCCTCGGGGATCTTGCCCTGGCGCTGCAGGAAGATCGAAAGGCTCGTGAACACGAACGGATCGTTGGGCGTGAGCTCGATGACGCGTTGCAGCGACGCGATGGCCTCGTCCTGCTTGCCGAGCTTGGACTGGGCCGTCGCCAGTGCGTGGATCACCTCGGCCCAGTCGGGTTGCTGCTCGAGCGCCAGGCGGTACTCCGCGATCGACTCCTCGAACTTCTGCTGTCCGAACAGCTTCAACCCGTTCATGTAGTGCGTCTTCGCTTCGGCCATGGCGCGGGAGAGGGTACCAGTCCCGCGCCACAGCCGTGCTACGACTTCACTTCAAGCTCAGGCGAGATCGAACAGCAGCGCCTCGAGCGGTTCGACGGATTCGAGCGTCAGACGCCCGGAATCGTCCGTGCTCGCGCCATCGCCGGCTGCGAGCGCTACGCCGTTGAGCTTCGCTGACCCGGAGATCAACTGCAGCCAGGCGCCGCGGCCGACTTCGAGATCGTGCTCCATGCGCTCCCCGGCGGCGAGCTTCACGCGGAACACGCGCGCGTCCTGGTGGATCGCCGCGCTGCCCTCGCGCCCGTCGGGCGAGATCACGAGCACCTTGCTCTGCCCCGCGGCGTCGGCGCCCGGCTTCCACTCGGTGTAGCTGGGCTTCAGCGCGCGCTCGTTGGGCGTGATCCAGATCTGCAGGAAGCGCAGCGGCTTGTCGGCGGCTGGGTTGAACTCGCTGTGCGTGACGCCGCGGCCCGCGCTCATCAGTTGGATCTCGCCCGGGCGCAGCACTCGGCCGTTGCCCATGCTGTCCTTGTGCTCCAACGCGCCCTCGAGCACGTAGGAGAAGATCTCCATGTCGCGGTGCGGGTGCGTCGGGAAGCCCGCGCCGGGAGCGACCTTGTCCTGGTTGATGACGCGCAGCGTGCGGAAACCCATGTGCTGCGGGTCGTAGTACTCGGCGAAGCTGAAGGTGTGGCGGCTGTCCAGCCAGCCGTGATCGGCGTGGCCGCGCTCGAGCGACTTGCGAACGGTGATGCGCATGGTCTTGGGAGCCTGAGCTTGCTCGCGCGCGAGCCCCAGGCCGGCCAGGCCCGCGGTCGCAGCGACGTGAGTGAGGAAGGTTCGACGTTGCATGACGATGCCCCTTTCAAGGCGAGGGATTGTCGTCCAGCTTCGGCCGCAGCTCCAATGCCGATCGCTCGACGGGGGTCATGCCTTGCGGTTATGAACTCTCCCCCATGGAGCTCGATCAACTGCGCTACTTCGTCGCCGCCGCCGAGGAGTCCAACTTCTCGCGTGCGGCGGAGCGTGTGCACGTCACACAGCCCGCGCTCAGCCGCCAGATCGCACGGCTGGAGCGCGAGCTGCGCACTCCGCTGTTCGAGCGCGTTCGCCAGCGCGTGCAGCTCAACGACGCCGGCAAGTTCTTCCTCGAGCGCGCGCGACGGATCCTGTGCGACGTCGAGACCAGCTCGCAGCAGGTGCGCGAGCAGTTCGCCGGCGCGCCGCGCGTGCTGCGCCTGGGTTTGCTCGCGCCGTTCCTCGACGACCTCGTCGGACCCGCCGTGCGCGAACTGCGCAAGCGCCGCCCGAGCACACGGGTCGACTTGTTCGAGCTTCGCCCGCGCGAGCAGCTCGACCGGCTCGCGGGCCGCGAGCTCGACGCCGCGCTGCTCGGCAATCTCGATCCCGCCGAACAACTGCCGTTCACGGTCAAGCGCCTGGCGCGCCATCCGCTCGCGGCGGTGTTGCCGGCCGATCATGCGCTGGCTTCGCGGCGCTCGCTCGCGCTCGGCGAACTGGCGCGCGAGCGCTTCATCTCACTCTCCGATCTGCACTTCCCAGGTCGGCGCGCGCTGCTCCAATCCGCCGCGCGCGCGGCCGGCTTCGACGCGACGATCGAACGCGAAGTCGAGTCCCTGGGCCTGTTGCTCGCAGCCGTCGCCGATGGCGAGGGCGTGGCGTTGCTGCCCCGCCACGCGCGCAAACTGTCGCACTCCGGCTGCGTGTTCGTCGCGCTGCGCGCGCCGACGCCGCAGGCCGAGCTCTACCTCGTGACTGCGCCGGGCGAGCCGCCGGAGCAGCTCCAAGCACTGTGCACGCTGCTCGCCGAAGGAGCGCGAGCGCTGTCGAAGCCCTGAGCGATCGGGCTCAGGTCTGCCCGATCCACTCGGGCTTGGCGACGGACTTCCAGCGTGCGCGGATGGCGTCGGCCTGCTCGCTCGAGAGCGGACCGGCGCGCAGCAGCTCGGCGTTCTGCGCCCAGCGCGTCGGCTTGGTGGTGCCGACGATGAGCACGCTGACGGCCGGTTGCATCGCAGTGAAGCGCATCGCGACTCCTGCGGCGCCGTCCGGGCCCGGATCGTTGCGACGCTCGCCGCTCGCGAAGTCGTACTTCAACTCTTGCAGGCGCTTCCAGTACTCGACGTGGTAGCCGTTGGACGGCTGTTCGTCGTAGCGCCACGCCGCGTTCGCGATCGGACGCTTCGCGATCACGCCCATGCCCTTGGCGCGCGCCAGCGGCAGCGTGAGCTCGAGGCACTCCTGGTCCGCGATGTTGATCGAGGTCTGCAGCGAGTCGAAGCGACCGCTCTCGATGGCCCACTTGGCGGTGAGCGAGTCGCCGCTGTAGCCGATGTAGCGCGTCTTGCCCTGCTTCCGCGCGAGTTCGAGCCCCTCGATGCACTCGCCCTTCTCGAGTTCCGCGAGCGAGCACGAGTGCAGTTGCACGAGATCCACGACGTCGGTCTTGAGCCGCTTCAAGCTGCGCTCAACCGACTGCAACACGCCCTCCTTGCTCCAGTCCGGTCCCTGCTTGGGCGGCTCGGAGGTGTGCCCGCACTTCGTGAACAGGAAGAACTCCTTGCGACGGTGCGCGATGGCGGCGCCGATCAGCACTTCGGACTCGAGGTAGCACTCGGCGGTGTCGACCACGTTGAGGCCGCCGTCGAGCGCCGCGCCGAGCAGCCGGTCGACCGTCGCAGCGTCGGCCTTCTCGTATCCGATCTCGGCGCCGCCGAAGCCCAGGAGTGCGACGTGCATGTCGGTCTTGCCGAAACGCCGTCGCTCGAGGCCCGAGTTCGAACCCGATGACGGCGTCGAATCCTCGTTCCGCGACAGGCACGCCGCCGCGCTGACCACACTCAGACCGCACAGGAACTCACGTCTCGTCGCGCCGCGCTTCATGTCGATGGGGCTCCGCAAGGTAGGAACATCTTTCACTCGCTCTGCAACCATAGCGGCGGCGCGTTCGAGTTTGTCGCGCCGTCCATCGTTCGACTCCACACGTGCAGGCCGCGCACGCCAGCGCGCGGTTACGATCTCTGGTTCGCGATGCTGTTCTCGAGCGCCGCCTTCCTCTACTACTTCCTGCCGCTGTTCCTGGCGGTCTACTACCTCGTCCCGCGCTCGGCGAGGTCGCTGTGGATCACGCTCGTCAGCTACGTGTTCTACGGCTGGTGGCGGCCGGACTTCGTGCTGCTGATGTGGTTCTCGACCGCGCTGGACTACAACTGCGGCCGCGGAATCGTCCGCGAGCAGAACGCAGGCCGCACGGGCAAGGGTTGGTTGCTCGGGTCGGTGCTGATCAACCTGGGACTGCTGGGCTACTTCAAGTACGCGAACTTCGGCGTCGAGTCGCTCAACGTCCTGCTGAGGAGCATGGGCGTCGATGAGCTCGGCTGGACGAGCGTGGTGCTGCCCGTGGGCATCTCGTTCTACACGTTCCAGACCATGAGCTACTCGATCGACCTGTACCGGCGGCACGCCGCGCCGGTGCGCTCGCTCGCGGACTTCATGTGCTACGTGGCGATGTTCCCGCAACTCGTCGCCGGCCCGATCGTGCGCTACGGAACGGTCGCCGAGCAGCTCCACGGCCGCAGCCACACGCTCGACAAGTTCTATCGGGGCGTGCTGGTCTTTCAGTCCGGGATGGCGAAGAAGGTGCTCGTCGCCGACGTGCTGGCGAGTGTCGCCGATCAGGCCTTCGGGACTTCGGGTCTGGGCGCCTTCGACGCGTGGATCGGGACCGTGGCCTACGCGTTCCAGATCTACTTCGACTTCTCGGGCTACTCCGACATGGCGATCGGACTGGGGCTGATGATCGGGTTCGAGTTCCCGGTCAACTTCGACGGCCCCTATCGCTCGATCGGCATCACCGACTTCTGGCGCCGCTGGCACATCTCGCTGTCGTCGTTCCTCCGCGACTACCTCTACATCCCGCTCGGCGGCAATCGCGTCGGACCGGTTCGCACCTACGTCAACCTCGCGCTGACGATGCTGCTGGGCGGCCTGTGGCACGGCGCCTCGTGGAACTTCATCGCCTGGGGCGGTTATCAGGGCTTCTGGCTCATCGTGGAGCGCCTGATCGGCAAGTCCTCGATCTTCAGTTTCGCCCCACGCCCGCTGCAGGTGGCCGGCACTTTCGTGTTGGCGCTGTTCGGCTGGGTGTTCTTCCGCGCGACGACCATGTCGGGCGCGCTCGATCACATGGCCGCCATGGTGGGCGCGCACTCGGACGCCCGAGCGCTTCTGGACGTGCGGCCACTGCACTGGTTCACGATGGGACTCGCGGCGCTCGTGGTGTGGCTCTGCCCCACGACGCAGAGCTTGATCCAGCGCGCGCGCACGCTGTGGGTCCTCGTGCTCCAGGTGCTGTTCCTGCTGGCGCTGGTCCACCTCCACTACGAACACAATGTCCCGTTCCTCTACTTCCAGTTCTGACCCGTCGCGCACGGGCGCGCTGCCGGACGGGACCATCGCACTGCCTGCGGGCCCGCACCACCGCGCGACGCCCGTGCTGCGCGTGTTCGCGCTCGGCGTCTTCGGGGCGGCGCTGCTCGGGACGGCGATCGTCGATCAGGTCTGGCCTGCGCCGCGCCCGATCCCGATCGGGCGCGAGAAGGTGATCGACGATCAGCGCCGCGCCAAGGTGCGCTGGAAGGACGGCAGCCGCATGGCGTTGCTCGAGGACGACCTCAAGCTCACCTCGCGTGTGCGCGCGACGGCGCGGCCGTTGTACACGCGAACGCTCTACGACCTGTTCGACGAGGTCGGCAGCGAGCACGTAGTCGCTGGCAAGGATGGGTGGCTGTTCCTGCGCAACCGCGCGGGGATCAACATGCCCGACTCGGTGGAACTCACGCTCGAACGCTCCGCCATCTACTTCGCGGCGCTGCACCGCCGACTTGCGAACCTGGGCCTTCGCTCGGTCAGCGCGCCTTTGCCGCGAAAGGAAGTGGTCGAGCGTGCGAACGCTCCCGCCTGGCTCGACGTGCACGAGCAGGTCGATCTCGAACTGGTCGAGCGCTGGCGCGCACGGGGCATCGAGACCATCGATCTCATGCCGATGTTCGAGCATCCTCCGCAGGGGGAGCCGGTTTACTACCGCGCCGGTACGCACTGGACTCGCACGGCGCAGATGCACGCCGCGGAGGAGATCGCCCGGCAGGCCGGAGTGTGGGTCGAGCCGTCGCAACGCTCGACCGAGATCGAGCCGACGTCGGTCAAGCCAGCGGACTTCGACATGTTGACGCGCATCGGGCTCAGCGAAGAAGACGCCGTAGCGCGCGCCGGCACGACGCAGTCGCCGTTGCACGTCGTGGTGCAGCGCGACGCCATGCGGCTGAACTGCGACAACCAGCTGCCGATGCCAGCGATGGCCATCACGGGCACGAGCTTCACCGGAGCGTGGGGCGTGCCGTGCTACCTGCGACACTTCACGGATCAGGCTTGGTGGTGCCTGGCGCTGGGTGGCTCGGACGGCATCTCGCCGCTCGACGCGTTCTTGCGCGAGCAACCCCAGTGGCCTTCGACGCTCGTGATCGAGACGCCCAACCACATCCTGCTGGACCGCGCCTACTCGTTCTCGATCGGAAGCCTGTTGGGCCACCATCCGCCGCGTACGGCGCTGACGCCGCTGCCGCTGCGGGTTCCGATCGAGGCGCCCTACGACTCCGTCGGCGGCGAACTGTCGAGCAACACCGCCAGGATCATTCAGCTGTCGCCCGCGCTGTTCGCTTCGAGCGGCGACGGCGCGTTGGAGCTGGCGCTGACCGGCGAGCTGTCCGGCGGCGAGGCCGAGGTCGTCGTCTTGGTGCGCGGAGTGACCGTGAACGCGCACTGGACGCCTGGACAGACTCGACTCGTGGTTCCGATCCTCGCCGCAGACACGTCGGCGGCAGCCGTTCACGTCGTCGCGCGCGCCGTGGGCGGCAAGGCGCGGCTCTCGCTCTCCCGCGCCGAACTGGTGGTCGCCGGCGACCTGACCCGCGCCGTCGAATTCGACCCGAGCGCGCCTCGAACCGCCAATGGCGCCTGGACCCTCGAGCTGTCCGCGCGCCCGGCGCCTGCGCTTCCCGCCCACGCTGCGCTGCTGATCGCACTTGCCGGCGACGCCACGGCCCTCGCACGCACGTTGGAGCTCCACGCTCACGCCCAAGGTCGACCTGATCCGCTCTCCTGGCGTTTCGATGCGCTCCAGCACAACGGCGCGATCGTGGTCAACCTGGGCGCGCTGCGCGGCGCGACGCTCACGCGAGTGACTCTGACCGGCGTCGGCCCGACGCCCCGGCTCGGCGAAGCGCGCGTGATCGCCCCGCGCTGAGGGCCGCGACGACCGTTGCGGGTTGCGTGCATCTCGACGCAGCCGAACCCCAGCGACCTCATTTGCGCTTCGGTCCTGCCCAGCCCGCGTCGCACGCACGCGACTGGCTCGGGAGCGTCCTTCCAGCTCACGGCGCGCGCGATGCGCCGTTGGCACGAGCGCGACGCACAGGTTCGAAGTCCCGCGCGACGCGCTCGTGCGCTTGCGACTCGTGGTTCAGTCACAGATCCGCCACGAGCCGGAGGCGACGCCGTACTGACCCGGGGCCGAGATGGGATCGTCGAAGCGGCCCTGCATCGTTCCCACGCAGGCGCCGCTCACCGGATCGTAGATGCGGCAACGGAACTGGCCGAGGCCGGTGAGGTTCGAGCCGTTGAACGAGCCTTGCACGAGGTAGTCGGGACTGACGCCGACACCGTCGTCGAGCACGCCTTGAAGAGTTCCGACAACCACCGACGAGCCCGGCTGCGAGAGGTCGGTCGAACTCAGCGTGCAGCCGTACTGCCACGTCGGGCCGGTCCACGCGACGCCGACTGCGAAGCCGTTGAGCGATCCCGCGGGGAGTTCCCAGGCGAGCTGCACATCGCCGAACTGGCAGGGAAGCTCGCCCGGTCCGGGTTGAAGCGGCCCGACCGGAGTCGAGCTCTGATTCCATGCCGTCGCCACCGCGCTCAGGATCGCGCACACCACCAGCGTCTTGCCCTTCATCGCCGATCTCCTATTCGTTCGAGCGCCGCGCCAAAGGGAGCGACGCGAGACTTCGCGCGGGGCTGCGAGTCGACACGACCCGCGAGTTCCGCGCTCGAACTCCACTCTCGCGCGGCGGAGAAGTTCCGAAGATCGCACTGGGCAAGTCCCCGGTTCGCGGCGCATCGGCACGAGGCGTCACGGCTCGGTATCCGGGCTGCGCTCGTGAGTCGCGTGTGTGTGCGCTGTACTCGCGACGCGTGTTCGCGCTCTGTGTCGCGGCTGTGTGTCGGCGCTCGTCGTTCGAGCTCGCCGATCGACTTCAGGGCGCGACGCCAGCTGGGTGATTGCGCGCGTACGCCAACCAGAAGCGGAAGATGCCGGACTCGCCGCCGGGACTCTCTTCCTCGAGCAGCTCCCACATGCGCTCGTTCAGCGGCTCGAGCGTCGCGTGCAACTTCGACGTCGGATACCACTCGGCGAACTCCGACGCGTCCCGCTGGAGCCACTCGCCGATCTCGTCCCAGTGCTCGCGCGCAATCGCGTAGGCCTGGTCGAAGACCTCGGCGACCTCGCGCGCGCCGAGTTCCTTCAGTCCGCGGCTGGTCTCCTGGCAATAGCCGTGGTGGCGCCAGTTGGCGAAGTGCCAGCCGAGGTCGTCGAGCGCCATGCTCACGTCGAGTTGGTAGGTCGACGCCATCGCTCGAAGGCCCACGGGCAGATCACCCATCGCAACGACGAATCGGTCGAGGTCCTCGTGCAGGGACGGCGGGGCCGACTCGCTCAACTGCGCGAACAACAGCTCGAGCAGCTTGCTGTCCGACTTCGCGTTCAGGATTTCCGCTCGGGTCACGCGCGCCATCGCATCTCCATTGGCTTGGGCTCGGCCACAGCGGTGCGCGCGATCCCACGCGCGCGGGCCGCAGCCGCAGGGGACCGCTAGCACCAGACCAGATTCCTCTCCCGACGACAACGCCGCAGCCGCGCGAACGGGCTCGCAGCGCCTGCAGCGGGGCCAACGCTCGCGGGCCGGCCCCGTGGATCGCTCCAGGGAACCGGCCCGCGGTGAAGAGAGGCGCGTCAGCGCGACGCGCCCTGGATCACAGACCCGAGCTCACATGCCCGGCTTGATGCCGAGCGCGGCGAAGCCCTTGGCTTCGAAGTTCTTGCGGAACATGTCGCGCAGCTTGGTCGCCGCAGCGTCGTACGCCGCCTTGTCCGTCCACGTGTTGCGCGGGTTGAGCACTTCGCTCGGCACGCCCGGGCACGACTTCGGCATCTTGAGGTTGAACGTCGGGTGCATCTCGCACTCGACGTTGTCGAGCTTGCCTTCGAGAGCCGCGTTGAGCAGCGCGCGCGTGTACTTGATCGACATGCGCTTGCCGACGCCGA
>CALKYE010000107.1 GCA_938003765.1 uncultured Planctomycetia bacterium
GCGATCCTCGACTCATGCCTGGCGGTGCATGCCGCCGTGCGCGCGGCTCGCGCTTGAGCTGACCGCAGCGAGCGCGCGCCTCGGTCAGGGGCCGAAGGTCACGTCGAGCCCGTTGGAGAGGTTGGTGGACTTCGAAGCGGGCGGGTCGCGATACCAGGCCTGCGCGTAGAGCTTCGAGCCCACGCCGAACGGCGCGCCCAGAGCTCCCGGATTCGCGCTCAGGAAGCCGTTCCAGTTCAGGCTGAACGAGCCGTCGCACTGAGCGAGCGTGCCGCCGGAGTTCGCGGCGCCCGTGCGCTGCGTCGGCGCCTTGATGCACAGGAAGCTCGAGCCCGTGCCCCACGTGAACGGCGTGAAGCCCGAGTTGTCGACTCCGTAGAAGATCAGCCCCAGCTTCTGCCCCTCGACGCCGTTCGCCGAGATCACGCAGGCCGTGCTCTGGCTCGCGCTGGGCTGCGCGCTGGCCGACATCACCGCCGCGCAGCCGTTCGTCGAAGTCCCCGCCGTGCAGTACGCGACCGGCAGGCCGCAGTTGTAGCGCAGACGCCCGTTCCACACGCGGCCCGAGACCGGCGTCGAGGCGAACAGGATCGGCTGCACGGACCCGGCCGTCAGGCGCAGATCCGCGTTCGAGTAGGTCGGGTTGACGACCGGAGTGAAGAGCGTCACGGCCTGCGAGCCACCGCTCAGTGCGAGACAGAACCCTGTGACGCCCTGCGGCAGCGGCAGGTCCGCGATGTCGATCAGCGAAGCGCCGTTCTGCGCCTGCGACAGGCCGACGCCGCTCGTCGCCAGCGTCCAGCCGCTCGAGCTCTGCTCGGCGCCGACGTGCGTCCCCGAGCGCGTGTACACGCTCAGGCTGAGCGAGGTCGGAGCGGCGGCCGTGGTGTTGAGCTCGATCTCGCTCAGTCGGATGCCGCCCGGGGGCAGCACCTCGACGTCGAAGAACACGGCGCCGCTCGCAGATTGCGTCGTGTTCCAAGCGAACAGCGTGGCGAGCGAAGGACCGTCGCACACCGCCGGCGCGGGCCCGAGATCCGTGAAGGTCCGCGCGCTCGACCAAGGCCCCGCGCCCTGAGCGTTGAGCGCACGCACGCGCCAGCTGTGCATCCCAGGGCTCGACACATAATTCAGTGACGTGAGCGACGTCAACTGAACGACACCGTCGACTTCGACCTCGTAGACGGTCGCGCAAGCGGCAGCGGACCACACCAGGCGCACGCTCGGCCCGAACACGTTGACCGACAGACCGGGCGAGGTCAGCGTCGGAGCAGCGCTCGGCGGCGCGGTGGTCGCAGGCGGCGTGCCGAAGCACAGCTGCACATCCGTCACCGCTCCAAAGTCGCCCGGCGACCAGTCATAAAAGGTGACCGTCCAAACGCCAGTCGACGCGGGGATGGCGTCCATGCGGGTGTTGAAGATCCCGCTGAGTCCATTGGGCCACGCGTTGCCGCCGCGGCCGAACAACTGGTCGTAGGCGCCGGGTTGGAAGATGCCCGGGCTCGAGCAGAACGAGGGCGGCGGCAGCACTGCCGCAGTGCACTCGGGAAGGATCGTGTAGTCGCCGCTGTAGTCGCAGCCGAACGACGCGCCGCTGGACGCGCTCATGCGGCAGAACATGTTGTGCGTGACGCCGCTGGGATCGGTGAGCACCACCTGCAGGTCGCTGACCCAGGTGTGGACCAGCCCGAGCAACTTCAACTCGGTGACGAAGTTCGCGCCCGGCGGCAGCGAGTTGACGGTGATCGGAAGCTGCGTCGGCGAGGTGGGCAGCGGGCCGAACGGATACACCGCGCCGCCCGTTCCCGCGGCGGGAATGGCCCCGCCGACTCCCGCGGCGACGCAGGTCACGGTCTGGGCGCTCGCAATCGAGGAGAACGCGCTGAGTTGTGCGAGCAGGAGCGAACTGGCGAACGGCAAGCGCATGGTGTGGATCCAGTTGGGTTGAGCGGGCCGCGGCGAACGCGCTGTGCGACCGAGCGACTCTCCAACACTACATCGCTCGCGCGCAGCCCAAGTCACGCGGTTCCGCATTCAGAGCGCGACGCTCGACGCGACTCGCGCGCACCGTTCGCAGCGAACACCGCGGCGCTCGAGCGCCTCCTCGACGCTGCGAGCACACTGAGTCAGCGCGCACGACGACGCGAAGCCAATCCGGCGCGGCGTTTCGATGAATTCGACGTTTCGACTCCGCCGAATCAGACGACTGCGCGCGCAACTGCGAGGCTGCTCCCGATCGACGCGCACGTCGCGAGCCACACGCGCTGTCTCGTCGCATCGAGCTCCGGGCCGGCGAAACCGGCGCACTCGGAGCTAACGCGCGACGTCGAGCACGCGACCGTCGAGGCCCGGCGGAACCGGCAGGCCCGCGAGCGACATCAACGTCGGCAGCACGTCGATCGAGCTAGCGGGTTCCGCGCTGCGACCGGCCGTGACGCCCGGGCCGTAGAACAGGAGCGGAATCGCGCGGTCGTAGTCGTGCGGCGTGCCGTGGCTCGAGCCGGCGGCGACGCCGAACAGGTAGTTGCGCCGCCAGAGCACCACGACGTCGCAGGTGCGCTCCTCGTCGAACGAGGCCGCCTCCAGCGCTATCAACGCCGTGCGAGGCGCGGCCCCGCGGCGCGCGACGGACTCGAGCTCGTCGAAGCTGACCGCGTGCTCGATCCACGACGCTCCTGCGGTGAGCAGCTCCTCGACGTACTGCGCGCGCACTTCGCTCGGCGCAACGCCGGCTTCCGTCATGGCCGCCTGCGAGAGCCGCACTCCGCGCGAGTGGTAGGCGAGGTAGAAGTCCGCGCCGAAGCGAGCTGCGACCCGCGGACGCGCGCGTTCGACGGCGTCGCGCAGCAGCTTCGTCGACCAGCGGCCCGCGTCGATTCCGCGCGACGCGAGCGTTTCGGGCAGCTCCATCACGCCGTGATCGGCGGTGAGCGACGCGATCCAGCGGCCGGCGCCGACGCGCTCGTCGAGCTGCTCGAACAACTCCGCCAGCAGGCGATCGGCGCGCAGCACGACGTCGGTGACCTCGACCGAGTCGCGGCCGTAGCCATGACCGACCGTGTCGCACGAGCTCAAGCTCAGGCAGAGCAGATCGACCGCGCCGCGCTCGCCTAGGCCGAGTTCGCGCTGCGCGAGGCGCGCCAGATCGGTCGAGAGCACGTCGCCCGCCGGGCCGTCGTAGACCCACGACGCTGCGTATGCGAGCTGGTCCTTGTCGAGTGCGCCTTCGAAGCGCGGCGCGCGGTGCGGGAAGGCTCGTTCGCCGGGGCGGCCGCGCTCGCCCTCGCGCTCGTCCGGCGCCGTGCGCGAGCCCTCGAAGCGCTCGGGCAATTGGCAGCTCCAACCGCGGCCGAACTCACCCGTGGCGAGGCGCTCGAGCCAGCCCGCGTTCCACTCGCGCACCCAGGGCGGGAGCTCCGTCGCGTACCAGGTCGATGTCAGGTAGCCGCCGCTGCGCTTGTCCCACCACAGCGCGAGGTCCGCCTTCCGACCGCTCATTCCGATCGCGGAGCGATCCTTCGCGCTGATGGCGACGATGCGCGAGCTCGGCGAAGCGGCGCGCAAGTGTTCCGCGAAGCCCTCCGCGCGGAAGTTGCGCGGGGAGCTCGCGCGCCACGTCCCCACGCCAGCGTTCGTCACCGCGCGCGCGTCGGGATCGTCGAAGCAGTAGGTCGCGCGCGAGGCGTCGATCGCGATCCAGTCGTTGGCAACGATGCCGTGCCTCGCCGGCAGGAGCGCCGTGCCGATGCACGCGTGACCGGGACCGGTCTCCGTTTCGCCGTAGCGCAACTCGGCGCAGGTGAACTCGCGGCCCTCGCGCAGCATCCGACCCAGTCCGCCCGCGAGCCACGGCGCGAGCCGGTCGAGCTGCTCGGGGACCATCTGGTCGATCGACAGGCTCAAGATGAGGCGCACGTCGCGCTCGTTCGCGCGCTCAGCCTGCGCGCAAACCGGGGCGACGAACAACGCGAGCGCGAGGACGACTCGCGCGCTCACGGATCGATGCCCAGCGCCTTGAGCCGGTTGTAGAAGGTTCGGCGCGGGATGCCGAGGATGCGCGCGGCCTCGCCGCGCTTGCCGCCGGTCGCCTCGAGCGTGGCGCGGATCAGCTCGGCTTCGACGTCTTCCATGCGGCGGCCGACCAGGCTCTTCACACCGGCCTGCGGCGCCGCGCGCGGCGATTTGGAGAGGTGCGAGACGAGCTCGGGGCCGAGCGTGTCGCCGCCCAGCGCATACATGCGCGTGATCTCGTTCTGCAGCTCGCGCACGTTGCCGGGCCAGTCGTGCGACATGAGCCGCTCGAGGCACTCGCGCGTCACGCTGGGCCTCTGGCGCGCCGCGCCGCGCTGCTCGTCGTGGAGCTTGGCGAGGAAGTGCTCGACCAGCACCGGGATGTCCTCGCGGCGCTCGCGCAGCGGCGGCGCTTCGACCTGCACGACCTTGAGGCGGTAGTAGAGGTCCTCGCGGAAGCGGCCTTCCGCCACCTCGCGCGACAGGTCGCGGTGCGTGGCCGAAACGACGCGCACGTCGACCGAGAGTTCGTCGTTCCCGCCGACGCGCCGGAACTTCTTCTCCTGCAGCACGCGCAGGAGCTTGGCCTGCAGCGACAGGCTCATCTCGCCGATCTCGTCGAGGAACAGCACGCCGCCCTGCGCGGTCTCGATGAGCCCCGCGCGATCCTTGACGGCGCCGGTGTAAGCGCCCTTCACCGCGCCGAAGAGCTCGCTCTCCAGCAACCCCTCCGCGATCGCGCCGCAGTTGACGCCGACGAACGGCGCCGCGCGGCGGGGACCGTTCTGGTGCAGCGCGCGCGCGATCAGCTCCTTGCCGGTGCCGCTCTCGCCGTACAGGAGCACCGGGAAGTCTCCGTCGGTCACGCGGTCGAGCACCATCAGCATCGCGGTGATCGCGCGCCCGCGTCCGATGATCTGCGGGTACTTGTAGCGCAGCTCGAGTCCGCTCGGGACGAAGCCCTCCGACAGCGAGTCGAGCGCCTTGGACTGCTCGGCCAGCGCGGCCTTGAGCTCGGCGTTGGCGATCTCGAGGCTGCGCAGCACGCGCGCGTTCTCCTCGAGCAGACGCACGCGCTCGAGCGCCAGCGCGGCCTGGTCGGCGAACGACTCGAGCAGCTCGGTGGTCGTGTCGTCGAACTTGCCCTGCGCGAAGCGGTTGTCGACGTACAGACAGCCGCGCACCTCGTCACCCACGCGCAGCGGCACGCACAGCACGCTGCGCAGACGCAGCTCGGCCACGGACTGGCGCGGACTGAGCGCGTCGTCGTTGACCGCGTCGTCCGAGCGCAGCGGCAGCCCGCTCTCGAGCACCTGCGCTGTGATCGAGCGGCTGACCTTGCGCAGCGCCTTCTTCACGTTCTCGCGGTCGACATTGCGCGCCGCGACCACGGCCCAGCCCTGTCCGACTTCGACCGCGTCGCTTTCGACGCCAGCCTCAGGCTCCGCAGGCGTCGCTGCGCTGTCGGCGACCGGCGCCGGCGCCTTCGCGCCGAGCGGAGCCGAGCGTTGGATCAGGAAGCCGCGCTCGGCGCCGGCGAGTTCGATGGCCGCATCGAGGATGCGGTCGGGCAGCAACTCGGGGCGCGGCGCGCGCGCCATCTCCTTGTTGAGTTCGAGGATGCGCGCGAGGGCGCCGCGCATCGCGTCGTCGGCGGCGTGGCTCTCCGCGCCAGAGCGTTTGAGGAAGCGGAACAAGGGAACTCGCGCGAGTGGGCCGGTGGGCGTCAGGGTGATGGGCAAAGCTTGCTCACACCCCGTCAGGATCGCAGGTGCGGAGAAAGGACGCCAGCGCCGAACTCCAGGCGCGCTCCACGACCGCGATCGCGTGCTGCTGGACGGGGACGAGTCCGCCGGCCGTTTCGACCAACTCCCGCACGTTCAGGCCGCGCGCGTTGGCCAGGTCCTTTGCGTCGGCGCTGTGGGCGACCAGAGACGCCACGGCGATCGTCGCGCTGCAGCCGCGCATCGCGAGGCGCACCCGGAGAGCCTCTGGAGGGCCTCCCAGCTCCAGGTGCACCCAGTCGCCGCAGACCGCGTTCTCCCCCTGGCCCCCGCCGCCCGCCGCCGGCGCCGCAGGCGTGCGCCACGGCGCGCGAAAGTGCTGATCGAGCAGGGGCGGTAGGCGCGCCACGAAGCGCCAAAATAATCGGCCGATACGGGGAGCGCAAACCTCAACGAGACAATGGTTTGGAGCGACGATGCAGGCCGCTCTCCGGGCCGCGCACCAGCCTCGATTTGCCCAAATGCGATTTCCCCGTATTCTTCGCGGCTCCAACGATCGAGCGACAAGGGCTAACCAGCCGCGAGGCTGGGGCGCAAAGCCACGGGCCCCCCGGGAACTCCCGGAGGGCAGCCGAGCTGCCGAACCTTTCGTGGATGGTCTGAGGAGCGGCCAGACTTGCCCGTCTCGCCGCTGTGGAACCGAGGTCGAGCTGCGTGCGTGCCCTGTGGCCGCCGCGCGTGGACCCGGGCGAGCGCGTGCGGCCCCTCGCGGGGCTGCTCCGCGAACTCGCCCTTCCCAGGGTGCGCCGCGCCGGACTGGCCGTTGAGCGAACGCACCCTGGACCATGCACTCGAACCTGCTCATCGCGCGTCGGAATCTTGCGGGGCCCGCGAGCCTTTGGCTCGGCCCCCACGGCGCAGACGGTTCTCGGCCTGGGGTGACGTTCGCCGCATCCAACCCGGCGTCGGCCGCGCGAAGCGGTGCGCCGGGGGGCGTGAGAAAGGGTGCGGATCGCGGTGGGGACTTCGATCCGCGCACGGAAGGAGAGGGAACGGCG
The DNA here is from genome assembly GCA_938003765.1 of uncultured Planctomycetia bacterium. Taxonomy (GTDB): domain Bacteria; phylum Planctomycetota; class UBA1135; order UBA1135; genus WYBT01. Next base: position 6,794 of record CALKYE010000107.1, read on the forward strand.
CGTCGCTGCCAACGGGGACTGGCTCGGCGCGCTGGAGACGGAGGAGATGCGTCGCTGGCGAGGTTGTGGGGACGGCCTCGCCGGTGCGTTGGTTTCGCTGTGGCGCGTTCTGCGCGCCGACTCGCCGCAATGGGGACCGGTGTGGGGCTTGCTCCACGCTAGGGCGGCTCGAGCGGACCGCTTGACGGTCCGGGCGAAACTCGCGAAGGCATGGAGCCGCGCTCCATGCCTTCGCCCTTTTCTAGGGAGCTGCTGAGCGCCGGACGCGAACCGTCGCGCCTCGACAGCGCTTCGGCGCGCTCAGGCGTGCGCCAGGCAGTCGCGCAGTCGCTCGATCAGGCGCAGGTGGATCTTGCACACCCGCGACTCGGACAACCCCTCGAGTTCGCCGATCTCGCGCAGGGGCAGCTCTTCCCAGTACTTGAGGTACACCACGCGGCACTCCTGCGGCGTGAGGTTCTGCGAGACCAGGCGCAACAGCTCTTCGCGCGTCAGTCGCTCGCTCAGGTGCTCCGCCCGCACGTCCTCGACGAGTTCCTCGAGCGTCTCGTCCGGGCGCCCCGCGGCGCCGCCGGGCGAGTACGGCGCGGTCGGCAGTTGCTCGAGCGACCAGCCGAGCAGTTCGGCCACCTCTTCGTCGCTGGGTTCGCGGCCCAGTCGCGAGCGCAGCTCATCGTTCGCGCGACGCCAGCGCGCGAGGCGCGCACGCCACGGCCGCGGCAACCAGTCCTGCCGACGCAACTCGTCGAGCAGCGCGCCGCGCAGTCGCCACTCGCAGTAGGTCTCGAAGGCCACGTTGCGCGCGGGGTCGAAGCCTTCGATGGCGTCGATCAATCCGACGTTGGCGGCCGACAGCAAATCTCCGGGATCGACGGAGCGCGGCAGCCGTCCGAGCAGTCGCCGCACGGCCATCTGGGCGAGCGGCTGGTAGGCCACCACCAGCGCATTGCGCGCCGCCGCACCGCCGCGCGAACGCAGTCGGCGCCACAGTCGATCGAGTTGCTCCGGCGTGCGCGGCGCATCGGCGACCAGCGCTGCGGTCCGACTCGCGACAACGCGATTCCGCGCTGATTTCCCGCCTTTTCGCAGTCCCTTGGAGCGTTGCGCGTCGAGTCTCGACGGGCGCACGAGCGCCGCTTCGCCGTGGGTCGGCAGGCGTCGAGCTCGCAGCTCCGGAGTGGGGGTCGAACGCACGGTTCGGGTGGGACGGTCGCGACTCGCGCAGCGCTGATGCGCGCGCAAAGTCGTTCGACGAGTCCCTGAGATACTGTTTCTCACGAACGGTTCAAGAGCGCACTCGCGTTCAGCGCGCGAATCGATCGCCGCGCGCGAGCTCATCACAGCCCGCTCTCGCGCGTCTCAAGCGCCGGCTCGATACACGTTCGTCGCGCTCGGAAACTCACCCGCCGCGATCTCGGCGATGCGCGCGAGCAGCGCTGAGTCATCGCAGTCGGCGAACACGTAGAACTTCCACAGATCGCGATAGGCGCGCTCGAGGTCCGACAGGCGCGGCGCGCGCTCGGCGTAGGCCGACAGCGGTCGCACCACGCTCTCGCCCGGCCACAAAACGTGCGTCGCGGCCTCCTTGAGCTGCATGCGCTTGGCCGGACAGACGAGCATGACCTCGACTTCGCGGCCGGTCGCGAAGCGCACCAGGTCCGTGATGCGCTCCTCGACGCGCGAGCGCTCTGCGTGCTGGGACAGCGCGAAGTAACGCTCGACCAGCTCCTCCTGCACCGCGTGGTTCTGCGGGCGCGGGAACACGCAGACGCGCTTGGGCAAGCGCCGGCGGCGGTAACGGTCCACCAGGGAACGCACGCGCCGGGCCAGCGCCGGTTTGGCGCGTTCCGTCGAGCGTTCGAGCAGGTCGAGCAGCGAGGCGTCGTCGGTCGCGTACAGGTCGACTTCGTCGATCAGCTTCTCGGACAGGGCCAGTTCCACTGCGCGCGCGACCAGCGCGCCGGCCGCGACCTTGGCGTGGTGGTAGTAGACGCGCTCCGAGAAGTAGTAGCGCGCCTCCAGCACGCGCACCATCTCCGAGAGGATGTCCTCGCGCAGCAGGTTGTGCTTGGCGAGGTCGAGGTACAGGTTCCCGCTCGCGCGCTCGACGCGGAAGTAGGCCAGGATGCGCGAGTCGATGCCGATGCGCAGCCCGGTGAAGTAGGCGTCGCGCGCGAGGTAGTCGAGGATGTCGGAGCAGATCGTGTCCGAGTTGATCTGGCGCCAGTACGGCGGCACGCCCGCGCGTTCGCACAGGACCGCCAGCACGTCGCGGTGCAGCCCCGCGCGGCGCAGCGCGGCGCCGATCTCGGTCGACTCCCCCAGCATGCGCTCGTAGCGCTCGGGCGAGTCGTGGCGGTGCAGCAGCCCGGCCTGATCCTCGAAGTGGTGCCCGTAGGGGATGTGCGTGATGTCGTGGAGCAGCGCCGCGATGCGAATGACGCGCGCTTCGGACTCGCCGATGCGCAGGCAGTCGCGCGGCGCGATGTCAGCGGCGCGATTGACCGCGTCGATGATCTGCTGCGAGAGGTGCGCCGTGCCGATCGAGTGCTCGAAGCGCGTGTGGCGCGCGCCCGGGTACACCAGGTCCGCCGAGCCCAGTTGCTTGACGCCGCGCAGGCGCTGCATCTCGCGCGTGTCGAGCAGCGCGAGTTCTTCGTGGGTCAGCAGCACGTCCCCGTGGACGGGGTCGCGCAGCACGCTGTGGCGATGGGCAGGATTCAACTCGAAGGCTCTGTCGGGCGGCGGATCCTACGCTCGCCGATGGCGTCGGCGCAGCAACGCCGCCGCCTGCCGCGCAACTCGTCTCAGTCGTGCCGCACGGAGCCGGAACCGGACACGTGCCGGGTCACGGCGGGCTGGCCGCGGTAACGCACGTCGCCGGAGCCCGAAATGTCCGCTTCGAGCTTCTCGTGAGCGTGCACCCGCGCGTCGCCCGAGCCTGCGATGCGCACGGTCGCGGTGCGCGCGACAACGTCCTCGAGGCGCAGGTCGCCGGAGCCGGCGATGCTGGCGGAGAGCTCGTCGCAACGCCCCGAGGCGCGGATCGAGCCCGAACCGACGACCGAGGCCGTGAAATGGGTGGTGTTCAGCCCGGCGACGTGCGCGTCGCCCGAGCCCGCGATCGACACGCCGTCGAGGGTGGGAGTGGTGATCTCGACCGAGAGCTTGACGCGGTGGCGGTAGCTGCCGCGCTCGTGCCCGATCTCGAGCGAACCGTCCTCGACGCGGGTGACGACCTTCTCGATCAAGTTGTCGTCGGCGGTCACGCGCACGCTGCGCTCGGGGCCGATCGTGATGCGAACGTCGGCCGAGCCGCTCACCGACACGTCGCGGAACTCCCCCACTTCGCGGAGCTGGCTCGCCGCGACGCCCGAGCCGCGGACGGTGTCGCCGTCGGAGAACCACGAGGACTCGACCGCGCCACTGTCGCTGTCGACGTGGACGACGCACGAGGCGCTGGAGGCGGCGACGAGGGCGAGCAGCAGAACGAACGGTTGGGAGAGGAGCTTCATGGCAGGTGTCGAGGAAATGGGCCGGGATCCGGATCGGGGCCGCGCGCTACAGGGGGAGCGCGATCGACGTTACCTCATCAGCGCCGCATGGAGCGCACGAGCGGCGCATCGCCGCGCTGCAACGCCTCGAAGTCGGGCTTGGCGCGCAGACCGCGCCAGCCTTCGGCGCAGGCGATCTGCCCGCAGATGCCGCCGAGGGTGTTGCCCGGGCCGGGCAGGACGATCTGCTCGGGCGCGTACTCGCGCAGCGCGACGCGCACGGACAGCGTGAAGTCGTAGGGCTCGACCACCTGCGCGCCGAGCGTGTAGTCGACCAGCGCCTCGACGTCGGTCGACCAGGGCGTGAAGCGCACGCCGCGTCCGTCGATCAGGGTGACGCGCGGCGCGCGGAACTCGAGGCGCCGCAGCGTCTGGAACGCCCGCTCGGACACGGCCGCGACGAACGGCGTGTGGTAGGCGCCGTGCTGCATCAAGCGGAACGGATAGGTGTTCGCGCCGAGCTTCGCCTGCGGAAGCGTCTTCAGCAGGTGCGCGACGCCCGCCTCGGTTCCGGCGAGCACCGCGAATCCGCCCAGCTCGATCGAGCGCAGCGCCTGACCCGCGGAGCTCTCGAGCGCCGCGCGCACGAGTTGGACGCGCTCGGGATCGATGCGCCACTCGTCGTCGATCAGCGGGTAGAGGATCTGCCCGCCGCCGGCGTGTTGCTCCTGGAGCAGCGCCATCTCCTGCACCAGGCGGAAGCCGTCGTCGAAGGACAGCGCGCCGCTCACGCCGAGCGCCGTGTACCAGCCCATGGAGTTCCCGCCGAGGGCCACGCACTCGTCTTGGGCGAGCGCGTCGCGGCTGTCGAGCATCGTCACGAGCCAGATCAGCAGCGACACGTTGGCCGGGCGCAGGTGCAGCGCCGCGGAGAACTTCGACGCGCGGTCGAGCTCGCTCAAGCTCGGCAATCCGTACTCGGCGCGCAGCTCGTCGGCGCGCGCGACCCAGGGTTCGTTCTCAGGCAGCGAGCGCAGCTGCTTCTCGGTGTACGAGCCGCGACCCGGACAGAACAGGGCGATGCGCTTCATGCGAGCCTCCGCGCCGCGTCCACGATCTCGCGCTCCTGCATCAGCACGAAGTCCGTCGCGCCGCCGAGCGGCACGTAGCTGTCGGCCGCACGCACCGAACCCATCGGAACTCGAACTCCGCGCTCGTACAGACCGGCGATCACGGCGTCAGCGATGCCGCCGCCCGTCGCGCGGCACTCGTCGGCGACCAGCACGCGTCCGCACTCGCGCGCGTGACGTTCGAGCGCCTCCATCGGCAGCGGATTCAGCCAGCGCAGGTCGACCACGCGCGCCTTCAAGCCGTGCTCGCGCTCGAGCACGCGCGCAGCGCGCAGCGAGAGCCGCAGGCCGTTGGCGTAGCTCACGATCAACACGTCCCGATGCTCACCGCGGTGAACGCCCACGTCGCCGGGAAGCAGCGCGTCGCTTCCGTCGGGGAGAGGCGGCGGATAGTCGCTGAGCCATTGCCCGTCGCCGTCTTCGTACAGGTCGCGCTCGTGGTACAGCGCGATGGCTTCGAGCACGACGACGACGCGCTGACAGGCTCGCGCCGTCGCGATCGCTCCGCGCAACAGACGCACGGCCTCGTCGCCGCGCGAGCCGACGCACAGCATCAGCCCGGGGATGTCGCGCAGCGCGCCGATCGAGTTGTCGTTGTGGAAGTGGCCGCCGAAGCCCTTCTGGTAGGCCAGTCCCTGCACGCGCACGACCATCGGGTTCGCGAACTGACCGTTCGAGAAGTAGCGCAGAGAGCAGGCCTCGCCGCGCAACTGGTCGAGCGCGTTGTGGATGTAGGCGAGGTACTGGATCTCTGGCATCGGCAGCAGACCGATGTGCGCCGCGCCCTGCGCGAGTCCGAGGATCGAGGTCTCGTCCAGCAGCGTGTCGAATACGCGCGCGAGCCCGAACTGCTTCTGCAGGCCGAGCGTCACGCTGTACACGCCGCCCTTCTTGCCGACGTCCTCGCCGAACAGCATCAGCTCCGGGTGGCGCAGGAACTCGTCGTGCAGCGCGGCGTTGAGGTGCGCGCCCGACGTGCGCTTGGTGGCGCTGGTCTGTTCCTCGGGCAGCTTGCCGAACAGCGCGCGGCGCTTGGCCGGGTCGATGCGCTGGCCGGCGAACTCGCGCACCTTCGCTTCGTCGTACGGGGCCATCGGCGCAACCACGGCCGCGCGCGAGGTGAGCTTGGGCCGACGCGCCGTCTCGTGCGACGCCGCACTCACTCTGGCGCGCGCGTCGCGCAGGATGGCCTGGATCGTCTCAGGAGTCGCGGCGCCGCTCTCGATCAGTCGCCGCGCGTTGCGCAGCAGCGGATCGCGCGCCTCCTGGCGCTCGATCTCCTCGAGCGTGTGGTAGTTGGTCTCGACGTCCGAGCCCGCGTGGCCCCACAAGCGCACCGTTTCCAGGTGCAGGAACGTCGGCCGGCGCGTCGTGCGGCAGTGCGCGATCGCCGCGGCCACCGTGTCGTACACCTCGTCGAGTTCGCCCGCCGCGCGGAAGTACACCAGGTGCGACTGGCTGGAGAAGGTCTCGGCGATCCAGTTGTTCGGCGTCGGCACGCTGATGCCGATGCCGTTGTCCTCGCACAGGAACAGGATCGGGCAGCGCGCGGTCTGGCGAGCGGCGTAGCGCGCGAACGTGAAGCCCGCGAGCGCCGTCGCGTGGTTCGCCGACGCGTCACCGAACGAGCAGCAGACGATCGCGTCGCTCGGAAGCCCCGTGTCGATGCCGATGCGCTTGGCGCGCGCGATCGTGAGCGCGAGCCCGACCGCCTTGGGAACGTGCGAAGCGATCGTGCTGGTCTGCGGCGGAACCCACAGCGCTCGGCTCCCCCACACCTTGTGCCGGCCGCCGCTGGCGGGATCCTCGCTCGAAGCGCAGAAGCTCAGCAGCGTGTCGAAGGCCGGCGTCGAACCCGCCTGACGGCGCGCGCGCGCCATCATCAGCCCGCCCGAGCGGTAGTGCAGGAAGCACGGGTCGTCCAGCTCCAGCAGCGCGCCGACGACCGCGTTGTTCTCGTGGCCCGCGCTGCCGATGGTGTAGAAGCTCTGGTTCGTGCGCTTGAGCTCGCGCGAGGTCACGTCGAGCGCGCGCGACAGCGCCTGGTCCTCGAACAGCTCGAGCGCCTTGCGCGCCGTGAGCGCCCCGCCGGGCCGCAGCGGCTCACCAGCCGCCAGCGCACGCGCCGCCGGCGCCGCGCCCTTCACCATCTCGTCGAGCCGCTGCTCGACCACCGCCACTCGGTTCGTGCTCATCTGCGCCCTTCGTTCGCGCCCGTGAATTGGGGCGGAGAGAATAGCGTCGAGCCACAGAGGCACGGCCGCAACAGACGGGAACTGCAGCGTTCGGTGGGCGTCAACAAGTCCGCAGCGCCCGCCTCCCGACGCTCAGCGCACTCCTGAACTGCGCGCTCGTCGGATCCTCGATCGGTCTGACCAATTAGCAGCGACTGTGGCGGAAGCAATTCGGGCCGCGCGATCGAGGGCGTTCTTCATCGCGCATCCACGCCCGGGCTGCGCTCAGGTCAATCCCGAGGGACCTCCACCGAATCGCAACGACTCCGCGTCAAGGATCGACGCGGCGATGGCGAGCGACAGCGCGAACAACGCCCCCGCTCACCGGAACCCCGCGATGGACTTGGCCTGCAACAGCAGGAAAGGCCGCCCTCACCCCGGGTGCGACTTCGACGCGCGACGGTACTGACCCAGCGCGCTGAGCAGTTCGGAGAGCGGTGTCACGGGCGCGCCGCGCGCTCGATTGGCGGCGGCGATGTCGAACAGGATGCGCCACTGCTCGCGCAGGATGCGCCAGCCGTCGAAGACCGAGTAACGCGGGTCGTAGATGTGCGTGGCTTCGCTCGTGGCGCCGTTGAGCTCGATCACCTTGAGGCGCACGCCGGCGCGCAGGTCGTCCTCGGACGGCGCTCGGATGTCGTAGCGGCCGAAGTAGAAGCCCTCGAAGCAGCGTGAGATGCGCTCGATCGCGTCCTCGAGTTCGGGCGTCACGAGCGGCGTTCCGTCGAGGAAGATCGTGCCGCGGCAGTGGTTGCCGATCTCCACGAGTTGCACGCCCTCGCCCGGCCGGGGCACGTAGTGCAAGCGCTCCGCGTTGGCCTTCAAGTAGAACTTCGCCATCGCGACCGCGCGCGCGTCGGAGAGGATCAACGTCTCGAGGTCGCGCTCGCCGTCGCCGCGCACCACGGGGAAGACCTTGCGCGTGATCGAGAAGATGCGCCCGCGCTCGGCCTGCGGGTGGCGGTAGTAGAAGACGCCGTACTCCTCGCCGGGCGCGTACTCCTGCACGACGCAGTCGACGCGGATCCTCGCGAGGTACTCGCGCGCCTCGGTGAAGTTGCGCACGATCGCCACGCCGGAGCCGCGCTGGCCGGCGTCGGGCTTGAGCACGAGCGGATAGTCGAGCGAGTGCGCGTCGCAGAACTCGCGCAGCGCGTCGAGGCGCGCCTCGAGCGGTGTCGCGGCTTCGAGCAGGCGCGAGCGCACGATGAACTCGGAGTCGCCCAGGCTCTCGAGGATCTGCTGCTTCGACTCGCCGATGAAGCCGCCGGCCGGGATGCCCGGGTTGACGGCCGTGAGCATGCTCAAGCTGCGGTGCTTGAACGCGAGCCACGCGATGTAGACGAGCAGCGGCGGATAGAACATCCACGGCGGCCAGAACTCCCAGCGCGTGATGCGCAGCCAGCGCGAGACGATCATGCGCCGCCCGCGCCAGGTGAAGGCCGGGATGAGGAACTTGACCGCGCTGAAGTACGCGAACACGGCCGCGGCGAGGCCCACCAGCGCCCAGCTCTCGTAGGTCTCGATCCAGGGCAGGATCTGTCGGCCGATGAGCATCGCGCCTCCGCCCAGGAGCGGCGCCCAGATCACGACCGCGAGCAGCGCCCACAGCGAGAACGCGACGAAGCCCGTCTCGAGCAGGCCCGCCGCGAAGTACGTGGGCAGCCGCGTGCCGGGCACGAAGCGGCCGAGCAGGATCACGATCGAGCCGCGGCGCGCGAACCAGTCGGAGCTGGCGTGCACGTCTTCGTCGTGGATGAACCACTTGAAGGGAGCGCGGCGCAGCGCGGGCTTGCCGATGTACTTGCCGGCGGCGTACAGGCCGAGGTCTCCGAGCCAGATGCCGAGTCCGGCGGCGCCGATCGCGTCCCAGGCGCTGATGCGACCGGTCGCAGCGGCCAAGCCGGCCGCGACGCAGGTCAGGTCCTCGCTCACGAAGGTCGCGACGATGATCGCGAGCCACGCCGCCCACAGCGGCATGTCCACGATGCGCTGGACGAGCGATTCGATGAACTCCATGGCGCGCAGTGCTCGGCGCTTCAGCGGCGAGCGCTCTCCCGCGGCGCGAGGTCGAGGCTCAGCGTCGTCGGCGCGAGCGCGAGGCAGGGTGCGCCGGCGCTGTAGGCGAGCTCGACGCGCTGAGCGTCACAGCGGATGCGCGTGAAGCTCTGGGTCATCGCGTCGGCGCGGTGCATGCACGGGCTCAGCGGCCCGCGCTCGGGCAGGTGCGAGGCGTGGAAGCGCTGGAGCAACTCGGCGTCGACGCCGCCCGCATCCTCACGCCAGCGCGCGAACAGCTCGCGCCTCGCCTTCGCCGCGCCGGTGGGATCGAGCGACGACGAGCACAGCGGCGGACCTCCGCTCGACTGCGCCTCGAACTCGAGCGACGTTCCATCCCAGTGCGCGTTGAGCGCTGCGCAGCTCGGATCGAGCGCGAACAGCGTGAACGAGCGGTACGCACGCAGCTCGAGCGCGCGCAGGCGCTGCTGAAACGCTGCGACGTCGCGCAACTCGAGCAGCTCCTGGACCAGCAGCCCGCGGCTGCGCCACTCGCGAGCCGCGTCGTCCGCGCGCTTGTAGCCGTTGAGCAGCGCCAGGCTCAGCCCGCGGTCGTTGACGCCGATCCACGTGCCTCCGCCGTCGGGATCAGAGGGCGCCAGCCAAGCGACGCCGCCCGCGCCATCGCGACGCTGCGGCGGGAGACCGCTCGCGCGGGTCAGCTTCTCGTCGCGGTTGAAGTACAGCTCGTAGCCGCGCTCGAGCGCGATCCACGTCAGCGTGCACACGCGGCGGTCTCGACCTCGTGCTTGAGCGTCGAGGGTGCGACCCCGAAGTCGCGACCGGGGTCGACGCCGCGCACGCGCAGCATCACGGCGATCACGGCGAAGTGGTGCACGGTGTGCGAGACGAGGAATTGCAGCTCGCGCCCGACGCTCGACGCGCCGCGGAACGGCTCGCCGCCCTCGCCCGAGTCCACTTTGACCATCAACGCGCGACCGGCGTCGATCGGGCCCAGGTCGCGCAGCGCAGCGGTGAGTTCCTCGAGCTTGGCGAGCGCAGCCTTGCGATCCCGCTCGACCGCGGTCTGGCGCGCGCGCACGTCGTAGTCGACCGCCTGGGCCTCGACGCCGGCGAGGAACAGCTCGTAGTGGTCCAGCACGTGTCGCAGGTGCGGTCCGACGCCCCCGCGCAGCCCACCGGGGCCCGGAGCGACGTAATCGGCGTCCGACAGACGCGCGAGCAGGGCGCGGGCCTGTTCGAGGAAGACGATGTTGCGCTCAACGAGCGGCCGGGCCGACACGGAGGTGTCGGAAGTCATTGCGATGCGGGCCATTGCGCCGCTCATGGTATCGGTCGAAAGCGCGAGTTCACGGCCCCCCAGAGCTTTTCAGCCAGGCGCTTGCGGTCGCGGTCGGCCAGCGGCTCGGGGTGGAATTCGAGCTGCGCGTCGATCGAATCGAGTCGGAGCAACTCGGCCACGTGCGGTCCGAAGGGCATGTCGCCCCACCAGCAGACGCTGAGCGACGCCGGGGTGTCCGTGGGCTTGGTCTCGTAGCGCAACGTCGCGGCGCGCACGGGCAGTTCGGCCTCCGCGGCAGGCGCGAGGAGCGAGGGCCGGAAGGGCAGGACCTGATCGCCCTTGGTGCTCGTTCCTTCGGGGAAAACCACGACTCCGTCGCCGGCGGCCAGGGCCGACTCGATCTGACGGTTCACGTCGGGCAGCTCACGTTTGCGCGCGCGCACGAGGAAGATCGTCCCCATCGCGCGCGCGCAGCGGCCGATCAACGGCCAGTCCGCGACCTCGGACTTGGAGACGAACACAGCCGGCATCTGGCTCGCGAGCAAGGGGATGTCGAGGTAGCTGAGGTGGTTGGAGACCAGGAACACGCCGTCGCGGGGCGGCTCGCCCACGACGCTCAGCCGCACGCCCAGACCGAAGCAGACTCCGCGGCCCCACACGCGGAACACGCGTCGGCGCCAGGGTGCGCGCAGACGGGGCGCGACGGCGGACGCGATCAGATGCCCGATCGTCCAGACGAGATACAGCGCCAGCGTCAGACCGATGAGCCAGGCGCCGCGCAGCGCCGCGCGCACGACGACGAGCGGACGGCTCATCGAGCCCCCGGACGACTGGCGGATCGCTGAAAGTTCCCCACGCGCGCTCGGGCGTGAGGGTAGCGGGCGATCAGCGCTCGAAGAACGTCCGGTAGGTGTGCGGATCGAGATCGCCGACGTCGAGCAGGGCCAGGAAGTCGATCGTCTTGAACGCGCGGTCGATGGCCGGCTCGCCCACGATCTTCGCGCCCAGCTTGAGGTAGCTCGCGAACAGCGGCGGCAGCTTCACCGAGGTGTTGATGTCGGCGACGAAGGCCTCGTCGAAGCACGAGTACGCCGGCAGCGGACGCACGCTCAGGTCCTCGCGCAGGTAGCTGCCCGCGCGCAGGAACTCGTGCGTCGCCTTGGCGAGGTGCGGGTCCTGCGAGGTGAGCGAGCAGCAGCCGAACAGGTAGCGCTTGTGGTTCCAGGCGAGGTAGCTCGCGAGCGCGCGCCACAGGTGGCTCAGAACCCGGCCGTTGCGGTGCTCGCGCGCCACGCAGGCGCGGCCCGTCTCGACCGCGGCGTCGAGCATCCACCCGGGCAGTTCGCTCAGGTCGTACTCGCTCGCGGTGTACCAGCCCGCGCCGGAGTCGGCCATCGCGCGCGTCTGCACGCGATAGGTGCCGACAACCTCCCCGGTCTCGGCCAGCGTCACGAGGATGTGGTGGCAGTGCAGGTCGTAGCGGTCCTGATCGAGCCCGGTGAGGAACGACTCGTCGAGCCCTTCGTGCAGCTCGAGGTTGAACACCTCGAAGCGCAGTCGCTGGATGGCGAGCAGGTCTTCCTTGGTGTGCGCGAAGCGCGTCACGTAGCTGCCGCCGGTGATCTCCTTGACCGGCAGATTGGCCTCGAACTTGGGGTAGCTCTGGTCGAGGACGAGCTCCCCGTCGCGGGTGACGAGCGCCACGGTGGGCCGGCGGCCCGAAGGTGAATTGGGGGTCACAGGTTGAGCCTGGCGAGGTTGCGCGCCGCTTTCGAAGGTGAGATTAGCGCTCCGATGCAGGTCCGCGAAACGAGCTCCGACAGGCCGGGGACCCGCAGTCGCCAACACTCGAGCGCGCGCGCAGAAAGTTCGCAGTCGGAGCGCGTCAAGCCAGCGTGAATCCGGCCGCGCTCCCGGTGGTCGCCAACGGCCGCTCCCGGGGCGCGCCCGAGGTCCCGTCGAGCGACCGCGCGGCGTAGCATCCACACGATGCCCGCGCCCCACACGTTCGCTCCCTCC
>CALKYE010000108.1 GCA_938003765.1 uncultured Planctomycetia bacterium
CAAGCACTACAGCTACGACACGCCGATCTGGATCCGCGAGGGGCTCGCGCACTTCATGGAGCGCGAAATCACCAAGCGCTACAACTCGTTCAACTCCTCCGAGGGCGGCACGGCGGAGATGACGCGCAAGACGAACTGGGAAGCGGAAGTGAAGAAACTGGCGGCCGCCGGGAAGCTGCCGCGCATGGCCGAGGTGCTCTCGATGCGCGAGTACGCCGAGCTCACGCTCCCGCGCCACTACGCGGTCTGGTCGATGACCGACTTCCTGATCCGCACCAAGCCCGCCGAGTACGCGCGCTTCAACGACGCGCTGCACGGGATCATGGACGACAAGGGCTTCCCCGACAGCTCGAACCTGCTCGAGGTGCACCGCGAGAAGTTCCGCGAGATCTTCGGGCTCAGCTACGCCGACTTCGACCGCGTCTGGATGGAGTGGATCGCGGCGACCTATTCGTCGCAGTGAGCGGACGAGTCGGGCTCAGCGCGGCTGCGCCCGCGATCGCTCGCCGTTCCGCATCCGACCCCCAGGCCGCCCGCGCCGCCCGCCGATAACTCCCAGGCCCTTTCTTCACGCGGAACTCTTCCGTACGCGGTAGATTTCGGACACTGTAGAGTTTCGGGCCCCGGCGACGCCGCCGCGCCGACACCCAGCCCCCCCTCCATGATCCAGCGCCGCCGCAAGGTCGTCCTGTTCCTCCCGCATCGGGCCGACCCGACGCGCGGCGAGGTGTTCAGCGCCGACCTGCTCCCGCTCGAGTTGCTGCAGATCGCGATCGGCCCGGTGCAGAACGGGTTCGACGTCGTGCTGATCGACGCGATGATCGAGCCCAAGTACCTCGACAAGGTGCTGGAAGCCTGCGACGGCGCGCTGTGCTTTGCGAGTTCGTGCATCCTCGGCTACCAGGTCTACGACGGCTACGTCGTCGCCAAGGCGGTGCGCGAGAAGTACCCGCAGCTCCCGATCATCTGGGGCGGCTGGTTCCCGAGCGTCATCCCGCAGATGTACTTCGAGCACGGGATCGCCGACGCGGTCGGGATCGGACAGGGCGAGCTGACCTTCGACGAGGTCGTGCGCGCGCTCGACGCCGGCGAACCGCTCGACAACGTCCCCGGGCTCGCGCTGTGGCGCGACGGGCGCATGATCTACACCGACCACCGCGAAGTGGTGGGCTTCGACAAGTTCGGCAAGGTGCCGTGGCACCTGCTCGAGTACGAGCGCTACGCCGAGCTGCAGACCAAGCCGACGCGCATGAAGGTGCGCCACCGCTTCCCGCTGCCCGGCAAGTGGACGCCCGACAATCCGCCGCGCGCCTTCAGCCACTTCTCGAGCTACGGCTGCCCCGAGCCCTGCACCTTCTGCTGCTCGCCGCTGATCACCGGCAAGCGCTACAAGGCGATCCCCGGCGAAGCTCTCGCCGAGGAGATCGCCGAGCTGCAGCAGCGCTTCAAGTTCGACGTGCTGCGCTTCCAGGACGCCAACTGGGGTGTCGCCGAGAAGCGCACCAAGGCCTTCTGCGACAAGCTGGTCGAGCTCAAGGTGCCGATCCACTGGAACGGCACGATCGAGATCGAAACCATCGCGCGCTACAAGCAGGAGACGCTCGACGCGCTCGAGGCTTCGAAGTGCCATCTGCTGTGGCTCGGCGCCGAGACCGGCACCGCCGAGATGCAGACGCGCATCAAGAAGGAAATCAAGCTCGACAACATCCCCAAGTCGATCCACGAGCTGTACCGGCGCAACATCACGCCGGGCACGTTCTGGATCATCGGTTATCCCGGCGAGAGCGACGAGTCGATGCGCGACACGCTGCGCATGGCGGCCAAGATCAAGTACCTCTTCCCCACCGCGGGCTCGGAGGTCTATCCCTTCCGCCCCATCCCCGGCACCGAGGACTACCAGGCCGCGATCAAACTCGGCTACGTCCCGCCGAAGGACTTCTACGAGTGGGGCAAGTGCTTCGAATACAAGTACAACGCGCACAACACGCCGCTGCCTGAAGACGTGCGCGAGACCTGGCGGCTCTACAACAACACGAGCGCCATCTACGACCGCAAGATCCACGAAGGCCCCAAGTGGATGCGCGAGACGCTCGCGAACATCGCCGGCTGGCGGCTCAAGAAGCACCGCTACACCTTCCCGATCGAACAGAAGCTGTTCGACCTGTACGTGAAGGCCACCGGTCAAGTCGACCCCGGCGCGAAGGACTACGTGCCGGCGGTGGACGCGTAGCGGACGCGATCGGCCGATAGCTCGCGGTCGCGAGTCGACGACGCTCGCACAGGAGAGCTAGCGCTCGAGGTCGAGCGCGGTGGCGAGCGTTAGCGGAAGAGCGCGCTGAAGTCCCGCGTCGCGAGCGAACCAACGTTCCTCCGCCAACCTCGGCCAGCCGGCGGCGCACGTCCATCTCGAGTCGCCGGGAGAGCGAGCCGCTGAGGGGCTCACGGAGCCGTCGAGGCTTGCGTCGACCGCCTCGCGCCGCGCCGCCGCGGCAGGCGCTTCCTGGATGCGCCGGATCAACGCTCTCGGAAATTGAGGATTCCCTGTCGCGCACGGCGCGAACCGGGAGATCTCGCGTCAGGGCCAACCTGGAGCGCGAGCATGCAAGTCCTTCGAACGGTGTCGATCCTCACCCTGCTGACGTCGTCGGCGAGCGCGCAGAGTCTTCTGCGCAACGTTCCCGGGCCGGCGGCCAACGCACAGTTCGGCGCCTGCTCCCTCGTCGTCTCCGATCAGAACGGCGACGGCTACAAGGACGTGCTCGTCGGCGCGCCCGGCTTCAACCAGGAGCGCGGCGCGATCTACTGCATCTCGGGCGCGTTCCTCGCCTCGGGTGTCGGCGTGTCGACTCTGTGGTCGCTCGCGCCGACGGCAAGCCAAGGCGACCGCTTCGGCGCGATGATCGTGGACGTCGGCGACATCACGCTCGACGGCGTCGGTGACTTCCTGGTCGGGCAACCCGGGTACGACGCTCCCGGCTTCGTCGATGCCGGCGCCGTGCGGCTCGTCAACGGCGCCTCGCGAACGGTTGCGACCCTCATCTACGGCCAGGGCCAAGGCGCGGTGTTCGGCAGCGCCGCCGCGGCGACGGGAAACCTCGACAGCGATCCGCGCACCGAGGTCCTCATCGGAGCTCCCGGCGGCCCGTCGTACTCCCTGGGCAGCGTGAGACTTCTGCGCGGGGCGAGCCTCACTGGCTCCGGCCTGGTGGACAACTTGCAGGCCGCGTCCATGACCTTCGTTTTCGGCGAGCAGCTCGGCGCCTCGATCGCGAGCGGCTTCGACAACAGCGGCGCGGGAACCTCAGCTTTCTCGAAGTTCGCCATCGGTGCGCCCCGCTACGACGGCGCCGCGGGGACCGACACGGGCGTTGTTCTGTACGGCCGCGTGGCGATAGGCGCCCAGGCATTCACAATCGAGCGCTACTACAGCGGCGCGACGGCTGGCGAGCACTTGGGCGCTTCGGTTCATGCGGCGCACGACTACGACGGAGACGGCGCCGTCGACGTCGTCGCGGGCGCGCCGAATGCGAGCAACGGGAGCGCGTTCGAGGTGGGTCGTGCGGTGGTGCTGTCTGGCCAACGGCTGGCGGCCGGCGCGCTGCCCTTCGAGGTCTACACCTTCCCGTACGGCAGCGTGACGCCGCCCGCCAACCACGTCGACCCCGACCCGAACTACCACTACGGCGCCGCTGTCCGCGCGTGCCCCGACCTCAACGGCGACGGCGTCGGCGAGATCCTCGTCGGAGCGCCCGACTACTTCACGACGAGCTTCAGCGGCTGGAACTACCGCGGCTTCGCCCGGATCTTCTCCGGCAGTTCGGGCGTCGCGCTCGCGACGCTCACCGGCAGCTCCACCGATCGACTCGGCAGCTCGCTGGCCGGCGCGATCGACGACTTCGACGGCGACGGCTTCCGAGAGTTCCTGATCGCCGGCGCGCTCTCCAACGTCGGCGGAACGGACAGCGGCGTCCTCAAGTGCTACCGACTCTGGCCGCTCAATCCCGCGACCTACTGCGTCGGCAAGGTCAACAGTCTCGGTTGCACTCCGACAGTCTCGTACACGGGGACTCCGAGCGAGTCCTCGAGCAGCGCGTTCCTCGTCGGCGCCGTGAACGTCGTCAACCAGAAGAACGGCCTGCTCTTCTACTCGCATCGCCCGACCGTCGCGCTGTTCCAGGGCGGGACGAAGTGCGTCGCCGATCCGACCTCGCGCACGCCTTCGCAGAACTCGGGCGGCGCGACGACGGGAGCGAGTTGCACGGGCGTCTTCAGCTTCGACTTCAACGACTGGATCCGGAACGGCCCCGATCCGTCGCTGGTCGCCGGCGCCGAGGTCTACGCGCAGTACTGGTCGCGCGATCCGCAGTCGCCGAGCCACACCAGTCTCTCGAACGCGCTGCGCTTCGTGATCAACCCGTAACCGCGACACGAACAGGCTTCGCCATGCGCTCCCACTACCTAGCGGCAATTGCCTTGATCCCGTCGTTCGCAACCGCGCAGACCCTGCTGCGCAACGTTGCCGGGCCAACGGCCAACGCGCAGTTCGGCGCGTGCTCGGTCGTCGTCTCCGACCAGAACGGCGACGGCTACAAGGACGTGCTCGTCGGCGCTCCCGGCTTCAATCAGGAACGCGGCGCGATCTACTGCATCTCGGGCGCGTTCCTCGCAACGGGAGCGGGTTTGCAGACTCTCTGGTCGCTCGCGCCGACCGCAAACCAAGGCGACCGTTTCGGAGCGATGATCGCCAACGTCGGCGACGTGACGCTCGACGGCGTCGACGACTTTCTCGTCGGACAGCCTGGCTACGACCTCTCTGGGAGCAACGATCTCGGCGCCGTCAGGTTGGTGAACGGCGCGTCGCGCGCGGTCGTTTCCCTGATCGTCGGACTGGGCCAGGGCTCCGCGTTCGGCACGGCGGCCGCCGCCACGGGAGACCTCGACTTCGACTCGCGGAGCGAGGTCCTGGTTGGAGCGCCAGGCGGCCCCACGAATTCGATCAACCGGCTCCACCTGATTCGCGGAGTGCAGCTGCTTTCCAGCGGTTCGGTGAGCTTCCTGAGTTCCGGCGACTTCACGCTTGTGGATGGCGAGCAACTCGGCGCCTCGATCGCGAGCAACTTCGACTATGCGGACTTCGGTACGTTCGCCGTGTCGAAGTTCGCCGCGGGTGCGCCTGGATTCGACGGCGCAGCGGGAACGGCAGCAGATGCGGGCGCCATCGTGTACGGCAGCGTGACCTTCGGCGGCGGCGCGTTCAGCATCCTCAGGATCTACCACGGCGCGGCGGAAGGAGAGCGTCTGGGCGCGGCGGTCGACGCGGCGCACGACTACGACGGCGACGGCGCCATGGACATCGTCGTCGGCGCACCCGACGCGCCGAACGGGACGGCCTTCGAAGTCGGCCGGGCGGTGGTGCTGTCCGGCGGCAGGCTGACCGCGAATCAGGCGCCGTTCGAGCTGTACAGCTTCCCGTTCGGCAGCGTTGCGCCGCCGGTCAATCACACCGACCCCGCGCCCAATTTCCACTACGGCGCCGCGGTCCGCGCGTGTCCCGACCTCAACGGCGACGGCGTCGGCGAGATCCTCGTCGGAGCGCCCGACTACTTCACGACGAGCTTCAGCGGCTGGAACTACCGCGGCTTCGCCCGGATCTTCTCCGGCAGTTCGGGCAGCGCGCTCGCGACGCTCACCGGCAGCTCCACCGATCGGCTCGGCAGCTCACTGGCCGGCGCCATCGACGACTTCGACGGCGACGGGTTCAGCGAGTTCCTGCTCGCTGGCGCACTTTCCGACGCCGGTGGAACGGACAGCGGCGTCCTCAAGTGCTACCGACTCTGGCCGCTCGCGCCCGTGACCTACTGCACGGGCAAGGTCAACAGCCTCGGCTGCACTCCTGCGATCTCGATCACGGGGACTCCGAGCGAGTCCTCGAGCAGCGCGTTCCTCGTCGGCGCGGTGAATCTCGTCAATCAGAAGAACGGCCTGCTCTTCTACTCGCATCGCCCGACCGTCGCGCTGTTCCAGGGCGGGACGAAGTGCGTCGCCGATCCGACCTCGCGCACGCCTTCGCAGAACTCGGGCGGCGCGACGACGGGAGCGAGTTGCACGGGCGTCTTCAGCTTCGACTTCAACGACTGGATCCGGAACGGCCCCGATCCGTCGCTGGTCGCCGGCGCCGAGGTCTACGCGCAGTACTGGTCGCGCGATCCGCAGTCGCCGAGCCACACCAGTCTCTCGAACGCGCTGCGCTTCGTGATCAACCCCTGACGTGACCGCTTCGCGCGGTCTCCACGACTCGACTCCTGACCGAGAGCTCCCATGTCCCTGCGATCCACTGCAATCCGTCTCGTCGCCCTGCACGCGCTCGTCTCGCTCGCCTCGGCGCAGCAACAGATCCGCTCGGTGTTCGGCCCCGCTGGTTCTCAATACGGCAAGGCGCTCATCGCCATTCCCGATCAGAACGGCGACGGCTTCGACGACCTGCTGGTCGGCGCTCCCGGTTGGAACAACGGGCGCGGCGCCGTGTACTGCGTCTCGGGCCAGTATCTCTACCTCGGTCTGGGGCCGCTGAATTTGTGGGCCTTGGCGCCGCCCGTTCAGCCGGGAGACAACTTCGGCGCGGCGCTGGCGCTCATCGGCGACGTGAACCAGGACGGACAGAGGGACTTCCTCATCGGTCAGCCGGGCTACGACCGAACGACGCCGGCGGCGACGGACATCGGCGCGGCGCGCGTCGTGTACAGCGGGACTCTGGCGCTAGCGACCCTCATCGAAGGCAGCGCGAACGGCAGTCGCTTCGGAACCTCGGTGGCGGCCTGCGGAGACCTCAACCTGAACGGCGTCGAGGACGTCGCCATCGGAGAGCCGGGCTGGAACAACGCGGTCGGCAGCGTGTCGGTGTTCGACGGTTCGATCCTCGATCAATCGGGAAGCGTGCCGTCGCTCGACTACGCGCAGGTCACGGGCACGATCACCGGCGGAGAGCTCGGCGCCTCGATCGCGGGCGGCGTCGATCTCACCGGCGATGGACATCCAGAGCTCGTCGTCGGCTCGCCGGGCTTCGACGGCCCCGGCGCAGTTGACTCCGGTCGCGTCGTCGTGCGCGACGTGGTCAATGCGCTCGCCTGGTCGCACACCTCGACGGTCGCGGGCGAACGCATGGGCGCAGCCGTGTCGGTCGCGTCGGACTACAACGGAGACGGAGTCGCCGACCTCGTCGTCGGAGCGCCGGGGTGGAGCGCCGGCTTCGTCGCCGATGGCCGCGTGCAGGTGCTCTCCGGCGCGCGTTTCGTCAATCCGAGTTCGCCGACGCCGCTCGAGCTGCGCACGTTGACGCTGGGCTTCAGCTCGACCCTCTTCGATCTGCGGCTGGGCGCCAGCGTGCTCGCCTGCGGCGATCTCAACGGCGACGGCGTGGGCGAGATCCTCGCGGGCGCGCCGGACTACTCGGTGCTCAGCGGCTTCCAGGTCTTCAATCGCGGCGCCGTCGCGCTGTACTCCGGCGCCACCGGGACGCGCATGGGACTGCTCGTGGGCTCGAACACCGATCGCCTCGGCGATGCGTTGGGCGCGGGGCTCGGCGACTTCGACGGCGACGGGTTCGACGACTTCCTCGTCGCGGGCTCGCTGTCCGACGTGGGAGGCGTCGACAGCGGCGTGCTCAAGACGTGTCGGATCTTCCCCGCGGCGCCGACGAGCTACTGCACGGGCAAGACGAACAGCCTGGGATGCGTTCCGGCGATGAGTTCGACGGGCGCGCCCAGCGCGAGCAGCGCGTCGCCGTTCCTCGTGAGCTGCAGCAACGTGCTCAACCAGATCAACGGCCTGCTGTTCTACTCGCACGCTCCGGTGGCGACGCCGTTCCAGGGCGGCACGCTGTGCTTGAAGGCGCCGACGCGACGCACCGCGACGCAGAACTCCGGCGGGAACACGGGCAGCTCCGACTGCTCGGGCGTGTTCAGTCTCGACTTCAACGTCCGCATCCAGTCCGGCGTCGACCCGACCCTCGTCGCAGGCGCCGAGGTCTTCGGCCAGTACTGGTCGCGTGACCCGGCGAGCCCGAGCACGACGAGCCTGTCGAACGCCCTGCGGTTCCTCGTCAGCCCGTGACGTGAGACGCGCGAGTGCGAGCACGCCTCGATTCGCGGGTCGACTCGGAGGTCAACCGTCAGGTCGACTCGCAAGTCGGCCCCGGCGGCGGCGCGCGAGAGCGACTCCGCGCCGGACTCTCGGGCCGCGCCCGCACCGCCCGTCTTGTCCGGGCTTCCGACCCACGCGCGCCGGCCGGCCTTATCCTGATCGCGGTCCACGCGCCGCGATGTCCGAGGAAACGCCCGAAGAGCGATTGGCCCGCGCGCGCCGCGGAGATCGCGCTGCGCTCTCAGCGCTGCTCGACTCGTTGACGCCCGCGTTGCTGCGGATGCTCGAGTTGCGCATGGACGCCGCGCAGCGCCGCCGCTTCGGGCCCGACGACGTGTTGCAGGAGGCGTTCGTCGAAGCGACGCGACGTTTCGACGAGTGGTGCGCGCAGGATCGCTATCCGTTCGGCGTTTGGATGAGGCTGCTGACCTCGCAGGCGCTCCAACGCGCCTTGCGACGACATCGCGGCGTGCAGAAGCGCGACGAGCAACGCGACTGCGCGCTCGACGCGGCGCGGGCGAGCGTGAGCGCTCAGTCCGCGACCGATTGGCTGATCGCGACCGGCACGTCGCCCTCGCAGGCTGCGAGCCGCGCGGAGGTGCGCGCGCGAGTGCTCGCCGCGCTGACCGAGCTGGACGAGTTGGATCGCGAGATCCTCGCGCTGCGGCACTTCGAACAGCGCACCAACGAAGAGGCCGCGCTCGAACTCGGGCTCGAGCCGGCCGCGGCGAGCAAGCGCTTCACTCGCGCGCTGCAGCGCCTGCGTCCTGCGCTGAGAGGCCTCGAACCTGACGGACCGCGGCCCGCGCCATGAGTCGCATCGACACACTCGAAGACGCCGTCGAGGAGTTCCTGCGTCTGCGGCGCAGCGGCTCGCACGTCGCGGCGCATTCGTTCGCAGCGGAGCACCCGCAGTTCGGCGCGGAGTTGCTCGACGCGCTCGAGTCGCTCGAGGTGCTCGAGTTCGCGGGCTCGGCCGATGACGCCGCGGACGCGCTGCCGGAGCGCATGGGCGAGTTCGAGGTGCTCGAGAGGATCGCCAGCGGCGGCATGGGAGTCGTGTACCGCGCGCGCCAGCCGAGCCTGGGTCGAGACGTCGCGCTGAAGTTGATCCGTCCGGAGCTGATGAGCTCGCCGAGCGCAAAAGCGCGCTTCCGCCGCGAAGCGACTGCCGCTGCGCGACTGCAGCACCCCGGCGTTGCGCCGATCCACGCGATCGGCGAAGCGGACGGCGTCCCGTACTTCGCGATGGAGCTGTTCGACGGCGCGACGCTGGGCGACATGCTGCGCGAGCTTCTCGGACGCGAGCCCCGCTCGCTCCGTGCGCAGGACCTCGCTGAGGCGTTGTCGCGCGCCGCGCCAGCCGGCGCGAAGTGGGACGCCGACGTTGCGGCCGCAGCGTTCACGGGCGGCTACGTCGAGTGCGTCGTGCAGCTCGTCCTGCAGGTCGCCGAAGCCCTCGACCACGCGCACTCGCGCGGAGTCCTGCACCGCGACGTGAAGCCCTCCAACATCGCGGTCACCTCGCAGGCGCGCGCGATGCTGTTCGACTTCGGCCTGGCGCACCTCGCCGACGGCGACGAGCGCTTGACGCTCGAACAGAGCGAACTCGGCTCGCTGGCGTACATGCCGCCCGAGCAACTGCGACCCGTCAAACCGGCGGCGGACGCGCGGAGCGACGTGTATTCACTGGGCGTGACGCTGTTCGAGCTCCTGACGCTGCGTCTGCCGTTCCGCGGACCGGACACGCTCGCCGTGCGCAACGCGGTGCTCGCGGGCGCGCCGCCCTCCCTGCGCTCGCTCAACCCGGCCGCGTCGCGCGACCTCGAGATCGTCTGCGCGAAGGCCATGGAGCAGGACCTCGCCCGCCGCTACGGCGACGCCGCCGCGTTCGCGCGCGATCTGCGCAACGTGCTCGAGCGCCGGCCGATCGAGGCGCGGCCGCCGAGCGCCTGGGTCGTCGCGCGGCGCTGGACGCAACGCCATCCCGTCGCGGCCACGGCGGCTGCGGTGCTCGTCCTTGCGCCGAGCGTGCTGCTGTGGCGCGAGCGCGCGCACGCCGACGAACTCGGCGCGGCGCTGGGCGAGGCGCAGCGCGAACGCGAGGCTGCGCGGATCGAAGCGCACGACGCTCGCGAGGTCAGCGGCTTCCTCGCGGGACTGTTCCGCTCGGTCGATCCCTCCGAGGCCGCTGGACAAGAAGTCGCGGTGCGCGAGGTGCTCGCGAAGGCGGCGGCGCAGTTGGAGGCGGGTCATCTGTCCGACCAACCCGCGGTGCGCGCGAGGTTGCTGGCGTCGATCGGCGAGAGCTACGCGAGCTTGGGCGACTGGGAGAACGGCGAGCGGCTGCTGCAACGCTCCACCGCGCTCGCAGAGCAGCTCGCTCAATCGGATCGGCTCACGCTGGCCAAGAGCCTCAGCGCCCTGGCCTCGCTCGAGCAGCAACTGGGTCGCGCGGAGGCCCTCTCCCACGCGCAACGCGCCGTGGAGCTGCACCGCGAGCGCGCGAGCGAGCCGAGCTTCGACTTCGCCGACGCGCTGACGGTGTTCGGGATCGCGCTGGGCAACGCCGGTCGGCTGGACGAGGCGGAAGCGAACCTGCGCGAAGCTCTCGCCGTCGCCGAGCGCCTGCCAGGCTCGTGGGAGAGCACGCGGGCGGGCGTGCTGACCAACCTCGCCTCGCTGCGCATGTCGCAGCGCGAGTACGCCGATGCGATCGAGCTCTCGCGGCGCGCGCTCGCGCTGCAGCGCATCGCGTCGAGCGAACCGCATCCGGCCGCGGTCATGTGCCTCAACACCATCGCGCTGAGCGAGCGCATGCTCGGCCGCTTCGACGAGGCGCGCGCCACCTACGCCGAGTTGCTCGAGGAGGAACGGCGACTGACCGGCGAGGACAGCGCGCGCTTTGCGAGCTGTCTCGTCAGCAGCTCGACCGTCGAGTTCGACTCGGGCCAGTTCGAGAAGGCGATCGAGACGCTGACGCGCGCGGAGCACGTGTTCGATCGCTGCGCACCGGCCACGTTCGGCGCGGCGCTCACGTGCCTCGAGAAGCTCGGCGTCGCGTACGAGCGCGCCCACCGCTGGCGCGAGGCGCTGGAAACGGCGGAGCGACGCGCGCCGCGCGTTGCGGCGGCGTTCGGCGAGTCGAGTTGGCAGGCGCTCGCCGTGGACATTCGCGCAGCGCTGTGCATGGAAGCGCTGGGCGAGTCGCACGAGGCGCGCACGCGGCTTTCGCAGGCGCTCGAACGCGCGCAGGACGCGGCGAACGCCGAAGACGACTCGTGGGAGTCCGCCGCGGCGGCGCTGCACTCGCGGTGGTGCGCGCTCGACGGCGAGTTCGAGCTCGCGGCCGAGTCGTTGAAGCGCGCGCGAGCGCTCCGCGACGACGCGCGCATCGCAACCGGCGCCAATGCGTGGACGCGACTGGCGGCCGGAGTGCTCGCCACGCGTTCGGGCGCTTTCGAGAAGGCGGTCGAGGAGCTCGAGTCGCTCGCCGAAATGGAGCGTGGCCCCGCCCACGGCGAGATCGCGCCGGCGCTGGCGCGGGCCGAGCTCGCGCGCGCCCTCAGCGCGACGGATCCGGAGCGCGCGGCCTCTCTCGCGTCGCGCGCTCGCGGAGAGCTGACGGAGTTTCTCGGAGCGCAACATCCGAGCGTGCTCTCCGAAGCTCCCGCTGCCCCCCGCGTCGATTCCGCGCGCTGAACGAAGCAGCGCGTCGGCGATCTGCGCCGTCTCGATGGGCGCCGAGCGTCGCTGGGCCGGCGACGCATAACTTTCACGGGTCGCGCGCACGGACGGCGTGGCGCGAAGCGTTCGACCGCCGCGGGCGGCCGCAGCAGCCGTGCGCCGCGCAGTCCGACCGCGC
The DNA here is from genome assembly GCA_938003765.1 of uncultured Planctomycetia bacterium. GTDB lineage: Bacteria > Planctomycetota > UBA1135 > UBA1135 > WYBT01. The sequence goes on from CALKYE010000108.1 coordinate 12,005, forward strand.
GGCACGAAACGTGGTTGAGTTGAGCTCGGATGGACCACCTCCGCTCCAGCTCGCAGCCCGCGACGGGCCCAGCCTGTGCGCCGTCGCGATCGCCCGCAGCGGCTCGCTCACCCTGGCTCAGCTTCCCGCGACTTCCGCTGCTCCTCGCCGCGCTGCTCGCCGCGTTCACGTTCGTCCCCCCCATCGCGGGCCACGCACGGTTGACGGCCGCCTTCGCCGGCGCCGCGGGCGTGCTCGCGCTGTGGATCGGATGGCTGTGGGTCGCAGCGCTGCGCCGCGGCGAGCGCTTGACGATCGAGTTCTCCGCGCCGCTGAAGTCGCACTACATCCAGGGCTCGATCCAACTCGGCATCTACGCCTACTGGGGCTGGTACTGGCGCGAGGTCTACGAGGCAGCGCCGCTGATCCTCGGCCAACTGGTGTTCCTGTACGCGTTCGAGGCGCTGCTCACGCTCTCGCGCGGCCGCGCGTGGCGCATGGGCTGCGGTCCGCTGCCGATCGTGCTCAGCACCAACTTCTTCCTGTGGTTCAAGGAGGACTGGTTCGCGCTGCAGTTCGTGCTGCTCGCGGTGGCGGCGCTCGGCAAGGAGTTCCTGCGCTGGCGACGCGACGGGAAGAGCACGCACATCTTCAACCCGTCGGCCTTCGGGCTGTCGGTGGCCTCGATCTTCCTGATCGCGCTCGGCGCCACGCAGCTGACCTGGGGCATCGAAGTCGCGACGACTCTGGCGCGCCCGCCGCACATCTTCCTGCAGGTGTTCCTGTTCGGGCTGATCGTGCAGTACTTCTTCGCGGTGACGCTGATGACGCTCTCGGCCGTCGCGTCGCTGTGCTTGTTCGGCTGGATCTACCAGGAGCTGACCGGCGTCTACTTCTTCGTCGACACCAACTTCCCCATCGCGATCTTCCTGGGGATGCACCTGCTCTTGACCGACCCGGCGACTTCGCCGCGCACGAACGTCGGTCGCGTGCTGTTCGGCTCGGCCTACGGACTCGCGAACGTGCTCCTGTTCTGGTGGCTCGGCGAACTCGACATCCCCGACTTCTACGACAAGCTGCTGCCCGTACCGCTGCTCAACCTGTGCGTGCCGCTGCTCGACCGCTGGGCGAACAGCGGTTGGCTCGCGCGCTGGACGAACGCCGAGTCGCGCGTGAGCCCGCGCAAGCTCAATCTCGCCCACATGGGCGTGTGGGGCGCGTTGTTCGCCGCGATGTGGAGCACGGGCTGGATCGGTCCGCAGCATCCGGGCAGTTCGATCCGCTTCTGGAAAGAGGCCTACGACGAAGGCAAACCGTTCGCCGGCCGCAACCTGGTCAAGATGGTCGGGACGCGCGCGGATGCGGGCGACGCCGCTGCCTGCAACCAACTGGGCTCGATCTACCTCGAAGGCCGGATGACCGAGCGCGACCCGCTGGCCGCGGCGCGCTACTTCGCCCGAGCGGCGCAGCTCGGCAACCTGCGCGGCAGCGAGAACGTCGTCGAGCACTTCTTCGCCAACGGTTGCGCGGCGTCGCACGAAGCGCTGATCGACGCGCTCGCGCGCCTCGAAGCAGAGCTGCAGACGAGCCCGGACGGCCGTCGCGCCTGGCTCCTCGGCATGGCCTACGAGACCGGACAAGGTCGAAGCCCCGACCGCGCGCGCGCGCTTGAGCTCTACGCCCTCGCGGCCGCCCGTGGCTGGAGCGACGCCGAGCAGCGACGCGCGCGGCTTGCTAGCGGGAGCGCCGGCGACGCGGTGAG
>CALKYE010000109.1 GCA_938003765.1 uncultured Planctomycetia bacterium
CGTGGTCCAAGTCCGACTCACCCGCCACCTGTTCGCGTTCTTCCCGCAGCTCGAGAACCGGGAGCTGCGCGTGGAAGCGCAAGACGTCGCCGGCGCCGTGCGCGCGCTGGACGAACTCGCGCCGGGCATCGCGTTCTACGTGTGCGACGAGCGCGGCCGACTGCGCCCGCACGTCAACGTGTTCATCGGCAACAACCCGGTGCGCGACCGCCGCCAATTGAGCGACGCGGTGCGCCCCGACGAGACGATCTCCATTCTCCAAGCACTGAGCGGAGGCTGATCACCATGACCAACACCACACTCTGGGTCGCGACTCGCAAGGGAACCTTCAAGGTCGAGCGGCGCGACGGGCGCTGGCAGTCGCAACTGGCGGGACACGCCGGAACGGGCGTGAACTACGTCGCGCGCGAGCCGAAGAGCGGACGTTTGTGGGCGCTGCTCGGACACGGCCACTGGGGCGCCAAGCTCTCGGTCTCCGACGACGGCGGCGCGACCTGGCGCGACAACGCGACCCAGGTGAAGTTCCCCGAGGGAGCGCGCTACATCGGACAGGACATGTTCGAGGACGCCACCAGCGACTTCGGCGTCGGCTGGAAGGTCGTCGTGCGCAAGGCGAGCGTCCAGAAGCTGTGGATCATCGCCTTCGGCGGCGACGGCGCGATCTGGATCGGCACGATCCCCGGCGGCCTGTTCGTCAGCCGCGACGGCGGCGCGTCGTTCGAGCTCAACCGCCCGCTGTGGAACCACGAGTCGCGCGGAGGCGATCTGTTCGCCGGCGACGGCACGGGCGAGACCAAGTGGTTCGGCACGCCGGCCTCCGAGGGCGGCGAGTTCGCTCCCGGCATCCACTCGATCTGCGTCGACCCGCGCGACCCGCAACGCGTGCTGGTCGCGGTTTCGACCGCGGGCGTGATCGAGACGCGCGACGGCGGCGCGACCTGGCGCAGCCGCAACAAGGGCATGGCCATGGACCACAGCCCCGATCCCGAAGCGGAGTGGGGCCACGACACGCACTTCATCGAGCTGTGCGCCAGCGCGCCGGATCACATCTGGCAGCAGAACCACGCCGGCGTCTTCTACTCCGACAACGGCGCCGAGAGCTGGCGCATGGTGAGCGCTCCGACCGAGGGCGTGCACTTCGGGTTCCCGGTCAGCGCGGATGCGCGCAACGGCAAGCGCGCGTGGCTCGTTCCCGGTCGCTCGGACAATCAACGCATGGCGATCGACGGCGGCCTGTTCGTCGCGCGCACCGACGACGGCGGCCAGAGCTGGCGCAAGCTCACCAAGGGCCTGCCGCAGCAGGGCGCGTACGACATCGTGTACCGCCACGCGCTCGACAATCGCGATGGCCTGGTGGCCTTCGGCTCCTCGACCGGCAACCTGTACCTGAGCGAGGACTCCGGCGAGAGCTGGAGCGCCGTCAGCCACAACCTCCCGCCGATCTACTCGGTGCGCTTCGGCTGAGAGCGCAGCGCGCTCAGCGCGCCGAGCGTGGCGAGATTGGCGACCAGGCCCCACACGCCTTCGTGCAGTCCCCACGGCGCGAACTGCGGGAAGAGCTTGAGACCGACGCACACCGCGACGCCCGCGACGAGCGCTGCGTGCACCGCCGGTCCGTCGCGCCGCCGACCGCACAACGCGATCAGCAAGCCGGGCAGGAACTGCGCGATCGGTCCGTAGGCGTACAGAAGCAGTGACACGAGGTCGCCCTGGTACGCGATCGCCAGCGCGTACGAAGCCAGCGTCAGCACGACCACGAGCACGCGCACCGCGCGGCGCTCCTGGTTGGAGCTGAGCTTGCGCCCCAGCGCCGTGATCCAGCCGTCGCGCACGAGGATCGACGCCGACGCGTGCACGATCGCGTCGCCGGTCGACATGCCGGCTGCGAGCGCGCCCGCGCAGAACAGTCCGACGACGAACGCTGGCAACTCCAGGCTCATCAGCATGTGCGGCAGCACCTGCTCCGGCTTGGGCGGCGGCGTGGGGAACAGCACGCCGGCGAAGCCGATCAGGAAGATCGGCACGAGGAAGATCATGAAGGTCGGATAGAACACGACCGTGCGCCGCAGCGTGCGTTCGTCGCGCGCGGAGAAGGCCTTCATGAACAGGTGCGGCCAGCACACGAAGCCGATCGTCGAGATCACTCCGGAGGTGAGGAACCAGCTCCAACTCTTGGCGCCCGGAGCGCTCAGGAACAACGCGCCGCCCTCGACCTCCGGCTTCGCGGCCGCGATCTGCTCGAACATCGGGCCCACGCCGCCGTACAGCTTGTACGGCAGCCACAGTCCGAAGGCCCAGGCGAGCGCCATCATGAGCACGCCCTGGAACACGTTGGTCCAGCCGACGCCGAGCACTCCGCTCTTGAGCACGTACGCGAGCACCACCGCGTAGCACACGCCGCCGCCGAGCCACTCGGGCACGTTGCCCTCGGTCAGTCGATTGACGACCAGTCCCGCGCCTTTGATCTGCAGCGCGAGGTACGGCACGAACGAGAGCACGCTCACGAGCGCCATCGTCCCCGCCAGCGGCGCGTGCGAGCAGCGATGCGCGACCATCTCCGCCTGCGTGATGTAGCCGTGCGCTCGTCCCAGTCGCGCCGCGCGCGGACCGAGGAAGTAGAACGGGATGAAGCCGACCAGCCCGTAGCCGAGCACGTAGAAGACCGCGGCGCCCGAGGTGTACGCGAGGCCGGGCGTGGCGAGGAACGAGAAGGCCGAGAAGACCGTCGCGCCGACGATGAAGTACATCACCAGCGGGCCCAGCGCGCGGTCGCCGGCGACGTAGCCCACGGCGCTGTCGCTCGCTCCCGCGCCGCCGCGCATCCCGACCCACAGGCAGCCCGCGAGGTACGCGAGCGCGACGGTCGAGACGATCCAGGCGTCGGGGCTCATGGCGTCTGGGCTCACGGCGCCGACGCCGGGTTGCGAGCTCCGTCAGCCTGCGCGGCTCGCTCGTTCGCGTCCTCGACCTTGCGCGTCCAGCGCTCGTAGGCGAGCAGCGAAGCGAAGACCAGCGCCAACCAGATCAACGGCCACACCAGCGACCAGGGCAGGCCGAACACGAAGGGCCGCGCCGAGGCGCCCCACCAGCGGTACCCCGGTCCCACGACACACCACGCCGCGACGCTGGAGTGCAGCGCGAAGAGAACGTGCGGGACGCGGGATCGAACGCCGAACACGCCGGTGGCGCTCCGGTGGGCGCAGACGCGGCGCGAGCGCTGTCGAGCGCGGCGCGCGCTGCGCTCAGATCTTGCCGTGCTTGGCGCGCTGGCGGCGGTTCACCTTGCGGCCACCCTTGGTCTTCTGGCGGGTGCGGTAGCCGGTCTTCTTGGCGTGCTTGGCGTTGCTGCGGCGGACGTTGGTCTTCATGGGGAGAGTCGGGGTGAGGGGTGTGGGGCGCGAAGTGTAGTCGCCGCGCGCCGGAAACGAGAACGAGGGCGCCGTCGGGCGCCGCCGCGGGGCGGGTCCGGATCAGCCGCCGGACATCGACATGCCGCGCTTGGGCGCGACCATGTCACCGGGCACGACCGCCTTGTCGAAGGCCTCCGCGCTCATCAATCCGAGCTCCACGACGCTCTCGCGCAGCGTGATGCCCTTCTTGTGAGCGTTCTTGGCGACCTTGGCCGCGTTGTCGTAGCCGATGTGGCGGTTGAGGGCCGTGACCAGCATCAGCGACTTGCGCATCAGCTCGTCGACGCGCGCGGTGTCGAGCTCGAGGCCCTCGATGCAGTTCTCGCGGAACGAGTCGCAGGCGTCGGAGAGCAGCGCGATCGACTGCAGCGTGTTGTGGATCATCACCGGCTTGAACACGTTGAGCTCGAAGTTGCCCTGCGAGCCGGCGATCGTGACCGCGAACGAGTTGCCCATGACCTGGACGCACACCATGGTCAGCGCCTCGCACTGCGTGGGGTTGACCTTGCCCGGCATGATCGAGCTGCCCGGCTCGTTCTCGGGGAGCTTGAGCTCGCCGATGCCGCAGCGCGGACCGGAGCCGAGCCAGCGGATGTCGTTGGCGATCTTCATCAGCGCCGCGGCGGTGCTCTGCAGCGCGCCGGACAGAGCAACCAGCGCGTCGTGCGCGGCGAGCGTCGCGAACTTGTTGGGCGCGCTCTTGAACGGCAGGCCGGTCTGCGCCGCGATCTTCTTGGCGACGAGCTTGGCGTAGTCGGGGTGCGTGTTGAGTCCGGTGCCGACCGCGGTGCCGCCCAGAGCGAGCTCGTACACGCCGGCGAGTGAACTCGAGATGGCGCGGCGCGCGTCCTTGAGTTGCTGCACGTAGCCCGAGAACTCCTGCCCCACCGTGAGCGGCGTGGCGTCCTGCAGGTGCGTGCGGCCGATCTTCACGATCTTCTTCCACTGCGCCGACTTCGCGGTGAGCGAGCGCTCGAGCGCTTCGAGCGCGGGCAGCAGGCGTTGAACGCTCTCTTCGGCCGCGGCGATGTGCATCGCGGTCGGGAAGGCGTCGTTCGAGCTCTGCGCGCGGTTGACGTGGTCGTTGGGATGGATCGGCTTCTTGCTCCCGAGCTCTCCGCCGAGCAGTTGGATCGCCCGGTTCGAGATGACCTCGTTCGCGTTCATGTTGCTCTGCGTGCCCGACCCGGTCTGCCACACGACCAGAGGGAAGTGCTCGTCGTGCTCGCCCGTGATGACTTCGTCCGCGGCCTTGAGCAGCGCCTGCTGCTGCTTCTTGTTGAGCATCGCGAGCTCGCCCAGCTCGATGTTGGCCTGCGCCGCGCACTTCTTGACGATCCCCAGCGCGCGGATCATCGGCCGCGTGAAACGCTGACCGCCGATCTTGAAGTTCTGCTTGGAACGCTGGGTCTGGGCCCCCCACAGGCGGTCCGAGGGGACTTCGAGCGGGCCGAAGGAGTCGCTTTCAGTGCGGGTGGCGGACATGGCGGTGGATGGGCTGCGCGCGACGTGGCGCGTCGCGCTCGGGACGAATGCCGCGGAATCGCGGGCGAAAGAGGGTAAGGGCCGGGCCTGCGGCCGGCAACGGGCCGCTAGAGGTCGCCGCGCGCGGACGAGGCGTCGAACGACCTCAGACCAGCCTCAACTCGCGCAGCAGCTCGACGTCCTTGGCGATCGCGGCCGCGGTCTTGTTCATCAGGATCCGCGACTCGTTGTCCAGCGGCAGTTCGACGATGCGCTCGACGCCCTGCGCGCCGAGCACCGCCGGCACGCCCATGTAGAGCCCCTCGATGCCGTACTGGCCGTTGAGCAGGCACGCGCACGGCAACATGCGCTTCTCGTCGTTGAGGATGGACGCCGCCATCTGCACCGACGCCGCCGCGGGGGCGAAGAAGGCCGAGCCGGTCTTGAGCAGCCCGACGATCTCCGCGCCGCCGTTGCGCGTGCGGTCGGCCATCGCGTCGATCTTCGGCTTGGCGACGAGCTTGGGCAGCGGCACGCCGTTGAGCGTGCAGTACTCGGCCACCGGGACCATCGAATCGCCGTGCGCGCCCAGCACCATGGCGTCGACGTCGGCGACGTTGACGCGCGCTTCCTCGGCGATGAACCAGCAGAAGCGCGCGCTGTCGAGCACGCCCGCCATGCCGACCACGCGCTTGCCGGGGAAACCGGTCTTCACGCGCATCAGGTGGACCATCGAGTCGAGCGGGTTGGTCACCACGATCACGATCGAATCGGGGCTGCCCTCGCGCACGTACTGCGCGACCTGCGCGATGATCTTGCCGTTGGTCTCGAGCAGATCGGAGCGCGACATGCCCGGCTTGCGCGGCAGTCCCGCGGTGACGATGAACAGGTCGCTGCCCCAGGTGTCCCGGGGCTCCGCCGTGCCGGTCACGCGCGTGCGAAAGCCCTCCACCGCCGCCATCTGATTGAGGTCGAGCGCGATGCCCTTCGCGCGCCCCTCGTTGACGTCGATCACCACGACCTCGCTGGCGAGGTTCTTCTGCGCCGCCAGTTGAGCGCACGTCATGCCGACGTAGCCGGCGCCGACGACGGTGATCTTGCGCTGTGCGATCGCGCCCATGGAGCGTGTGCCCTGTGAAACGAGGTCCGTGGTGGGGAGTGTCCGAACGCGTGGCGCGCGATCACGGCTGCGACCGCGCGCCCCGTGTATCAGACCTTGACCGTCTCCATCGCCGCGATGATGGCCTGACCCATCTCGCGCGTGCCGACCGCCGTCGGGTCGTCGCGGTTGGGCTTCATGTCGTAGGTGACGTGCTTGCCTTCCGCGAACACCTTGGCCACGGCCTTCTCGAGGCGCACGGCGGCCGCGGTCTCGCCGAGGTGGCGCAGCATGAGCATGCCCGAGAGCAGCATCGCCGAGGGATTGACCTTGTTGAGGCCCTTGTACTTGGGCGCCGAGCCGTGCGTCGCTTCGAAGATCGCGATGCCGCCGTCGCCGAGGTTCGCGCCGGGCGCCACGCCCAGGCCGCCGACGAGTCCGGCGCACAGGTCGCTGAGCACGTCGCCGTACAGATTGGGCAGCACGATCACGTCGAACTGCTCGGGCTTCTGCACGAGCTGCATGCACATGTTGTCGACGATCACGTCGGTGAACTCGATCTCGGGGTACTGCGCAGCCACCTCGCGCGCGGTCGCGAGGAACAGGCCGTCGGAGTACTTCATGATGTTCGACTTGTGGACGGCGGTGACCTTCTTGCGCTTGTTCGCGCGGGCGTACTCGAAGGCCGCCTTCACGATGCGCGTCGTGCCGAACACCGAGATGGGCTTGATCGAGATGCCGCTGTCCGGACGGATCTTCGCGCCGTGCAGGTTCTTGATGAACTCGATCAGCTCGGCCGTGTTCTTCTGGCCCTTCTCGAACTCGATGCCGGCGTACAGGTCCTCGGTGTTCTCGCGGAAGATCACCAGGTCGACGTTCTCGTAGCGCGAACGCACGCCCTTGTAGCTCTTGCACGGCCGCAGGCAGGCGTACAGATCGAACTCCTTGCGCAGCGCGACGTTCACCGAGCGGAAGCCCGTGCCGACCGGCGTGGTGATCGGCGCCTTGATCGCGGTCTTGGTCTTCTTGATCGAGTCGAGCACGTTCTGCGGCAGCGGCGTGCCCGCGGTGGCCATGATGTCCACTCCCGCCTCGACCTCGACCCAGTCGAATTCGACGCCCGTCGCATCGAGGACGTCGCGCGTGACGCGCGCGAGTTCGGGACCGGTGCCGTCGCCGCGAATGAGTGTGACCGGGTGGCGCATGG